>JBIKPY010000015.1:0-43495 GCA_044357185.1 Polaromonas sp.
ACGACTGGCTGATCATCATGCGCGAGGAGTCCGACGAAACCGTCATCCAGGCCATGAGCCTGAGTTTCAAGCTCACCGCGCGCGAGGCCGAAGTCTTGTACTGGGTGGTCAAGGGCAAGATCAACCGCGACATCGGCGACATTCTGGGCACCAGCCCGATGACGGTTAAAAAGCACCTGGAGCGCGTTTTTGCCAAGCTGGGCGTGGAAACCCGCACCGCCGCCGCCGGCATGGCCATGAGCCGTATCAAGCAGTTGCACCCGCAGTTTCAGAATTAACCGGTCCCAGCCGGCCATATCCGTTACAATGGCAGCTTCGGTATCGCACAGCTTTTTGTGACAAGCCTTTCCAAATTCAAATCTTGAAGTGGTCTGACCCCAAGAGCGCGGCGCTTCTCAGAGCCCGGACTTCACAGTGTTTTCAGCGCCCACACAGCCCTGAACCTTGCCAGCACTGTTCTATTTTCCTAGCTAAGACTTCCCAAGCGGTGCCTAAATCCGGCCTTTTCCGGCCCCATCCGGAGACCGGAACCCTTGGCTTGCTTGCAAGTCGTTTGTTTTCCCTTTTATGTGTGCCCGGCCCAAGCTGGGGCACCGCACTGTTTATGAATCATCATCTCCATCCCATCGAGGTGGGCAAGTACCGGGTCTCGCCAGTGGCAACCCAGCTCGACGACGGCGGCTTTGCCGCCTCGGTGTCCATCCGTTCCGGCAAAGGCAGCGCCACGCACGACCGCGTGTCACGCTTTTCCACCTTGTTCGACAATGCACCTGCTGCCTTGCATTACGCCACCGCGCATGCAATGGCCTGGATCGGCGAGCGCAACACCGCCGCCCACGCCTGATACCGGCACCGCAAGCGATCTTTTTGTATTCATCCTGAAGGAGACGAGCCATGGCAAAAGAAGAACTGATTGAAATGCACGGCCTGGTGGAAGAGGTTCTGCCCGACTCGCGCTTTCGAGTCACGCTGGACAACGGCCACAAGCTGATCGCTTACACCTCCGGCAAGATGCGCAAAAACCACATCCGCATTCTGGCGGGTGACCAGGTGTCGCTGGAGCTCTCGCCTTACGACCTGAGCAAGGGCCGCATCACATTCCGGCACATTGCCGGCCGTGCGCCCACAGGTTCGGTGCGTCCGCCTCCGGCGCGCTGACCCTTTTTGCCTTTGGCGTGCTGCGTCTGCTGCGCGGCGCTGCCCGGGGCTCATCTGCTCTCGCCTTTTGCTAACCTTGAGCACCGCCATGAAACCATCCAAGCCCCAGCCGCCTGCATCGTTTGAGGACAAGTTCTTCCTTTACTTGTTGCTCTTCGTCAGCGCGGCTTTTGTATGGTTGCTCTCTCCCTTTTACGGCGCGGTTTTCTGGGCTGGGGTGATGGCGATTTTATTTTATGCGGTGTATGCCCGCTTATTGCGTCTCTTGCCGGGGCGTTTTAACCTTTCTGCGCTGTTGACTTTGACGATCATCTTGTTGCTGGTCATCCTGCCCTTGAGCCTGGTCAGCGCCATGCTGGTACAGGAAGCCAATTTGCTGTTCAGCAATTTGCAGACAGAAAAAGCCAGCTTCAGCCGCTACTTGCAGGATTTTTACGGCTTGTTGCCCGAGTGGGTGCACGGCCTGTTGACCCGTTTCGGGCTGACTGACGCGGCCTTGATTCAAGAGCGCCTGAGCTCCGGACTGAGCCGCGCCAGCCAGTTTCTGGCCACCCAGGCGCTGGGCATCGGGCAAAACACGTTTGAGTTTTTGGTCAGCTTTGGCATCATGCTGTATGTGCTGTTTTTCTTTTTGCGTGACGGCGCATCCCTGGTCGCCCGCATGAACCGCCAGCTGCCCTTGCAAGCGCATGTCAAGCGCGATTTGGCCGGCAAGTTCACCACCGTCATCCGGGCCACCGTCAAGGGCAATATCGCCGTGGCCATGATGCAGGGCGCTCTGGGTGGCTTGATTTTTTGGTTGCTCGATATTCATGCCCCTGTTCTTTGGGGCACCGTGATGGCATTTTTGTCACTGGTGCCCGCCGTGGGCGCCGCCCTGGTCTGGCTGCCGGTAGCGGTTTACTTTCTTGTCACTGGTCAATTGTTTGAGGGTGTGGTGCTGGCCGCTTTTGGCGTGCTGGTGATTGGCCTGGTGGACAACCTCATGCGGCCTTTGCTAGTGGGTAAAGACACCAAAATGCCCGACTACCTGGTGCTGCTTTCCACCATTGGCGGCATGGCGTTGTTCGGGCTCAACGGCTTTGTGATCGGCCCGGTCATCGCGGCCATGTTCATGGCGGCATGGGATTTGTTTGCCATCAGCCGTGACGGCTTGAGCGCCTCGCAGGCCAACGAGTCTGCGTCTGAAGACAGACCCGACTAAACGCAGCGCCCGGCAGCCGGCCCTGCATGGCGGCACACTAATGTACGCCACCCGGCGTATTTCCAGCCTGCACATCCTTCTCCAGAATCGGTTCATCGCTGAGTAAAAGTCTCTTTAAGCGGCTTGATCCCAGCGAAAAACCCATTCAACCCACCCGGAGAAGCATCACATGCAACGTCGTTTTACCCTCAAGGCACTCACCGCCGCCGTCGCCCTGACGGGCCTGTCCGCTCTGTCGGCCTTCGCCCAAGGCGCCGGCACCATCAAGGTCGGCATTTTGCACAGCCTGTCTGGCACCATGGCCATTTCCGAGACTGTGCTCAAAGACACCGTGCTGATGGCCATTGACGAGATCAATGCCAAAGGCGGCGTCATGGGCAAGAAGCTCGAGCCCGTCATCGTGGACCCGGCCTCCAACTGGCCCCTGTTCGCTGAAAAAACCAAGCAACTGCTCGGCCAGGACAAAGTCTCCGTGATCTTCGGCTGCTGGACTTCCGTGTCCCGCAAGTCGGTGTTGCCCGTTGTTGAAGAAATGAACGGCCTGCTGTTCTACCCCGTTCAGTACGAAGGTGAAGAGCTCTCCAAAAACGTGTTCTACACAGGTGCAGCCCCCAACCAGCAGGCCATCCCCGCTGTGGACTACCTGATGAGCAAAGAAGGCGGCGCCGCCAAGCGTTGGGTTCTGCTGGGCACTGACTATGTGTACCCACGCACCACCAACAAAATCCTGCGCGCTTACCTCAAAAGCAAAGGCGTGAAAGACAGCGACATCGACGAGAAATACACGCCGTTTGGTCACTCGGACTACCAAACCATCGTGGCTGACGTGAAGAAATTCTCCGCCGGTGGCAAAACCGCAGTTGTTTCCACCATCAACGGTGACTCCAACGTGCCTTTCTACAAAGAACTCGGCAACGCCGGCCTCAAAGCCAAAGACGTGCCTGTGGTGGCCTTCTCCGTGGGCGAAGAAGAACTGCGCGGCGTGGACACCAAGCCACTGGTCGGTCACCTGGCCGCCTGGAACTACTTCCAGTCGATCAAGAACCCGGCCAACGACGAGTTCATCAAAAAATGGGGCGCTTACGCCAAAGCCAAGGGCATCGCCGGTCACAAGGACAAGCCTTTGACCAACGACCCGATGGAAGCGACCTACATCGGTATCAACATGTGGAAGCAAGCGGTTGAAAAAGCCAAGTCCACAGACACCGACAAAGTCATCGCCGCCATGGCCGGCCAGACTTTCAAGGCACCGTCTGGCATCGTCTCCAAGATGGACGAGAAAAACCACCACCTGCACAAATCCGTCTTCATCGGCGAAATCAAGGCTGACGGCCAGTTCAACGTGGTGTGGAAGACACCCGGCCCGGTGAAAGCCAAGCCATGGAGCCCGTTCATCGAAGGCAACGCCAAGAAGCCTGACGAGCCAGTGAAAA
Organism: Polaromonas sp.; assembly: GCA_044357185.1. Lineage (GTDB taxonomy): Bacteria > Pseudomonadota > Gammaproteobacteria > Burkholderiales > Burkholderiaceae_C > Polaromonas. The sequence continues at coordinate 3,796 of JBIKPY010000015.1, forward strand.
AGTAAGGCTTGAAACGCTAAGCCTGTTTCAGGTAGCAGCCGCACCTTGTTCGAAAGAAGGAGGTGCGGCTTTTTAACTGAGGGGCCATCCCCGACTTAGCTCGCGGTGGCCTGCTTCTTGCACATCTTCGGTGCAATCTCGCTCAAGGAATTTACAGCATGTGCTTTTTTTCTGAACAAGCACACGCTAAAGACTCTTTCCCGAACACCTATGCACAAAGATAGCTCTATTTCACACCTCACGCGCTCAACATTGGTGCGCATCTTTTTTGTGTCCATCCTCTATTGGTGCATCGGGGCTGCGCATGCCCTGACGGCAGAGCAAGTCAAGGGCATGGCGATCGGCGACACCGAGTCGCGCGTGCAAGCTCTGGCCAAAGCGGCGGCTGCGCCCGACGACAAAACGGCCGCCTTCATTCAGGCGCTGGCCGACGACGCCGTCAAGACTTCTGGCGGCCAGGTGCTGGTGGTTCAGGGCAGCAAGGCCATAGACCCCGTGACCGGCGCCGAAGTGCCCTTGCCGGCCGATGCCGAGGACGTGATCAACAACAACCTGATGCGCGGCGAACTCGACAACGTACTCGCCGCGCTGGCGCTGTTTTCTAAGGATGAAAAACGCCGCCGGCAAGCCATCAAGACTCTGGCGGGCGACAACGACGAGGCGCGTCTGCCCCTGATCGAAAAAGCCTATGAGGCCGAGACGGTGCCGGCGCTCAAAAGCCAGCTTGAGCTGCTGCGGGCCGCCATTTTGCTGGGCAGCAGCGACAAGGCCAAGCGCCTGCAAGCTGCCGGCCTGCTGGCAGCCAGCGGCGACCCCAGCACCAAGACCGTCTTGCTGGAGCGCTTGAAGTCTGAAACTGATGCGCAAGTCAAAGCCGCTTTGCAGTCTTCATTGCGCTCGGTTGAAGCCACGCTGGCCTGGGGTGACAAGCTTGCCGCCGTTTTCAGCGGCATCAGCCTGGGTTCCATTTTGTTGCTGGTCGCGCTCGGCCTGGCCATCACCTACGGCCTCATGGGCGTCATCAACATGGCGCACGGCGAGCTGATGATGATCGGCGCTTACGCCACCTATGTGGTGCAGGGCGTATTTCAAAAATTCCTGCCCGGCCTGTTTGACTGGTACCTGCTGGCCGCGGTGCCGGTGGCCTTCATGGCCGCTGCGCTCATGGGTGCTGCGCTGGAGCGCGGCATCATCCGCTTTCTCTACGGCCGCCCGCTCGAAACCCTGTTGGCCACCTGGGGCATCAGCCTGATGCTGCAACAACTGGTGCGCAGCATCTTCGGCGCGCAAAACGTCGGCGTTGAGAACCCCGTGTGGATGAGCGGCGGCGTGCAGGTGCTGGGCAATGTGTCACTGCCTTACAACCGTCTGGTCATCATCGGCTTTGCGATTGCCGTGCTGCTGGGCATGGCCTGGTTGATCAGCCGCACGCGCCTGGGTTTGTTTGTGCGCGGCGTCACGCAAAACCGTCCCATTGCCTCTTGCATGGGTGTGAACACCGCGCGCGTGGACACCTATGCTTTTGCTTTGGGCTCGGGCATCGCCGGCCTGGCCGGCTGTGCGCTCAGCCAGGTGGGCAATGTCGGGCCCGACCTCGGGCAAGGCTATATCGTGGACGCCTTCATGGTGGTGGTGCTGGGCGGTGTCGGTCAACTCGCAGGCACTGTCTACGCTGCTTTGGGGCTGGGCATTTTGAATAAATTTCTCGAAGGCTGGACCGGCGCTGTGCTGGCCAAAATTGCCGTGCTCGTGCTCATCATCATCTTTATTCAGAAACGCCCGCAAGGCATTTTTGCCATGAAAGGCCGCTCTGCGGAGGCCTGAGTCATGAACCATCCAAGCAACCCTCCTAACTCACTGACCGCCTACCAGTCGGTGGAGCTTCCTTCTAAGGCGCCACTGCTCACGCGCACCGGCTGGAGTTTTTTCATGCTCGCGCTGATTGCGGTTTGCGCCGTGGCCCCGCTGCTGAATTTGTGGCTGCCTCAAAGCAGCCCGTACCACATGAGCACCTATGCCGTGGCGTTGCTGGGCAAGATCATGTGCTACGCCATCTGCGCGCTCGCCATGGACTTGATCTGGGGCTACACCGGCATTTTGTCGTTGGGCCATGGTTTGTTTTTTGCCATCGGCGGTTATGTCATGGGCATGTACCTCATGCGCCAGATCGGCCTGGACGGCAACTACAAAAGCACCTTGCCCGACTTCATGGTCTTTCTCGACTGGAAAGTCTTGCCCTGGCACTGGACTTTTTCAGACAGCTTTATCGCTACCTTGTTGTTGATTGTGCTGGTACCGGGGCTGGTGGCCTTTGTATTTGGTTACTTCGCCTTTCGCTCGCGCATCAAGGGCGTTTACTTTTCCATCATCACGCAGGCTTTGACTTTTGCCGCCATGCTGCTGTTTTTCCGCAATGAAACCGGCTTTGGCGGCAACAACGGCTTCACGGATTTCAAGCGCATTCTGGACTTGCCGATTGCCACGCCCAACATGCGCATGACGCTGTTTGTGCTGACGGGCCTGACGCTGCTCGGGTTCTTTTTGTTTGCCAGGTGGCTGGTGCAAAGCAAGTTCGGCCGCGTGCTGCAAGCCATTCGTGATGCGGAAAGCCGCGTCATGTTCTCCGGTTACAACCCGCTGGGCTACAAGCTCACCATCTGGGTTATTTCTGCCGTGATGTGCGGCGTGGCCGGCGCGCTGTATGTGCCGCAGGTCGGCATCATCAACCCCGGCGAAATGAGCCCCGCCAACTCGATTGAGATCGCCATCTGGGCCGCCGTCGGCGGGCGCGCCACACTCATCGGGCCCATCGTCGGTGCTTTCATCGTCAACGGCGCCAAGAGTTGGCTCACTGTTGCTTACCCCGAGTTCTGGCTGTACTTTTTAGGCACGCTGTTCATTGCCGTCACTTTGTTTTTACCCAACGGCGTGCTCGGGCTGATCAAAAAATGGAGGGGCTCCAAATGACCCCCGACCTGCTTGAACAAGGCGCGCGCCGCATAGAGCAGCGCATGGCGGCCATGGCCAAGGCCAGCCCCGACACCGAGTCGGGCGGGCGCAACGCCAGCACCGGCCGCATCGCCAAGCCCGAAGGCGTGGTCGATCTCACGCACGGCCGCATTCTGTATCTGGAAGACGTCAGCGTCAGCTTTGACGGATTCAAGGCCATCAACAAGCTCAGCCTGGACATTGCGCCCGGCGAGTTGCGCTGCATCATCGGCCCCAACGGTGCGGGCAAAACCACCATGATGGACATCATCACCGGCAAAACCCGGCCCGACGAAGGCCGGGTTTTCTTTGGCAGCACCATCGACCTGCTGCGCTACAAAGAAGCCGAAATCGCCCAAATGGGCATTGGTCGCAAGTTCCAAAAGCCCACGGTCTTTGAGCAACTCACGGTGTTTGAAAACCTGGAGCTCGCGCTCAAGACCAACAAGGGCGTCAAGTCCAGCATGTTCTTCAGGCTGGACTCGGCGCAAAGCGACCGCTTGTCTGAAACCCTGGTCACCATCCAACTCGCAAACAGCGTGGGCCGCCTTGCCGGCACCCTGAGCCACGGCCAAAAACAGTGGCTAGAGATCGGCATGCTGCTGATGCAAGACCCCAAACTGCTTCTGCTCGACGAACCCGTGGCCGGCATGACCGACGAAGAAACCGAGCGCACCGCCGAGCTTTTTTTAACGCTCAAAGGCAAACATTCGCTGCTGGTGGTTGAGCACGACATGAACTTCATCCGCAGCATTTCCGACATCGTCACCGTACTGTGCGACGGCTCGGTACTGGCCCAGGGCACGCTAGACAAAGTACAAGCCGACGAACGCGTGATCGAGGTTTATCTTGGCCGTTGAGCCCTACACACCATGCTGAACGTCAACAACATCAACCAGTACTACGGCGGCTCGCACATCCTGCGTGACGTCAGCTTGCAAACGCAGATGGGCAAAGTCACTGTGCTGCTGGGCCGCAACGGCGTGGGCAAAACCACGCTGCTCAAGTCGCTCATGGGTCTGGTGCCCATCAAGACCGGCAGCATCGAGTTTGACGGCCAGCCTATTCACAACGCCACGCCTTACGAACGCGCCCGCGCCGGCATTGGCTTTGTGCCTCAGGGTCGCGAGATTTTTGCGCGCCTCACCGTGGAAGAAAATCTGCGCATGGGCCTGGCCTACAAAAGCGCCAACACGCCGATTCCGGCCGAGTTGTACGAGTTGTTTCCGGTGCTCAAGCAAATGCTGCACCGGCGCGGCGGTGATTTGTCGGGCGGGCAGCAGCAGCAGCTGGCGATTGCGCGGGCACTGGCGGCGCAGCCCAAGCTGCTGATTTTGGACGAGCCGACCGAAGGCATTCAGCCCAGCATCATCAAAGACATCGGCCGCGTCATCCGCATGCTGGCCGACCGGGGCGACATGGCGATCTTGCTGGTGGAGCAGTACTACGACTTTGCCGAAGAACTGGCCGACGACTACCTGGTGATGGAGCGCGGCGAGTTCATTGCCCGCGGTCAGGGCCAAGACATGCAGGCCAATGGGGTGCGCCAGTTGGTGGCCATCTAAAGCCTGGAGGCCCGTAGCCGCTGCGCCAGGGCTGCTCCGCCCCGGCTGTTTTTTCAGTGGTGGTGGCCGTGCTCGCCGTGCACGTGGCCGTGCGCGATCTCTTCTTCAGACGCCTGGCGCACATCCATCACCGCCAGTGCAAAGCGCAAGTCCTTGCCCGCCAGCGGATGGTTGCCGTCCAGGATCACGGTGTCGCCTTTGATCTTGACCACGGTGAAAGCCTGAGCCCGGCCGTCTTCGCCACGGCCTTCCAGTTGGCCGCCCACCTTCACGCCCGGCGGAAACTGGCTCTTGGGAATGGTCTGCATCAGGTTCTCGTCACGCAGGCCAAAAGCATCGGCCGCGCTCAGCGCCAGCGTCACCTTGTAACCAGTCTCCTGGCCGTCCAGCGCCTCTTCAATCTTGGGCAGCGTGTTGCCATAGCCGCCGTGCAGGTAAACCATGGGCTCGTTGCTTTCTTCAACCACCCTGCCCAGGCTGTCCGTGACTTTGAAACGCAGGGTGACGGCGGAGTTTTTGTCGATCTTCATGAAGCTCTCGAATCGGTAGTTGCACAAAACATGGATTGTCGCCTCAACCCGACCCCACAAGCTGACCCCTCAAGCTGACCATATACGCGGGTTGGGCGCCTCCAGCTGCCACAGCGCTTTGCGCCAGGCCCGCCACACCAGCTTGAGCAGGTCCATCGCCGGCTCCACCACCGGTGTCAGCACACGCAGCACCACCACTTGGGCGTCGGGGCTGGTGGCGCCTGCGCTGGCCTCCAGCGCGTGGCCCTGCAGCAAGTCGCGGGCAATGTCCAGCGCCGCTTGCCGGCGCGCTTTGTCGAGCTTGCTACCCGCCACCAAAAACAGCGTCGCCATGCAGCGCTGGCCGCCCAGGCCCAGCGGGTTGTTCAGCAGCAAGTCATCGTGTGCGTTCAGCCGGGCCCGCTCCAGCCACACACCGGGCAGCTCAATGTGCTGGCAAAAGCTGCCCTCGGCAAAGGGCAGGCCGGCGTTGGGCAGACCCAGCGCGGTGACGTCCCAGCCCATCATCTCTGCGCCGGGTGCCAGGTCCATGGTCAGCCGGTTTTCTGCCAGGCAGCCGCTGTAGCACAGCGCTTCCAGCGGCAGCCATTCCAGCCTTGCACCGGCCGCCAGCGTCACATGCGCGCGCTGCAAAGCCAGCTCGCCCAGCGAGCGGTAAAAGCGCGTCGCCCCCGGCGTGGTCACCAGAGCGTGCGCGCCTGTGGCCACTGTCGCTTGGATGTCCAGCGTGTCACCGCCCACCAGCCCGCCCGGCGGGTGCACCAGCACGTTGTGGCACACGGCATCCCCCTCGGGGTAAAGGCTTTGCAAGATGCGCAGCGGCCCTTGGTGGCGGTGATGCGCCACCGTGCGCCCAGCGCTCAGCGTGTAGTCAAGTTCCAGTGAAGCGTGCCATGTCATGGCTGAGCAGTTTACGTGCTGCCGCTGCAGCCTTTGCCCCGCGCAAGGCATCAGCTACGGATGGCTTACGTCAGAGCTGTGCTGGCTTTTCGCAATAGGCGGTTTGATTTGACGTCAAAAAGTCCGCTACAGAAGAGGACTCGATTCGTCATAGATTCCGGGCTGCGTGATGCAATCTCAAAATTTCAACGTCATCGCCACGCACGCGGTAGATGGCGATGTAGTTCTTGTGAAGGACCAGCTCACGCGTGCCGGGAACACGACCAGCCCGGCCCATGCCCGAATGGGACTGTAGTTTGGTCACCGCGCTCTGCAACTCCAGCACAAAACTGGCGGCGCGGGACGGGTTGTCTTTGGCAATGTAGCCTGCGATTTCATCAACAGATGCAAGCGCCGTTTTGGTCCACTTGATCGGCATGCGTCAAGCGCCGTATTTATCGAATACCGCTTTGACCTGCTCGTCGGTGGCAAATTCGCCTGCATCAGCTTCCTTGATGCCTTCGTGAATGTCGTGAATTTGCCAGGACTCACTTTGCACATAGTGGGTCAGTGCATCAATGGCCAGGAAGCTTTTGGTCCTTGCGGTGGCCTTGGCCAACGCTTCAATCTGCTCGTAAAGCGCCTCGGGCAGACGCACGTTGATGGTTCTGGCGGTCATGGTGTGTCACTCCTATGCATGTGTAATACAGTGCATTATTCACTTCACAACCACTAAGGTCAAGGCATGTTCAGCCGTCCCTCAATGCCCCTGAGAACCCCGATGCGCCCAGGCCGTGGTGTGTTTTTCGACCGCGCTGAACAGCTCGTACATCAGCATCGCCATGGCGCCGATGACGACCAGACCGGCGAAGGCCAGGGCCAGGCGTTGCTGGGAGCCGGCGCTTTGCATGAGGTAGCCGATGCCGGAGTCACCGGCCGTCATTTCGGCCAGCACGGTGCCGACAAAGGCCAGCGTGATGGAGATTTTGAGCGAGCCGTAAAAGAAGGGCATGGAGCGGGGCAGGCCGACTTTCATCAGCACGTCCATGCGTTTGGCGCCCAGCACGCGCAGCACGTCTTCGAGTTCGGGCTCTAGCGTGGCCAGGCCGGTGGCCATGTTGACGGTGATCGGGAAAAACGAGATGAGGAAGGCCGTCAAAATGCCGGGGCCGACACCGATGCCGAACCAGACGATCAGGATGGGCACGATGGCGGCCTTGGGCACGGCGTTAAAGGCCACCAGCAGCGGATAAACCGCAGCGTAGGCCAGGCGCGAAGAACCCACCAAAAAGCCCAGCAGCACACCGACCACAATGGAGATGCCAAAGCCGACCATGGTGACCCAGAAGGTTTTCCAGGCGGCTTCTGCAATGGGGCCTGAGAACTCGCTCATGGCCTGCGCAATTTGCGTGGGCGCCGGAAAGATGAACTCCGGAATAGCGAACAGCACGCACACGCCTTGCCACAGTGCCACCAGCACCAAGAGCAAGACCAGTGGCGACCAGCGCTCAACTTGTTTGGAAATCATGCGGTACCTGCCTTGTCTGCGCTAGCTTGTGCGGCGGCGGCCTGGGCCACGCCGGTGTTGCGAATGGCGCCAATGTGGCCGCGCAACTCGTGAACGATGTCTGAAAACTCTTTGGAGTAGGTCACTTCCAGGTCGCGCGGTCGCGGCAGGTCGATCTCGCGTTTGACCACAAAGCGTCCGGGGCTCTTGCTCATGACATACACCGTGTCGGCCAAAAAGACCGACTCGCGCAAATCGTGCGTGACCAAAATGACGTTGAAGCGCTGCTCAGTCCAGAGGTCGCGCAAGATGCACCACAGCTCTTCGCGGGTAAACGCATCAAGCGCGCCAAAGGGCTCGTCAAGCAGCAGCATTTTGGGTTCGTGTATGAGCGCGCGGCAAATGCTCACGCGCTGCTGCATGCCGCCTGACAGTTGCCAGGGAAACTTGTCTTCATAACCAGCCAGTCCGACTTTTTGCAGTAGCTTGCGGGAGCGATCTTCATACTCGGCGCGCTTGGCTTTGAAGTTGCTGCGGTAGGGCTCGACGATCTCCAGCGGCAGCAGCACGTTGTCTACCGTGGTGCGCCAGGGTAGCAGTGAAGGGGCCTGAAAAGCCATGCCCGAAATCTTCAAGGGGCCGGTAACGGGCGCGCCGTCAATGGTGATGCGGCCTTTGGACGGCATCTTCAGCCCGGTGGTGAGCTTCATGAAGGTGGACTTGCCGCAGCCCGAAGGCCCGACGATGGCGATGAACTCGCCCTGCCGCACTTGCAGGTCAATGGCTTCAACCGCGAAGTTTTGCTGCGCCAGCAACTCTTCGTTGTAGGCAAGCCAGACGTCTTGAAACTCAACAAAGCTGGCGGGGGATGTGGGTGAAGTCAAGGTGGTTTTTTCGTAAAAAAGGGCCGGCACTCTTTTTTGAAAGAATGCCGGCCCTGGGAGTCAAGCCAAGTCAGGCGGGCCGGTTTTAGCGCTTGGCTGGCAGCACGTTCAGCTCTGCCGCGGTGGGCAAAAAGCTGCCGTTCCAGACGGCGTCGGGGTTGACGCGCGTCTTGGTGCCAAAGGCGTCAGACACTTGCGAAGCCATCAGCGCCAGGCGCGGGCCTTTGAGCTGGCCAAAGCCTTCGGCGCGGGCGTCGGGGCTGTTGATGACGGTGTCAATGGCCAATTGCAGGCGGCGTGTTTCGAGGGGCACGTTCAAGATGCCGTCACGTGCCTTGACGTCGTTGATAGCGGCAGCCGGGTTGGCCATCACATCTTTGGCGCCTTTGGCGAAGGCTTTCAAGAACGACTTGATGGCGGCCGGGTTTTCTTTGATCAGCTTGGGCGAGACGATGACAACGTTGCCGTAGAGCTTCACGCCAAAGTCTGCGTAGGGCAGGATGGCGACGTCTTCAGCTTTGACGCCACGCGCTTCCAGGTTGAGCAGCGAGGTGAAGGTGAAGCCGGTGATGGCGTCCACGTCACCGCGGGCCAGCATGGTTTCGCGCAGCGGCGGGTCCATGGAGATCCACTGCACAGAGCTGACGTTGTTGGCTTTGGAGAAAATCGGGAAAGCGCGGCGGCCTGCGTCAAAGCCGGGGGCGCCGAGTTTTTTGCCGTTCAGGTCGGCCGGGGTTTTGATGCCGGTCTTTTTGAGCGACATGACCGATGCGGGTGTGTTGTTGTAGACCACCATCACAGCCACAGGCTTATTAGGTGCGTCAGGGTTGTTGGCATGAAACTCCATGAGCGAAGCCAGGTCGGCAAAGCCCATGTCGTAAGTGCCGGAGGCCACGCGGGTCACCGCGCCGCCGGAGCCGTTGCCGGCGTCCACTGTCACGTCAAGCTTTTCATCTTTGAAATAGCCTTTGGCCAAGGGCGTCAGGAACAGGGCGGCAGGGCCTTCAAAGCGCCAGTCCAGCTGAAACTTGATGGGCGTGGATTGCGCTTGGGCAGCGCCCATGGTCAGTACGGCGGCCAGTGCCAATGTTGTTTGGAGGAAAGTGCGAGTTTTCATGGGTACTTCCAGTTAAAAGTGAGGAGTAAAAACTTTTGCAATAAATGTGCCAGTTGGCCGCTTATGCCAGTTCAGCCTTCTATTCTCGGTCAGCTTGCCCTGCTAGAAGACCGGACCGCTTGGAAAATTGTTCGGACATACCCTGAAATAAGCCCAATTCCAGGGGCTTGGTTGAGAAGATGTACGTGGTTCAAGGTTTTGTGAGCCAAAGTGTATACACCTAATCCATACAAAAAATCAGCATAAACCCCATGGTCGGATGAGGGAATGCGGGTTTTAGAGCTGTTTTTTCAGCCCAGCAAGTCATGCAGGCTGCGCGCAATCACTTTGGTGGCGCGGCGCAGGTCTTCCAGGTCCAGGCGTTCGTCTGCGCGTTTGGCGTGGGACTCAAGCACGGTGCGCGGGCCGGCGCCGTAAAGCACGCCCGGAATGCCGGCTTCGCCGAAGATGCGCACGTCGGTGTAGAGCGGCGTGCCGCAGGCCGGGATGGTTTCTTTGAACAACTCGGTGGCATTGCGTTGCAGGGCTTCGGCCAGGGGCTTGTTGCCGGGCAGGGGCTTGAGGGCTTTGGACAGCAGCATGCGGCGCACGTCCACATGAATGCCGTCGTCGGCGCGGCCCTGGTTGAAGTCGGCCACAGCCGCGGCAATCACGGCTCGTATGCTGGCTTCCACGGCCACCGGGTCTTCTTCGGGGATCATGCGGCGGTCCAGCTTGAGCGTGACTTTGCCGGGCACCACATTGGTGTTGGTGCCGCCTGAAATAAAGCCGACATTCAGGTAAGGGTGGGTGATGCCCTCAACTTTGGATGTGATGTTTTTGTAGAGCGCGTTTTGCGCGTACAGCGCCGTCAGGATGCGGTTGGCGCCTTGCAGTGCGTCGATGCCGGTGTGCGGCACGGCGGCGTGGGCCATCTTGCCGTGCACCGTGAGCTCCATTTGCAGGCAGCCGTTGTGCGCGGTGATCACCTGGTAGCTAAAGCCTGCGGCAATCACCAGGTCGGGGTGGATGATTTTGTTTTCCAGCAACCAGGCCGGGCCGACTTCGCCGCCGAATTCTTCGTCATACGTGAACACCAGCTCGATGCCGCCTTGCTTGGGTTTGGCCACGGCTTCAAGCGCGCGAACCGCAAAGGTGAAGGTCGAAAAATCGCATTTGCTCACTGCAGCGGCGCGGCCGTAAATCTTGCCGGCTTCAATCTCGCCGCCATAGGGGTTTTTGGTCCAGCCTTCGCCGGGCGGCACCACGTCGCCGTGCGCGTTCAGCGCGATGGTGCGGCCACCGGAGCCGTAGTGGCGGCGCGCCACCAGGTTGGTGATGCTTTCCAGGCCCGCTGCCAGCACGGCGGCTTGCGGCACTTCGTGTTTTTCAACCGGCAGGCCCATGGCCTCGATCAGTTCTGCGGCGCGCAGCGCGTGCGGTGTGTTGTTGCCGGGCGGTGTGTCGGTGGGCACGCGGATGAGTTCTTGCAGGAACTTCACCTGTTCGTCAAAGTGGGCGTCGATCCATGCGTCGAGTGGGGCGTAGTTTGTGCTCATGTTTTCAGTGTCCAGAGGGGTCAAGGTGGGTCAGCAAATGCATGAAGGCGTCAGCCGCCAGTTGCATGTCGTCGTTGGTGCTCGATTCAAGCGGGTTGTGGCTGATGCCCGAGTTCTGGCCGCGCACAAACAGCATGGCTTGCGGCATGATTTCGTGCAGCTTCATGGCGTCATGGCCGGCGCCACTGGGCATGCGGTGCAGCGGCAGGCCGAGTGAACTGACAGCCGTCTCCCAGCGGGCTTGCCAGGCCGGCGCGCTGGGCGCAGCGGCGGCGCGCATGCTTTCTTCGGCCGTGTAACGCAAGCCGCGCCGCTCGCAAATGCGTTGCAAGGCTGCCAGGATGTCGGCTGCCAGCGCGTCACGCTGTGCATTGACCGGCGCGCGCATGTCCAGCGAAAACAAGCAGCGCCCCGGCACCACATTGACCGAGCCGTTGGGCACTTGCAGCATGCCGATGGTGGCCACCGAGTCACCGTCTCTGAGAGCGCGTTGCTCTACATACAAAGCCAGTTCGGCCAGCGCGGTGGCCGCGTCGGCGCGCCGGTCCATGGGCGTGGTGCCGGCGTGGCTGGCGGTGCCGATGATCTCGCACTGCATGCGTATGCTGCCGTTGATTGACGTGACGATGCCCAGCGGCATGTCCAGCTCGTTGAGCACCGGGCCTTGTTCAATATGTAATTCCACAAAGCCCAGGTAGTCGGCCGGTTGGCGCTGCAGCTTCGGTATGTCGTCAACGTTCAGGCCTGCATGTGCCATGGCCTGGCGCATGGTGATGCCATCGGCGTCTTTCTGCTCCAGCCATTCGGGCTTGAAGTCGCCGATCAGCGCGCCCGAGCCCAAAAAGGTGGCCTTGTAGCGCTGGCCTTCTTCTTCAGCAAAAGCCATCACTTCAAAGTGAAAGGGCAGACGCTTGCCCTGACGGTGCAGCTCGCGCACGCAAGCCATGGGCGTGAAGATGCCCAGCCGTCCGTCGTACTTGCCGCCGTTACGCACCGTGTCGTAGTGCGAGCCGGTCATCAGAGTTTTAGCGCTTGCGTTTGCGGCGCGGTAGATGCCGACCACGTTGCCCACTGCGTCGATGCTCACGTCATCAAAGCCGCAGTCGCGCATGCTGTTCACGATGGCTTGCGCGCAGGCGCGGTGTGCCTCGGTCAGGTAGGTGACGGTGAGCTGGCCTTTGTCGGCATAGCCCGGGTCGCTGAAGGCGCTGAGCTCTTCCTGCCAGTCCCACAGCTGATTGCCCAGCATCGGCTCGTAGCCGAACTTGTCGTTGAGCCGGATTTCTGCAATGCGGTTGATGTTGCGCAGGCACTCCTGCCGCTCAAACTCGGGGTGGCCATGCAGCCGCCTTGAAAAAGTCTCAATGATTTGCTGCTTGTTCAGCCCCAAGCCACGCGGGCCGCGCACCGCCAGAATGAAAGGAAAGCCGAACTTGGCGTTGTAGTCGGAATTGAGCTGCTGGATGACGGCAAACTCTTCGGGCGTGCATTGCGTGAGGCCCGCTTTGCTTTGCTCGTTGCTGGACTCGGCCGTCAGGCTCTTGCTCACCATGGCTTTGCCGGCCAGCTCGGGGTGTGCTTGAATGAGCTTGATCTGCGCGTCTTTGCTGGCGGCTTGCAGCACGCGGGCCATTTGCAGTTTGAGGTCGGTCAGTGACTTGAAGGGGCGTGCGGCCAATGCCTGGTCGGCCACCCAGGGCGAGTGTTCGTAAATGCCATCGAGCAGCTTGATGGCCTCGGCATGCGTGGCGCTGTTAATCTGGTCTATCGTCAAGCTCATGCTTTTTTCCTTGGCGCTTCAGGCTGCTTTGAAAGGGTGCGTGGCTTGCCAGTGGCGCGCAATGTCCACGCGGCGGCAGACCCAGACCTTGTCGTGCTTGGCCACGTGGTCTAAAAAGCGCTGCAGCGCCACCAGGCGGCCGGGCCGGCCGAGCAGGCGGCAGTGCATGCCGATGCTCATCATCTTAGGTGCGTTCTGCCCGTTCGGGTCGCCTTCTGCGTAAAGCGCGTCAAAGCTGTCGCGCAGGTAAATATAAAAGTCTTCAGCTTGCGCAAAACCTTGCGGCAAAGCAAAGCGCATGTCGTTGGTGTCCAGCGTGTAGGGCACCACCAGGCGCGGCACCACAGTGCCGTCGCTGCGCTTGACTTTCATCCAGAAGGGCAGGTCGTCGCCGTAGTAGTCGCTGTCATACAGCAGCCCGCCATCGTCAGCCACCAGGCGGCGGGTTTGCGGACTGTCGCGTCCGGTGTACCAGCCCAGCGGGCGCTTACCGGTGAGCTTTTCAATGGCGTCCAGACCCAAGCGCATGTGCTCGCGCTCGGTGGCTTCGTCCAGGTTCTGGTAGCTGATCCAGCGCCAGCCGTGGCAGGCGATCTCGTGGCCGAGTTCGACAAAAGCGGCGGTGAGTTCAGGGTGGCGCTGCAAGGCCATGCCGACGCCGAACACAGTGAGCGGCAGGCCGCGCTTTTCAAACTCGCGCAGGATGCGCCACACGCCCACGCGCGAGCCGTATTCGTAAATGCCTTCCATACTCATGTGCCGCTCAGTGAAGCTGGGCGGGTTGAACATTTCAGACAAAAACTGCTCAGAGCCGCCGTCACCGTGCAGCACGGCGTTCTCGCCGCCTTCTTCATAGTTCAGCACAAACTGCAAGGCCACGCGCGCTTGCCCCGGCCACTGCGGATGCGGCGGGTTGCGGCCGTAGCCAACGAGGTCGCGTGGGTAGGGGGCGGTGGCGTCGTAAGTCATGGGGGTGGCTTCGGGTTTTAAAAATTGGCGCTTTAAGACAAGGCCATCGAGATGTCGTTGGACGGCACCTTGCGGTCAAAGGTCAGGTTGGCTTCGACATGCAAGAGGTGGTCGTTCATCAGCTGCACGGCGGTGTCTTCGTCGCGGGCGGCCAGCGCCTTGACGATCAGCGCATGCTCTTCATGCGAGTGCGCCGCAGCCGCGCTGGACTGGTACATGAGCGTGATGAGGGCGCAGCGTGAGATCAGCTCGCCCAGCATTTGCGCCAGCACCGTGTTGCCCATGAGCTCGGCCATGCGCACATGAAAGTCGCCCAGCAGTTCATTGCGGCTGGACACGTCGGCGCTGTCTACCGCGGCTTGTTCGCGCGCCACGTGGTCTTTGAGCGTTTTGATACGCGCCGGCGTGCTTTCGCGCACAAAGGCGCGCGTCATTTCGGCCTCCAGCATGCGGCGCACGGCAAACACCTGCTTGGCCTCGTCGACGGAGGGCGCCGCCACAAAAGCGCCGCGCGCCGGCTCCAGCCGTATCAAACGGTTTTGCGACAGCTGAAACAGCGCCTGCCGCACCAGCGTGCGCGACACCCCAAAGTGGTCTGCCAGTTTTTGCTCTGCCAGTTTGGTGCCGGGGTGCAGGCGGTGCTCGACGATGGCCTTGGTCAGCGCTTCGACGATGGCATGGGTGGTGGACGATTCCATCGGCCGATAATAGCCGAAAGCTATATTTTGTATACACTTTTGGTAAACCAAACGCTGGCTTGCCCGGGCGGCCAGCGCCCACCACCCGAACAAGGATTGACTATGGGCTTGAGCACACACGTACTGGACACCATGCACGGCACGCCGGCTGCCGGCATGGCGGTAGAACTGCACACCACGCTGGGTGAAACCAGCACCCTGGTCAAGCGCTTTGTGCTGAACGCCGATGGCCGCAACCCCGACGGCCCGCTGTATGACAACGCCAGCTTGCGCACAGGCACATACCGGCTGGTGTTTGATGTGGCGGGCTATTTCAAATCACGCGGGGTCCAGCTGCCCGAGCCGCCGTTTTTGAACAAGGTCAGCCTGGACTTTGGCGTGGCCGATGCTAGCGCCCACTACCATGTCCCGCTGCTGGCCAGCCCGTGGAGCTACTCCACTTACCGCGGCAGTTAAACCGCCGGTGAGCGTTCAGTCCTGGCCTTCGGTCAGGGTGTCGAGCTGAAACTTGCCGCTTGAATGCCACAGCCAAGTGTCGGTGTAAACCACCCGGCCCATGCGCACCGGGGCCGGAAACGGAGAAGCCTGCCTGATAGTGCGCTCTATCTCGCGCATCACCTCAGGCGCGTGGCGAGGCGCCCGCATCCAGTCCAGCCCGATCACATGGCCTTGCGGGTCCAGCTCCACATTGAGCACCGCTACGGCGTAGAGCATGGGCGGCATTCGACCCCGGTAAACGCGCTCTGAGTTCAAGCCGTAAAGATGCTTGGCGCCGTACTGCCGGTAAGCCCGCGGCGTGGTGGCGGTAGAGACAGCCCGCGGCGCAGGCTCTACGGCGACGGGCGCAGGTGGTGGTGCTACGGGTGCGGGCGGCAGCACCATCACCGGAGCTGGTTCGGGTGCCGCTACCGGTGCCGGTGCCGGCGCGACTACCGGCGCGGACACTGGCGGGCTGGCGCAGCCCGCCAAAAGTGCAGTCAATGCAGTCATCCAGACACCGGCACACCATCCAACGCGACGGGTCCGCAGGCGAAATGCGAGAACACAACAGGACATAAGACTCCCAGGTTGTCGTGCCAGCCGCAGCGTGCGCGCCGTTTCAAGCTGATAGAATCACGGCTCGATTCACAGGAGAGGTGGCAGAGTGGTCGAATGTACCTGACTCGAAATCAGGCGTACCGCAAGGTACCGTGGGTTCGAATCCCACCCTCTCCGCCAAGTCAATAGGTTTTATGCTGGTTTGCAGCCTATTGGTAGTCAAATTACCACAATCGTTACCACAGCGCTTCTGATTCGGCCTCCTTGGAGGCTGTTTTTCATTCAGCAAAGCACGTCACTGGAGTTTTCTGCCATTGCTGGCATCAAAAGCGTGGGCTTGGAAGTCCTTAGGGCATTAGGCGGTTCCCGGACGTGGTTGAGATGGTGACCCACCCCTTTGCCATTTCTGGCTAGACGTGACATGTCACCAATTCACTAGACGTATCTCATAGAGCAGTTCATCGAGATGATTTATGCAGGATTTGCTTAGTGCGGATCGTTACTTTAGTGCGATGCCACGAGGATCAACAAAAATACCACCATCTAACTTTGCGAGAATTACTCATCATTCCCAACCCATCGTAGACCTTTGCGATCATCTTTGCCAGCAATTTGCTGGTGCCCCAAGGTCGCATGTTGTCAATCTGAAACTGTGATGGTTGCTAGGGCGGGACGGTGAACGGTTTGTTCTGCATTGGCGGCGCAGCGACGGGTTTCTTACGCATGGGCTGGGCAGTCCTTATGTTCGGCAATGAAATAGTCTCTAGCATCTTGGGCGATGTCTGGGGGAGGGGTCATCCACGGCGGTTCACTTTTGAACCCGCAGTTAAGGCACTCATAGACGTAGGTCTCATCATTGATGATGATGTGTTCGGGCATCCTTGAACCTAATATTCATGACTGTTTTGATCTTGAACCTTTAGGTCAACACTACCTGTGGTTATGATTGTGACCTCTGCATTCTAGGCAGGGAGTAGGTGTATGCCGCATGTCTGCCGTGCACTACTGATAACAGGCCCTCTGCCTCCCTTAGAGGTGGGTAAGGTGAAATTCAAAAACCTGCTTGATCAAGCAACGCCGATGGCTTGGTATGCAAGGCCTTAGCAATTTTTGTGAGGCCCATAAGGGTTAGATTGTGTTCACCTCGCTCTACGCCCCCCATATACGACCGATCAAATTCAGCATCTTCGGCTAAAGCCTCTTGTGAAAGTCCAAGCTCCTGTCGTGCTGTTCTGATGGCACCTCCGAGCTTGACGAGTGTTCGATTTCCGGCGTGTTTGGGTGAAGGTTTTGCCATCACCGAATGTTCTAAATTTGATGGACAGAACACCACGGGATAAAATACCCAAAAGGAGCCGTTATGATTTCAACACGCTTTGTCCGAAGTTCTGGAATTTTCCTCTGCCTGATCACACTGATCTTTGCTGCTGGCTGTGCAAGCAGAGGAGGCTCAAACACTGCAACTCTTAGCGGTCGACAGATAGATGTTGCAATGCAGAATATGAAAGCGTGCTTGACAAGCACACCCAAGGGAAACAAAGCCCAATGCGCAAGCCAGCTTTACACGCGACTCAGCTCTGGGCTGTCTGACGATGACCCCGGTAAAGCGCCATCACTCACTGCACTCACAAAAATGCATAGATTGTTTGCGAAATATGATCGAGGTGAAATCACTTCGTCTGAAGATATGCAGAACGATATGAGACAAATTACTCAAGAGTTGACGCTTGATCTACAAAGGGCTGAGTATTACTCCGCAGCACAAAATGAGATAGAGAGTCGCCGTCAGCGTCAGTTGTTTCAAGAAGCGCAAAGACTTCTTTCGCCTACCACCAGCAATTTACGAACATGTCAACCCGCGCCGGGCTACAGCCCCGGAACTATGGTGTGCCAGTAACGAAATCTCTTTTAAATTTTGGGTGAAGGTTGCTTAGATTAGCTGTCGCCTTAGTTTTAACCTGTGCTGTGTTGAGTGCGCATGGCGAACCATTTCCAAATTTATTGTGCGTTGGAAAGATTGCGCCGACCTCGCAGTTATCAGCCATGCACCCAAAGGACACTCATCGTTTCATCGTGGTTGTTAACTCAGACATCAAATCAATCAGCCTGTATCGCGACCGTGTATCCAAGGATCGGCTCTTAGACCTGTACTTCGACCCAAAAATTAGCGAAGCTGACATCACCGCCATAAATCCTTTCACATCACTCCTGATAAATCGCGACACAGGAAATTTTCAAGTTACTCACACCATGAGAGAAATCGGGAGGACTGCAATATATGCGGGAGAGTGTTCTCCAATCACAAATGAACTATCGAGAAAGTTTTGAGCAACGACCCCATGTCAGCGCCTTTGGCTAACATAGGCAATATGATGTCTCCTTCACGTTCATTTAATAGAAGCTGAAAATCCAGCTTGCACAGCAAGAACAACTTAAAGTTACGACCGCCCAGCGCCTTGAAACTGAACTCAAGGCGACGAAATTGGCAGGCAGCGCATTTGTGCAAAGCTCTTTGCCTTCTCGTCTGGGTGATGTGTCAAATTTGACAAATTGTTTTGGCACTACGACCTTCAGCAGTGGCAGCAAGTACATCGGTGAGTTCATAGATGGCAAAGCCGACGGTCGGGGTACGGCCACCTACGAAAATGGCGACAAGTACGTCGGGATGGCGCATGACAACTCACTGTTACACACTCGAGCTTGATGGCGACGAGGTTCAGATGATTCAAGATTTAATTTCGCGCAAGCTATGCATCGAGAACAGGAGAGCTACATGGAAAAGGTTGTCATTAAGTGCTTGATCCTTGTCGCTGCCCTTCTGGGGACTAGTGCCCATGCCGACCGGCAACTACCGAATCAAGTCGATCTACTCGCCTCGTATTGCTCCGCGGTAATCCAAAAGCAGCTTCAAAATTGGGAGAGTGCAAGCACTGGTGAACCCTTTCTTGAAACGATGAAAATCGAAAAACTTCCTAACTTGAAAAGACTAAGAAATTACTTGATACCACGCACTCCATATTTGAAGGTGGAAGGTTTGTTGATAGCGTTCAAAAGCGGCACAGATGATGTCGAACTAGCTGGACAAGAAATCTCTTTGTGTTTAAAGACAAATTCGGTCTGTGTAACGGAAGGTGGACTCTCCAAGTCCTGCGCGACCCAATGTATTGCTGGAACTGTCACTAGTCGAACATCGCGCTGCGAGTCAACTAACTTTTTACCTCAATGATCCATATTTGCTACCAATTCGCCGCCGTCCTATTAGCCACCAATGATTACTGTGCCCCTTTCCTTTGAACAGCAACTAAGCCGAATTCTGTTTGTCGCAACACTATTAGTTTGCAGTATTTCAGTCGTGGCACAACCGTCAAGAGTTGACTCAAAAGACGTGTACACGCTCTACAGAAGTAGTGCCGTCGTGGGTGGTAAAACTTGGCGCCTTCATGTTGCAACCATGGATGCTGCGGATGGAGCTGAGTACAACCGTGGGAATTGTGAGGTTGCCAAAAAGTTGTTCCAGTCGCAACCCGGTGTAACAGTTGAATATTGGTGCGAACGTGGCTATTTCAGCCCCAAATAATCGGCAAGTGATGTCGGTGGCGACGCAATAACACCATGACACGGGCATGACGCGTGCGCGAATAGTGTTGCCAACTACCTAGCGGGTTCAGCAGCTATTCACGCCTTTGGGCTGAGGGCAGCACCCAGCAAGCTAAAGCTGCTGTTAGTCGCACTTTTGAAGTCAACCTCAAGCAGACGCATCAGTTCGGCTTTTGAGGGGGTGACTCCTAATGCCAGTACACTTTCCCCAGTGGTGAAAAGTACGTGGGTGAGTTCAAGGACGACAACTATCACGGTCAAGGAACTCTTTTAGGGCCATCTGGCGAAGTGGTTTACACCGGGCGATGGGTGAACGATAAACCTGTCCCTTAATGGGTAAGCGTGGCCGAGCGTCAACGCCGCTTTGCATGTTGAAAACGGCTCGACGCTCAAGGCCACCGAGGTGCTGGCCATGCGCAACTGGCTGGGCGCCAAACACTCGCACTCACCACCCGGGGTGAGCGATCAGCGGCTGCACACCTCATCCAAAGAGTCAGCCTAGATACCCCATGACGCGCACGCGCACGATACTGGTCTTGAAAGTCTGGCGCAGTAGCCTAAGCACCCCATGTCGCGGTCATGTACGCGTGCGCGATGCGTGTGAAAATTGAAATGATCTCGTGCTTACTGTTTGGGTGTTAAATTTTGGGTTCTTTGGATACATGAAAAAGGCAAATTATGAAAAGAAGGTCATTCCTTGCTGGCACGTTTATCGCGGCTTTACCCACTGCAAATTTCGGACAGGGCTTGATACCTATCGCTGATGCTCACAATCATTTGGGCTTGTTAAGGCGCAATACTGAAAGCATATTAGTCCTAGGGCAATTGATGAAAGATTCAGGCATCAGTTTGCTTTCATGGACGGTAGTACCAGACGGCCCTTTTCTTGGAATCTGTTCAGGGGGTATTTGTCAAGTCCGCACTGCAAACAAAGGCGACTTAAGGGCTTCTTTTGACCGTCAACTTGGGGGTGCATTGCGGGCCTTGAGCGTAAACGGGGTCAAGGTCGTCAAAAGAGTTGAGGACTTACAACAGGCCGCCACGGGTGAACCTTACGTGTGTCTGACCTCAGAGGGCGCTGACTTCCTTGAAGGTTCATTGGATTCTCTTGGGAGGGCATACGACGACGGCATCCGTCATGTGCAATTAGTTCATTACATCAAAAACCCGGTAGGCGATATACAAACAGAACGACCCGAACATGGTGGTCTAACTTCCTTTGGCAAGGAGTTGGTCGGCGTATTAAATCAGCAGGGTATTTTGGTTGACTTAGCTCATTCCACATCCGAATCTATTGGACACGCTTTGGCTGTTTCCAAAGCACCCATGATCTGGTCGCATAGTTACATCACGGGCACACCAAGCAGTTGGACGGCTTCTGGCTATGGCTCTCGCGCACTGGGGCTTAAGGATGCTAAGAGAATCGCAGATTCCGGTGGGGCAGTTGGCCTGTGGGCACTTGGGCCTACGTTTGGCGGCGGAATAGATGGTTATGCCGCAGAAATTATTCGCATGGTTAATTTGATTGGGGCAGACCATGTCATGTTCGGAAGTGACCAAGATGGCTTGCCACAGGGGGCGGTCATCAATCAACTGTCAGATTTACGAAAAGTTGTTGAAGCCCTCAGCAAAAAAGGTATTGAGGAAAAAGTCATCCGCGCAGTTGCTTTTGAAAACTATGCGCGTTGCCTAAAAACTGCGATGCAGGGCCGCAGAGTCTAGTACCATTCGCTCTCATCGCTTACGCTTCTCACGCCTTGTGGCAAGCCTAGAGAGCATCTCCTTGCCTCCACCATCAAGCCAGCGATAAAAGCCCTTCAAGACCCTCATACGCCCTCCAGAGGCCATTCTTTGGCGCGTGGCTTCGGCAATGGCTTTACGGCCCTCTGGGGTCTTTGGGCCAGTGCTCATGCCGCCGTGATTTTTGCATCTTCCGTTGGTCAAGGCTTTGGCTTGGCAAGGCTTACCAGTGCTTCTCGCATACGCGCCACAAGTGTTCCCATATCTCACAAAGCCACCCCACGTTTAAGTAACCGAACCGCCTTCTGGGCTGGAGTCAGGCACAGTCACGCAATCAAGGCATCTCAACTTGATTACGCGGCACCCAACGACACAAGGTCTGAAGAGGCTTAAGCAACTCGGTGCTTGGCCGCAAAGCAGCAGGACGGCACAAGTGCCTCCTGCCCCAACTTCAACATGTAGTTAACCCAGTCTTGGCTCCGGCACTCTTTGACATGTGGGCGCTGCTCAATCCATTTGGAACGCTTGAAAGCTCTGTCCACGAGCCTGCTGAACTGTTTAAATGACATGTCAGGCGGTGGTTCAAAGCCAATGTGAGCGTGTATACGCTCGAACGTGCATCTGCCTTCAATCACTGTGACTGCGCCAATTGAGCAGCCCTTACGCTTTGCGCAATTTCGGTAGCAGAGGGAGTTGACCCGTCTGATGCCCTTACGCAATATTTCTTCAACCATGCGATAAGTTGGGCTTGTCGCCACAGAGCCACGACCTGTGCCAAAACTGATAGTGACCCCCAAACTACACTTTGCGAGACCTTTAAGCCACGTAACGAGTGTCGTGTCGAGATGCCACTCAAAGTTAGTCGAGTACGGACGACGTGTGGTCATGACGGCGTCAGCACCGACTCTTCGGTTGCTTGCTCAATTTCAGGGGTGAGCGAATCAACCCAATCGTTGATTTGCTGGCCTTTCCAAACCTTGATGGTTGGGGACAAAGTGATGGGCTTAGGAAACTTTCCCTGTGCAACCCATAGGTTGATGGTGGACTTTGCTAGAGATGTGAAGTGGCTGACTTCCGCAATACGTAGTAGTCGCTCGGGATTGGTCATCGTGGCGCTCCATGAGTTAACAATGAAGCGTATCTTGTCGTGCGATTTTGCGTTATGTACGCAAGAACCTTTTTTGCGAATTAAATAGAAGTCGAGGCGTTTCGTAGTTCAAACAGAATGTTGCTAATCGTCTTTTTAGAAACCACGCCGTCAATGCGCTTCCAGTAATCCCATGTTGGGTTGACTCTGTGGGTTGCCACCTCCTCCTTTTTCATTTTTTTTGCAACTAAATCGATGAATTTTTGGGGAGAACTTTTAAAAAAATCTCGACGCACTATTTCGCATAGTTTTGCGGCAGAAGGATAGTTGCCCGTTATTTTATGGTGGTCAATTGCCGACTTCATTACCATTGTTTTGACCTCTAAGCTGGGCTTGCGACCTCCAACCTGTGTCCCATCAACGATGGTAAGGGCGCTGTGCGCGAGGTGGTCAATTTTTTCCAATAATGCATCGTAAGCCTCTAGTCTTTCGAACAACTTGTCAATCATTTGCGATGCATCAAGTTGTTCTATGTTGGGGGCATTTTCCAACTTAAATTTAGCGTGCTTTGACTTTGGACTTTTTACAGAACTCTTGGTGGCTGACTTGCCCCGATTTTTTTTCAACCTCGGAAACATCCCAATCGCATCGCGTATGAACATTAAGTGAAGTAGTGAAGAGTCACGGGTGCTACGTTTTTTTACTCTTATTAATTTCGACTTATTCAAGTTTTTTTTGATGGCCATGGGTTGTTCCTTAGTGCAACGCTTTAAATCGGCTAAGTTGTCTCGGTGCTGCTGTTGCTGTTGCAGTACGACTCCCATTCTTGCAATAAGTGGCGTCGACGCTCCAGTAAGTTACCCCTTCGGTATGCCTGCTCCACTTTGTTGCCGATGGTGTGCGCCAAAGCCATCTCCGCTACCTCTGGGCTGTGGTCGGTCTTCTCTGATACCCAGTCCCTGAAGCTGCTGCGAAAACCGTGCACCGTGAGACCAGCTTGCATCCGACGCGCCATCATCAACATCGCCATGCTGGACAGAGGCTTGCCACTACGGGAAAACAAGTACTGGCTATTCGGTTCCAGACTTTGAGCAATCAGCATCAAATCTAGCGACCGCTGGCACAGTGGGACTTGGTGCTGCCGACCTGCCTTCATCCGATTACCGGGAATAGTCCAAACATTTCCTTGCACCTCTGTGCGCAGCGCCAGCAAGACCTCGCCCGTCCGCGAAGCGTTCAGGATGGTGAATTCCAGCGCCAAGGCTGAGATGCCGTCTATTTCACGCAGGCGTGACATGAAGGCTGGAACGTCACCGTAAGGAAGCGCCTCATGGTGTTTGTCGGTAGACCGAGGTGTCGGCAACAAGTTTTCCAGATGCCCCTTCCACAGTGCAGGGTTGACCGCTGGGCGCAGCTTGCGGGTGATGGCGGCGCTCAGGATGCGCTCAATACGCCCACGCAGTCGCACGGCTGTTTCAGTCTTGATGCTCCAGATGGGTTCGAGGACGTTCAGTACGTGCTCGGTGTCAATCTCAGCCAGCGGCATGGCCCCGATGACCGGGAAGGCGTAGTTGGTTACGGTAGCCACCCACTGGTCGCCGTGCTTTTGACTCCGCCACTTCGGGCGCATTGTCTCGATGTAGTCCAACGCGAAACCTTGAAACTTGGGACCTGCTGGTACCAATGCCGGGGCTTTGGGGACATTTTTGACAAGCATGGGGTCAACGCTTTTGTTGATAAGGTTGCGTTGCTCTATTGCCCGGATACGGGCTTGTTTAAGGCTTACCTCTGGGTAAGCGCCCAGCCCAAGGCCTTTTCGGCTACCCTCCAAGGTGTACCGGAGATTCCAATACTTTCGGCCATTGGCCTTTACCCAGAGGTGTAGACCCTTGGTTTCGTCGTCCGTATAGCGTCCCGGTACATTTTTTTCCTGAATGGATTTGTCTGTTAGGCGCATGGTTTTCTCCTAATGGTTACCACAGTTGTTACTCCAGCAGGTGCTTGGTATGTGGTAGCAAGCCCTGCGCTGTGAGCGTAGGGTCTTAGGAGCGGGATTTCACGCAAAAATGATTATTGCGAATGAAGTTCCCTTGGCTGCGGCGCGGCAATGCGGGTCAAGTGTTAGCAATGCATGCCCTAACCCTCCAAGACTCTACATACGGAGTCTCAGACACCCTTTCCGCCAAGTACCCCATTTTTTGGGTATTTTTTTGTCTCAACCCCCCCAAAAAAATCCTCCCCTGTTTCTACACAGAAGCTTGGAAGATGAGTCTTTGCTGCTGGCATCCGGTCAATCTTGACAAGGCTTGTTGGCTTGTAAATAATAATAGTTATTAACTATTAGGAGATCGTCATGCCCACCAGCGTTGCCCTGAGCCCCCATTTTGAGACTTTCATCCGCGACCAAGTTGCAAGCGGCCGCTACAACAATGTCAGTGAAGTCGTCCGTGCTGGACTGCGCTTACTCGAGGATACCGAGCGCCAGCAGGCCATCCAACTCCAAGCGCTGAGAAATGATATCGCCGCAAGTAAGGCCAGCGGCGCAGCACTTGCGGCAGAACCTGTGTTTGATCGATTACAAGCTAAATACGAACAGCAGGCGACTCGCCAAGCTCGCTGATGCAATTGCTGATCACTCCTTTGGCGGCGTACGATCTTGAAGAGATCGGCGACTACATTGCACAAGACAATCCGGTTCGTGCCGGATCTTTTGTGGCTGAGTTGCGTGCGCATTGCGAGAAGATTTGTCTCAACCCTGGGGGCTATCGGCGGCGGCCCGAGCTGTCTGATGACTTGCGATCATGCGCGCATGGCGACTACGTGATCTTTTTTGAATCCACGACAGAGCAGGTCACCATCATTCGCATATTGCACGGCTCACGAGATATTCCTGAAGTCTTGAACCCCTCGTAAAGTCACGCAGTCTTATAGCACCTACCTCCCATTTCCAGTAGCACTGGCCCTTGTAGTCCGCGGCTGATTTAACTGGTTTTTGAATCAATGCTTTTGCATTGGCGGCCGGCGTCAGCGGACCAAGGCGTCTGCCACGCCGGCGGCATCAACCAGAACGGCTTGTTCACGGTAAAAGTCTGGCAGCCATGCCTTGAATCTGGCCAGCCGCGGTTGGTCATACTCGACGATATAAGGCGCTGTCGGGTTGCGCACAAAGTAGTTCTGATGTTCGGCTTCGGCGGCATAAAAGGCCGTGAAGGGGCTGACTTGGGTGACGATCTTGCCGGGCAGAACCCCGGCTGCATCCAGCTGTGTGATGTAGCGCTCAAGCTGCTGCTGCTGTGCGGCGCCTTTGTAAAAAACTGCCGAGCGGTACTGCGGGCCCACATCGGGATGCTGGCGGTCCAGCTGGGTCGGGTCATGGGCGACAGAAAAAAAGATTTGCAGCAGTTGGGCGTAGCTGATTTGCCGGGGGTCAAAACGGATGCTGACAACCTCGGCATGGCGGGTGATACCGCTGCTGACCATCTGGTAATTGGCTTGCCCGGCTTCGCCACCGGCATAGCCTGCCACCGCCTGCAGCACGCCCCGGGTGTGCTGAAAAACGGCCTGAACACCCCAAAAGCAGCCGCCGGCAAAAACGGCGGTCTCCGATTGAAGCGTCTCGGGCGGCAGGCCGGCAAGCACCTCGGCGTTAGGGGGCGGCAGCGGGCCTTTGAGGGCTGTGCCCGAGCCGGCCCGCAGGTGCAGCACCATGACGGTGGCCACAGCGGCCGCCAGCAGCAGAGCACCTGCCTCGAACAACAGATTGGACTTGCGTTCGGTATCGGGCAGGGGCTTTGTCATGGAGTGCTTACGTTCAACGAATCGTTAGCGCCTGAGTCAGGCTGTAGGTGTTAGCGTACCAAATTAAGAATCGCCCCAAACCTCGTTAGCGGTTTCAATCACCAGGCGTAATTTGTTCTTTTGGTCTTCCACCGCAATGTTGTTGCCGTGCACGGTGGAGCTAAAGCCGCACTGCGGCGAGAGTGCCAGCTGCTCCATCGGTACGTATTTGGCGGCCTCGTCAATGCGGCGCTTGAGCGTGTCTTTCGACTCCATCTGACCAAACTTGGTGGTCACCAGGCCCAGCACCATGGTCTTGCCTTTGGGTAGAAAGCGCAAAGGACGGAAGTCGCCGCTGCGGTCATCGTCGTATTCTAAAAAGTAGGCGTCGATATTCATTTCAGACAGCAGCGCTTCGGCTACGGGCTCGTAGTTGCCAGCGGCTGCATGCGTGCTTTTGAAGTTGCCACGGCACAGGTGCATGGCCATCGTCATGCCTGCGGGCTTTTGCGCGACGACTAAATTGATGAAGTTGGCGTAACGATGGGCCAGTTCATTGGGATCGTCACCACGGCCAAGTGCCGCCGCACGCATTTTGTCGTCGCACAAATACGCCAAGTTGGTGTCGTCCATTTGCACGTAGTTGCAACCTGCGGCGCTCAAGCTTCGCAGCTCGTCGCCATAAGCTTTGGCGACGTCTTCGTAGAACGCTGGCTCCAGCTCGGGGTAGGCTGTGCGGCTGATGCCTGCACGCCCGCCACGAAAGTGCAGCATGGTGGGCGAGGGAATGGTGACTTTGGGCGTATGACCCGCACTGACTTGCGATTGAAGGTATTTGAAGTCGGCCAATTGAATCTGCTTGGCATGGGTGACTTTGTCCACAACGTGAATTGCCGGTGGCGCTAAATGCTCGACGCCATCCGCACCCACGGTGAGCGTGACTTCACCCACTTTGACACCGCCCAGTTGCTCGAGAAAATCGAGATGGAAATACGTGCGGCGGAATTCGCCATCCGTAATAGATTTGAGCCCCACGCTTTGCTGGAACTGCACGATCTCAGTGATGGCTTTATCTTCAACGGCACGCAGCTGCTCAGGCGAGATTTTTCCTGAAGCCTTATCGGCTCTGGCCTCCAGGAGGTAAGCAGGGCGCAGAAAGCTGCCAACGTGGTCGTAGCGTGCGGGAAGTTTTGCCATTGCAATGAGGCTCCAAAATAAAAAAACGGATGAGAAAGTCAACCGTATGGAACCAAGTATGGCACGGGTTTTGGGCAATCATCTGCCACCAACAGGCGTGATAGTCTATGTGTTCCAAGGCTCTTGAACCTTGCATCATGAATCATGGCGAACAGAGCCACTAAGGAAAACCCTTGTGACAGACGGGTGCAGCTTGCGGCATATTCATACTTTTTAAAGAAAATCATCATGAACCTTAAAACCACACTTCTCGTTGCCGCTTTGGCGGCCGCTCTTCCGCTGGCTGCTAGCGCCAAGCCGTTCAAATGGTCCAGCGCCAGCGACATTCCCACGCTGGACATTCACTCTCAGAACAATGCGCTGGGCAATGGCGTTCATGCTGCCATTTATGAATCGCTGGTTTACTACAACAGCCAGACCTTCAAGATAGAGCCTTTGCTGGCAACTTCCTGGCGCGAGGTGTCCGGCACGCAATGGCGCTTTAACTTGCGCTCGGGTGTGAAGTTCAGCGATGGCTCTACGTTGACAGCTGACGACGTGGTGTTTTCACTGACCCGCGCCATGGCAAAGACCTCTAACTACGCGGTCTACACCCAGGGTATCGACAAGGTTGTCAAAGTCAATGACAGCACAGTTGACATCATGATGAAAGGCCCTAACCCGGTTTTGCTGAACCAGCTGACCGAGCTTCGCATCATGAGCCGGGCCTGGGCAGACAAAAACAAGTCGCTGGAACCCAAGGACATCAGAACCAAAGACGAAAGCTTTGCCCACCGCAACGCCATGGGCAGCGGACCGTTCATGGTCAAAGAGTGGCAGCCCGACCAGAAACTGGTGCTGGTGCGCAACCCCGCCTGGTGGGGTGCAGCCAGCGCACAGACCAATGTCACAGAGATTATTTACACCCCGATCAAGCAGGAAAATACGCGCACCGCGGCCATGCTGTCGGGTGAGATTGACTTCATTCTGGACCCCAGCCCGCAAGACCTTGCCAGACTGCGCGCCAGCGCGAACCTGAAGGTCATCGACGGCGTTGAAAACCGCACCATCTTTTTGGGCATGGACCAGTTCCGCGATGAGTTGCCCGGCTCCAACGTGAAAGGCAAAAACCCTCTCAAAGACGTGAAGGTGCGCAAGGCGCTCTACCAGGCGATCGATATTGAAGCCATTCACAAAGTGACGATGCGCGGCATGAGCCAGGTCACTGGCGCGCTGGTGGCGCCGCAGGTTGCGGGCTGGACCGAAGAAGTCAATCGCCGCCATCCTTTCAATCTGGCCGAATCCCGCAGGCTGCTGACTGAGGCGGGTTACCCGCAGGGTTTTGAGGTTGACTTTGCCTGCCCCAACAACCGCTACATCAATGACGAAGAAATTTGCCAGGCCGTGACAGCCATGTGGGCCAAGGCGGGCATCAAGGCCAAGCTGCGCACCTTGCCTCTGGTGACTTATTTCCCGCTCATTCAGCGTTATGAGGCCAGTATCTACATGCTCGGCTGGGGCGTGCCGACATTTGATGCGCTCTACAGCCTGCAGTCCCTGACCCGCAGCGTTGGCACCGGCGGTGACGGTAACTACAACGTCGGGCGTTACAGCAACACCCGCATGGACTACATCGTCGACCGCATCAAGAGCGAAACCGACCAGCCGGTGCGCAAGCGCTTGCTCACCGAGGGTCTGCAACTGCAAAATGACACAGTGGCTCACATACCGCTGCACAACCAGATCATTCCCTGGGCCATGAAAAAGAACATTGATGTGATTCATCGCGCTGACAACCGGCTCGATTGGCGTCTGATCAAGGTCAACTAAAGCCAGACTTTCCTTGCGCAAACCCCGCCCACTGGGCGGGGTTTGCATTGGCTCACTGCTGATCTTGTTGAAGTACCACTGATGTTCGTTTTCATTCTCCGCCGCCTGATCCAAGCCCTTGTGGTGATGGTCTGCGTGGCGCTCATTGCCTTCATGCTGTTTCAGTATGTGGGTGACCCGGTGGTGACGCTGCTCGGCCAGGACGCCTTGCCGGAGCAAATTGCACAACTGCGGGCCGACCTGGGGCTGGACCAGCCTTTCTTTGTGCAGTTCTGGTATTTTTTGCTCAACGCTGTTCAGGGTGAGTTCGGCCTGAGCCTGCGCCAGGGTGTCAAAGTCTCCGGGCTGCTGGCAGAGCGTTTTCCGGCCACACTGGAGCTTGCGCTGGTGGCCGCTGTCATGGCTTTGTCGATTGGCATTCCGATGGGCGTGTATGCCGCGCTCAAGCGAGGCACTTTCACCAGCCAGATCTTCATGATGGTGTCATTGCTGGGCGTGTCGTTGCCGACCTTTTTGATCGGCATTTTGCTGATATTGGTCTTTGCGGTCTTGCTGGGCTGGTTTCCGAGTTTTGGGCGCGGCGAGGTGACCCAACTGGGGTTTTGGAGCACCGGATTGTTAACCGCCAAAGGCTGGCACCACATCACCTTGCCCGCCATCACGCTGGCGGTGTTCCAGCTGACCCTGATCATG
This sequence comes from Polaromonas sp., assembly GCA_044357185.1. Classification (GTDB taxonomy): domain Bacteria; phylum Pseudomonadota; class Gammaproteobacteria; order Burkholderiales; family Burkholderiaceae_C; genus Polaromonas. Next base: position 33,189 of record JBIKPY010000015.1, read on the forward strand.
CGCCTGGTGCGCGCCGAAATGCTGGAAGTGCTGCGCACCGACTACATCAAGTTCGCCCGCGCCCGCGGCCTGAGCAGCAATGTTATTCACTTTGGTCACGCCCTGAAAAACACACTGGTGCCCGTCATCACCATCACGGGCCTGCAACTGGGCTCGCTGATCGCGTTTGCCATCATCACCGAGACGGTGTTCCAGTGGCCCGGCATGGGCCTGCTGTTCATTCAGGCGGTGACCTTTGCCGACATTCCCGTGATGGCAGCCTACCTGTGCCTGATTGCCCTGATTTTTGTGGTGATCAACCTGGTGGTGGACCTGCTTTATTTTGTCGTTGATCCGCGCCTGCGCGTCGACCACTCCTGAGGTATCGCATGCGCAATTGGCTGGCCCGGATGGGCGACACAGACATAGGCTACAGCTTTCGCCACTCCCCCGTGGCGATGGCTGCGGCGCTGGTGGCCTTTACCTGTCTTTTTTGCGCCTTGTTCGCCAACGTGGTGGCGCCGCACAACCCGTTTGATCTGGCCACCTTGGAGCTGTCTGACGCGCGGCTGCCACCGGTGTGGCAAGAGGGCGGCAAGACAAGCTATTTGCTTGGAACCGATGACCAGGGGCGCGATATTTTGTCCGCGCTGATGTTTGGCGCACGCATCTCCCTGATGGTGGGTCTGGCTTCGGTGTTGCTGTCGGTGGCGCTGGGTGTTGGTCTGGGTTTGGTTGCGGGGTTTTTTGGTGGTGCACTGGATGCCTTCATCATGCGTTTGTGCGATGTGATGCTTTCCTTCCCCGCGATTCTGGTGGCCTTGCTGATTGCTGGTGTGGGGCGGGCCATGTTTCCAAATGCCGATGAATCGCTGGCCTTTGGCGTGTTGATCATTTCTATCTCGCTCACAGGCTGGGTGCAGTATGCGCGCACGGTACGCGGCTCCACCATGGTTGAGCGGGGCAAGGAATATGTGCAGGCGGCCCGGGTGACCGGGGTGGCACCGGTGCGCATCATGGCGCGCCATGTGCTGCCCAACGTGCTCGGGCCCGTGCTGGTGCTGGCAACCATTCAGGTGGCCACGGCCATCCTCACAGAAGCCACACTGTCATTTCTGGGCGTGGGCTCGCCGCCAACGGCGCCGTCTCTGGGGACTTTGATCCGCGTTGGCAACGACTACCTTTTTTCGGGTGAGTGGTGGATCACAGTTTTCCCGGGCGCCATGCTGGTGGTGATTGCCCTGAGTGTTAATTTGCTGGGCGACTGGTTGCGCGATGCGCTCAACCCGCGTCTGCGCTAGTGGAGCCCCGAGACGGTATGAACAACAGCCTGCTGCAGGTGAAAAACCTGGTTGTCGAGTTTCCCGGCCGGCACGGCACACTGCGGGCGCTGGACGGTATTTCCTTTGACATCGCACCGGGTGAAATTCTGGGCGTGGTGGGTGAGTCGGGCGCCGGCAAGTCGCTGACCGGCGCTTCCATCATCGGCTTGCTGGAGCCGCCCGGGCGCATCGTCAGCGGAGAAATTTTGCTGGAAGGCCAGCGCATCGATAACTTGTCGTCTGATCAAATGCGGCCCATCCGCGGGCGCAAGATCGGGGCGATTTTTCAGGATCCGCTGACCTCGCTGAACCCGCTCTACAGTGTTGGCCGGCAGCTGACTGAAACCATCCTGGCGCATTTGCCGATGTCTGCCGCGCAGGCCAGGCGGCGGGCCATTGATTTGCTGCAGGACACCGGCATTCCTGCCGCTGAACAGCGCATTGACCATTTTCCGCACCAGTTCAGCGGCGGCATGCGTCAGCGGGTGGTGATTGCGCTGGCGCTGGCCGCAGAGCCCCGTTTGATCGTGGCCGACGAACCGACCACCGCACTGGACGTGTCCATTCAGGCTCAGATCATCAGCTTGCTCAAAAAACTGTGCCGCGAGCGCGGCGCTGCGGTGATGCTGATCACCCATGACATGGGCGTGATTGCCGAGACCTGTGACCGCGTTGCCGTCATGTACGCCGGCCGGGTGGCTGAGATCGGCAAGGTGCACGATGTCATTAACCATTCGGCGCACCCCTACACCGCCGGGCTGATGGCGGCCATACCCGATATCACCCAGGACCGCGAAAACCTCTTTCAAATCGATGGCACGATGCCGCGGCTGAACGCCATTCCTGCGGGCTGTGCATTTAACCCGCGCTGCATGCGCAGCATCGAAAAATGCCGGCAGCAACGCCCTGAACTCATGGACGCCGGAGCCAGCCGGGCGGCCTGCTGGTTGCACGAAGGGCAGGCATGACCGCAACGCCACCCCTGATTCAGGTCAGCAACATCGCCAAGAGCTTTGACGTCTCGGCGCCCTGGCTGAACCGCGTGATAGAGCGCAAGCCGCGCCTGCTGCTGCACGCGGTTGACGGCGTCAGCTTTGAGATTGGAAAAGGCAAAACCCTGGCCCTGGTGGGCGAGTCGGGTTGCGGCAAGAGCACGGTGGCGCGCTTGCTGGTCGGTTTGTATTCACCCAGCCGGGGGGATGTGAAATTCGACGGGCAGGATGTTCACAAGGTGCTTGAAACGCCGCCCGGGCGCGCGCTTCGCCGCCGCATCCAGATGATTTTTCAAGACCCCTACGCCAGTCTGAACCCGCGATGGACGGTCGAGAGCATTGTGGGCGAGCCGCTTTATGAGCATGGTCTGATCACTGAGCGGGTAGCCTTGCGCAGCCGGGTCGACGAGTTGCTGGAGTCGGTCGGCCTGAGTGCGCTGGACCGGCTCAAGTACCCGCACCAGTTCTCCGGGGGTCAGCGTCAGCGTATTTCGATTGCACGCGCGCTGGCCAGCAAGCCGGAGTTTCTGGTGTGCGATGAGCCCACCTCCGCGCTGGATGTTTCGGTGCAGGCGCAGGTGCTCAACATCATGAAGGACCTGCAACGCCAGCGCGGCCTGACCTACCTGTTCATTTCGCACAATCTGGCGGTGGTGCGGCATGTCAGCGACCATGTGGGCGTGATGTACCTGGGCCGTCTGGTGGAGTTGGCCGACAAGCAAACCCTGTTTGCACAACCCCGCCACCCCTACACCCAGATGCTGCTGGACGCGATTCCCAAAATGCACGAAACCGGGCGTGCCCGCACCCCGGTGCAGGGCGAAGTGCCCAACCCGCTGAATCCGCCCAGCGGTTGTACCTTTCATCCGCGTTGCCCGCACGCCAATGAGCGTTGCCGCGCCGAGCGACCGGCGCTGCAATGGCTGGGTGGCGTACGCATTGCTTGCCATGCCGTGGAAGAGGGTCGACTTTAAAGCCCTGCAAAGTGAGGCTCATTGAGCTTGCCGATACCATCGCGTCTCATGACATTCCCAACTGTTCGAGCACTCTTTGTCCTGCTCATTGCTGGCTTCGCTGGCCTAAGCGCTTTGGCGCAGGACAAGTCGACGGTCATCAATTCCGAAAGACACGCTTTTCGTGTGACTAGCTTGTTGACGGGTCTGGACAACCCCTGGTCCATGGCTTTTTTGCCGGACGGGCGAATGCTGGTCACTGAACGGGCCGGACGTTTGCGACTGGTGGGGCCGGATTTCAAATTGGACCCCAAGCCGATTGAAGGTCTGCCAGAGGTCGTGGCGCAAGGCCAGGGTGGTTTGTTGGATGTGGTTTTGCATCCGCAGTACGCCCAAAATGGCTGGATTTACTGGGCTTACAACGCGCCTGGACCGGGCGGCTGGGGCACGGCCTTGGCGCGCGGCAAGTTGCAAGGCCACCGCATGACTGAGGTGCGGGTGCTGTTCAGCATGCAGCCCAAAACGCGTTCAAGTCATCACTTCGGCGGGCGCATCGTGATTGACCCGGCTGGGATGCTGTACCTGACGCTTGGTGATCGGGGTGATCAGGCACGAGCCCAAAAACTGGACGACCATGCCGGCTCGGTCATTCGCCTGCATGACGACGGACGTGTGCCGGCCAACAACCCCTACACAAGGCAAGCAGGTGCCTTGCACGAAAAATGGACGCTGGGCAATCGCAATATGCAAGGGGCTGCGCTGCACCCCGTCACCGGTGAGCTTTGGACCCACGAGCACGGACCGCAGGGCGGTGACGAGGTCAACGTGATGCGATCGGGTCTGAATTACGGCTGGCCCGTGGTCACCTACGGGGTGAACTACGGTCTGGGTACCAAAATTGGTGAAGGTCAGACCAAACCTGGCATGGTGCAGCCTGTGCATGTTTGGGTTCCGTCGATTGCGCCATCGGGCATGGCTTTTGTGAGCGGTTCACAGTTTCCACAATGGCAAGGCAATTTGCTGGTGGGTGCCTTGGCGGGACAAATGCTGCTGCGTTTGACGCTGGATGGCGAGAAAGTCATCAAGGAAGAGCGATTGCTGCAAGGCCGGGTAGGCCGCATTCGCGACGTCCGCATGGGCCCGGACGGTTTTGTTTACCTGTTGACCGACGAAGCGCAAGGGCGGCTACTCAGGCTCGAGCCAGTCAAGCCCTGACACGCGGGAGTGTGAATGGGTTCACGTATCTGGGAGAAAACCAGAGCGCCGCTTTAAAACGCTGGCAACAAACGGGGCATGATGAATTGTCCTTCGCCCCATTTTTCTGTTTTCGTGAGGTGTCCGTTCGCTGCGTCTATGACGGTTTGGGTGACTTGATGGCCTGCCTCTTCAAGCGATATGTCTCCAGAGATAAGGCGAGTGAGGTTGATATCAATACCGTCTGACCAGAGCTTCACGGTGTGAGGATTGCCACAAAGTTTGAGCGTTGGCGCCAGCGGATTGCCGGAAGGGTTGAAAACGCCCATCGAAAACAGCGTGATCTGCGCGCCTGCGGCCACCATGCCGGTCATGGAACAAGGGCTGAAGAACGGTGTATCCATAAAGTACAGCCCCGGCCCAGCAGGCGGCTGACCGAAAGACAGGCAGCCTTGAAAATGTGAATCACCGATCTTGCAAACTGCGCCCATCGTTTTTTCTATCAGGGTGGTCAGCCCGGCTTCAATGTTTTCGGCAGTAGGGTTCACACCTCGGTAATGGTCGCCATCTCCCGCCATGCGTGTCTCGGTGATGGCGATGCAGTTGATGATGGCCTGCGCTATGTCCGGCGAAGCTGATTGAGCGCGTACCACCTCTTCTGCGCCAATGAATTCTGCAGTTTCCGAGACGATGACACGGGCGCCGTTTGCAATGGCATCGTCCACAAACCGACCCACTGCAGGGTTTGAGCAGACTGCACTGGAAGCATCTGAGCCGCCGCACTCCAGCGCGAAGGTCAGCGCTGAAAAAGGGCAGGGCACTCTCACCTGCTCACGTATCTGCTGACTTAAGCGCTCAAGTGCTTGGCTAGCAAGCTTGATCGCGTTTTCCACGCCCTCGCCGTCCATCACTGCGAGCACCTCAACAGGCTTACCGGAGAAAAGCTTTTGCCAAGTCTGTGCAGCGCGCCGGTCGTGGCACAAGACCAGCGCAGCACCGATGTTGGGATGGTCAACAAGTTGCGCTATCACCTTGTCCTGTAATTGCGCGTCGGCCAGCTGCAGGCCTCTTTGAAATTCTCCTTTGATTTGCAAGATGGGCTCACCTTTGCCCGCTTCATGGCGCTGGGCTGCAAGTTCGGCGATTCGGTTACACAGTGCGACGGTTGAAATGACCGCCAGATGGTTGCGCACGCCTACGCGGCCATCCGGGCGGGCAAAACCCATGAAACTCAAACCGCCGGTCTTGGCTTTAGCAAGTGGCTTAGCTGCAGTTGTGGACATGTACATGCTCTCCGGCCCGTATGGTTGTTGTGGCTTTGCCGATAGCCACGCCATATTTGATGACAGAGTCCCCCTTTGCGATGTCTTGGCGGGCCACTTTATGCCCAAAAGGGATCGGCTCCTTGAGCACGAGGCCGTCGCGTGTCATCAGCACATCGGTGTGGAAGTCCAATAAAGTGCTGACGTTGTCATCGGGATGAACGGTGAGGCTGATGCGGCTCATGCTGAATTTTGAAGGGTAAAAATCGCTGGAAAAGGCTTAAATTGTTTGTCGGGAAAGCCTTAAGTTTTAAAGTTCTATTTATAGTAACATAGGCCTAAATTGTATTCATTGGAGATTCTTCATCGTGCTGCGCCTGCGCCATTTCGGTCTGTTACTGCTGCCTTGGTTTTTGTTAATTGCTCTTTGGCAAGGCCTTGCGACCTCGGGCTTGGTGAATCCGGGTCTTATGCCCACACCGGCTCAGGTCGCGACAAAGCTGATTGAATTGCTGTTCGGTGGCAGGCTGGGTATTGACATACTCAAGTCGACCCAGCGCGTCACGCTGGGCGTGGCGCTGGGTATCGCTCTGGCGGTGCCGGTGGGATTTCTGATTGGCTGGTACAAAAGCGCTCGAACTTTTCTGGATCCGCTGATCAATTTTTTCCGGGCTCTTCCACCCATTGCGCTGATTCCTTTGGTGGTGGTGTATTTCGGAATCGATGAGCCGGCCAAAGTCATCATCCTTTTTTACGCCAGTTTTTTTGCCGGCGTGATTGTGATGTACGAAGGCGTTTCTCAGATCAGTCCCATTTACATCAAGGCAGCCCGCACCTTAGGGGCCAATGAATGGGAAATTTTTTCAAGAGTCATTGTGCCGATGACCATGCCCCACATCCTGACCGCATTGCGGGTTGCTCTGGGCGTGGCTTGGGCCACCTTGGTGGCTTCAGAGCTGGTGGCGGCCCAGCAGGGACTCGGTGCACTGATACAGAGCGCAGGATCTTTCTTCCAAATCGATGTCATTTATGTGGGTATCGTCTGCATCGGTGTGGTCGCCATGACCATGGACATGGCTTTACGCGCAGTCACCCGGCGCATGATCCGCTGGCAAGAGCGGGTGGAGGCCCAATGAGCACACCCCGCATCCAATTTGACAAAGTTTCTTTTGATTTTCAAACCGAGAATGGGCCATTGCGGGTGGTGGACGATGTGTCCTTGGACATCCGGGAAAACGAGTTCATCTGCATCGTCGGTCCATCAGGCTGTGGCAAAACCACGCTGATGAACCTTCTTGCAGGCTTTGCCAAGCCAACCGAAGGAAGTCTGACGCTGGATGGCAATCCGATACAGGGCCCCGGTCGAGATCGCGGCGTCATCTTTCAAGAGTACGGCGTTTTTCCATGGCTAACCGTAGAGCAAAATATTCTTTTCGGCTTGCGGCTTTCCGGTAGCAAGACCCCTGCTGCCGAGGCTGAATCTGTTTGCCGCAAGTACCTGGCGCTGATGGGGCTGACAGATTTTGCGAAGGCTTTTCCTAAAACGCTCTCAGGCGGTATGCGTCAACGCTTGGCGATTGCACGGGCCTATGCGGCCCAACCCGAATTCCTTTTGATGGACGAGCCTTTTGGGGCGCTGGATGCGCAAACGCGTTCCAAGATGCAGAATTTGCTGCTCGAAGTTCTACAGCGCGAAGGCAAAACAGTGATGATGATCACCCACTCGGTGGACGAAGCGGTGTACCTGGCCTCCCGTATTGTTGTGGTGACTGCACGACCTGCGCGCATCAAGGAAATCATAGAGATTCCGTTCGGCTACCCGCGTCACGAGAGCCTGCACGAAACGGCTGAATTCATTGCCATCAAGGCGCACGTTCGCGAACTTGTGATGGCGGAGTATGAAGTGCAGCAGCGTTTGGGTGTTGCTTCTGGTTAGCAAGACAGTAAAGTCAATTTTCGGTTTTTCTTCACGATCTAAAGGAGATTTTCATGAGCCATAACGTACAACTTCGTCGCCGCAATATCGTCTTGGGCCTGGGTGCTGCCGGCTTGGCCAGTCTTGGCGCGCCGGCTATCGCGCAGCAGCGCACCAAAATCCGTGTGGGTTATGTGGACACCTTGGCCGTGACGGGTCAACTGTGGACGGGTGTGCATCGCGGGCATTGGGCCAAAGAGGGGATTGAGTTTGACCCGGTCAAGTTCAATACCGGTCTGGAACTCTTCAACGCCATGATTGGCGGAAGCCTGGACATGTTGTCCACTGGCGCAGTGATCTCCAACTTTCCCGCGCGCGGGCAGGGCAAAGCTTTTTTAATCAATAACATTGAATTTGCGACGGCTCAGCTGTGGATCCGGGAAGACCAAGGGGTCAAGACATGGGCCGACCTCAAGGGTAAAAAAATCTCCACCACCTTAGGTACCACGGCTCACGTGTTCCTGGATGCAGCTTTGCGCGCCAATGGCTTGGACCCCGCAAAAGATGTTGAGCTTGTCAACCAAGGGATGCCTGTGGCTGTCACCTCCTTCATCTCCGGTGCCGTCCCGGCAGTGGCCTTGTGGGTGCCATTCAACATGCAGGTTCGTCAGCGCGTACCCGGAGCCAAAATGCTGGTGGATGCCTCTGCCTATTTTCCCAAGTCTGCCATCGTCGGCGGCTGGGCAACACGAGCCGACTACTTTGAAAAAAATCGCGCAGTCGTTGCTCAAGTCGTGCGCGGATGGGCCGCTTCCAATGACGATCTGATCAAAAATTCAGCAACCATCTTGCCCATCATTCAAGCCAAAAACTACGAACAAGTTCCATTGGCCGAATTGCAGGAGCAATTCAAGGCGTCCAAGTACCACACGACAGCTGAGTGGCAAAAGCTCTACCAGGACGGCACGGCATTGGGATGGCTGCAGCAAGTGACAGATTTTTATGCGCGCTTTGGCGGTATTCAAAACCCAGTGCCAGCCAAGACATATTTCGACACTTCGTTGCTGTTGAACAGCGTCAAGGCCTGATGGTTGGCATGACCAGTCCTTGCTGACGGAGCTCCGTGCTTGAGGGTGCGGAGCTCAGTCAGCCAGGCATGGCGTTGGGTGTTGGCGCTGAAGGTAATTTTCTGCCAACAGCCGCAAGCCAAGTGTCAATTTAAACTTCAACAGCGTGTTCAACTGACCTTGCCTTTAATCTCCAAGACACCATGAACATCGCGGCCACATCCGAGGGTTTTGACTACATCATTGTTGGCGCCGGTTCAGCCGGTTGTGTGTTGGCCAACCGCTTGAGTGCAGACCCGGCTTGCCGTGTCTTGTTGCTCGAAGCCGGTGGCGCATCCCAGGGGTTTTGGTTGCGTTTGCCGGTGGGTTATTTCAGAACCATCAACGACACCCGTTTTTCCTGGCAGTTTCCAGTGGAGCCTCAGTCCTATACCATGGGGCGGACTATGGTGTGGCCGCGCGGCAAGGTGCTGGGCGGCTCCAGCGCTATCAACGGTTTGCTCTATATACGCGGTCAGCGCGCAGACTACGACGACTGGGCTGCATTGGGCGCTAAGGGCTGGGGCTATGACGATGTTCTGCCCTTTTTCAAACGCTCTGAGCGCTACGAAGGTGGCGCCAATGATTACCATGGTGATAGCGGCGAATTGGGCGTATCGGACTTGCGCAATGACCATCCCTATTGCGAAGCTTGGTTGGATGCGGCAGCCCAAGCCGGTCATGCCCGTACCGATGACTTCAACGGTGCGCAGTCCGATGGCATGGGTCGCTATCAGCTGACCTTGCGTGGACACTGGCGCTGCGATGCGGCCACCGCTTTTTTGCGTCCTGTGATGGCCCGCAAAAATTTGCGCATCATCACCGGTGCACATGTCACACAAATACTTCAAGAAAACGGGCGCGCAGTGGGCGTGCAATGGCTGCAATCGGGTGAGCGCCAGGAGGTGCGTGTGGACGGCGAAGTGCTGCTGGCCGCCGGCGCTTTGCAGTCGCCGCAGATCCTGCAACTTTCAGGTATCGGACCGGCGGCCTTGTTGCGTTCGCACGGTATTGAAGTCAATGCTGATGCGCCCGATGTGGGCTCAAATTTGCAAGACCATTACCAGGCACGCGTGATTGTGAAGCTGCGCAAAGCACACTCACTCAATGACGATGTGCGCAACCCTTTGCGGCTGGCGCAGATGGGCGCGCAATGGTTGTTTCAAAAGCGTGGGCCCTTGACTGTTGGCGCGGGTCAGGTGGGTGGGCTGGCGTGTACCGAGCATGCGCAGGGCGGCCGTGCTGATGTGTTGTTCAACGTGATGCCTTTGTCTGTGGACAAGCCAGGGGATTCACTGCACCGTTTCTCCGGGTTTTCTGCATCGGCAACGCAATGTCGGCCTGTGTCCAGCGGCACGGTTCAATTGCAATCTGCAGACCCGACGCTTGCGCCGCGCATCGTCTCCAATTATTTGCGTGAATCGCAGGACGTGCGTGTGCTGGTGGCAGGGCTGCGCCAGTTGCGCGAAATTTATGAGCAACCGGCTTTTCGCGGCTTGGTGACGGGCGAAGAATATTTCCCGGGCAATGGTGTGATAGGCGACAAGGCTTTAGAAGCCTTTGCCCGCGAGCGTGGCGGCACGG
>JBIKPY010000071.1:0-14652 GCA_044357185.1 Polaromonas sp.
CAGGTAAAAGCTGTCGGTGTTACCGGCCGCAATTTCACGCAGCGCCACCTGCGCCATGCGCGCCCAAAAGTAACCAAACACCAGATGACCGGCCACGCGCAGGTAGTCCACGGCGGCGGCGCCCACTTCGTCAGGGTTTTGAAATCCCTTGAAGCCGATCTCGGTGGTGAACTTGGTCATCTGCTCACCGAGTTGCGCCAGCGGGTTGATGAACTCGGCCATTTTTTCGTTCACGCCCTCTTCAGCCACCAGCGCAGCAATCAACTTACCGAACTTGGTCAGCGTGGCGCCGTTGTTGCCCAGCACCTTGCGACCCAGCAAGTCCAGTGACTGGATGGTGTTGGTGCCTTCATAAATCATGTTGATGCGGTTGTCGCGCACATGCTGCTCCATGCCCCACTCCTTGATGAAGCCGTGGCCGCCGAAGACCTGCATGCAGGCGTTGGTGGCAATATGCCCGTTGTCGGTCAAAAAGGCTTTGACGATGGGCGTGAGCAGGGCCACCATCTCTGCCGAATCCTTGCGCACCTTCTCGTCGGGGTGGTGAAGTTCCTTGTCGATCAGCACGGTGCAAAAAATCACCAGCGCCCGGCCGCCTTCGGCATAGGCTTTGGCGGTCAGCAGCATCTTGCGCACATCGGGGTGCACGATGATCGGGTCGGCCGGTTTGTCTTTGGCCTTGGTGCCCGAGAGCGAACGCATCTGCAGCCGGTCTTTGGCGTAGGCCAGCGCGTTCTGGTAGGCCACTTCGGTCAGACCCAAAGACTGGTTGCCCACACCCAGGCGGGCAGCGTTCATCATCACAAACATAGCAGCCAGGCCCTTGTGCGGCGCGCCCACCAGGGTGCCGATGGCGCCGTCCAGCACCATCTGGCAGGTTGAGTTGCCGTGGATGCCCATCTTGTGCTCGAGCCCGCCGCAGTAAATTCCGTTGCGACTGCCCAGCGCACCGTCTGCGCTGACATTGAATTTAGGCACTAAGAAGAGGCTGATGCCTTTGCTGCCAGGTGGCGCATCGGGCAAACGCGCCAGCACCAGGTGCACGATGTTGGCGGCCATGTCATGCTCGCCGGCGCTGATGAAAATCTTGTTGCCTGTCAGCGCGTAACTGCCGTCCGGCTGCGGCTCGGCGCGAGTGCGTAAAAGGCCCAGGTCGGTGCCGCAGTGCGGCTCGGTCAGGCACATGGTGCCGGTCCATTCGCCGCTGGTGAGCTTGGGCAGGTACAGCGCTTTTTGCGCTTCACTGCCGTGCGCATGCAGGGCCTCGTAAGCGCCGTGCGACAAGCCCGGGTACATGGTCCAGGCCTGGTTGGCAGAGTTCAGCATTTCATACAGGCACAAATTCAGCGCAAAAGGCAGGCCCTGGCCGCCGTAGACAGCGTCTGCCGACAGCGAGGCCCAACCGCCTTCGATGTATTTGGCGTAAGCCTCTTTGAAACCCTTTGGCGTGCGCACTTCATGCGTGGTTTTGTCCAGTGTGCAACCTTCTGCATCGCCGCTGATGTTCAGCGGAAAAGTCACCTCGGCGGCAAACTTGCCGGCCTCTTCAAGCACTGCGTTGATGGTGTCGGCATCAACATCGGCATGCTGGGGCAAATGCTTGTAGTCGTCGGTGACTTTGAGCACTTCGTGCAAGACAAACTGCATGTCGCGCAAGGGCGGGGTGTACTGAGCCATGAAAATCTCCCTGAAAAAAACAATAGGTTCACAAACTAAAAAATGCCTCAGCGCTTGCGGCTGGCCGGACTGCCATAGCGCTCCAAAATACCTTCAAAAGCCTGCTCAGCGCGCGCCATAGAGCCGGGCGTTTTGAGAAAGCGCGCCTCGTAGTGCAGGGCCAAAATGATGGCGTGTATTTCAAAAGCGATTTGCTCCTCTTGGGCATCGGCCCGCAGATGGCCGGCTTCACGTGCCATCTGCACGGCGCGGTTCAGAGCCGACATCCAGGCCTGTACCGAGGACGCCAGCGCATCACGCACAGGCCCGCTGCGGTCATCAAACTCCACCGCGCCACTGATGAAAATACAACCCGACTGCAGCTCGACAGCGACCCGCTTCATCCAGTTGGCAAACAGCGCACGCACCCGCGGCAGTCCACGCGGCTCGGCCAATGCGGGTCTGAAAACTTCATCTTCAAAACGCCGGTAGTACTCGCGCACCACCGATATCTGCAACTCTTCCCTTGAGCCGAAGTGCGCGAACACGCCCGACTTGCTCATGCGCATGACCTCGGCCACCGCGCCAATGCTCAGGCCCTCCAGCCCGATCTGCGTGGCCAAGCCCAGCGCGGCGTCAATGATGGCGGCTTTGGTTTGCTGACCCTTGTGCTGGCCGCGGCCGCCAGTCTCAACTGGCGCAGCAAGGGATGTGGGGTGCAAGGAAGTGACAGACATGGCAAGAGAAAAAGAACGATCGTTCTATTTTGCATTCATTTGTGTACAGTCGTCAACCACCTTACCCCTTTGGTGCGCCAGGGTTTTGGTGTGCCCATGAAAAAGGCCCGCACTGGGCGGGCCTTGGCGCTGAGGAGCGGTCAAGCTCAGAGCTTGAACGGCACCACAGTTTGCTGCTGCTCGCCCAGGCTCTCGATGCCCACGCGCATCACATCGCCTTTTTTCAGATAGACCGGTGGCTTCATGCCCAGGCCCACGCCCGGTGGCGTGCCTGTGCAGATCACGTCGCCCGGCTCGAGCGTCATGAACTGGCTGACATAGCTGACGATCTTGGCCACGCTGAAAATCATGGTCTTGGTCGAGCCGTTTTGCACGCGCTTGCCATTGACTTCCAGCCACATGGCGAGCTTTTGCGGGTTGGGTACTTCGTCGCGGGTGACCAGCCAGGGGCCGATCGGGCCGAAAGTGTCGCAACCCTTGCCCTTGTCCCAGGTGCCGCCGCGCTCGATCTGGAACTCGCGTTCGCTGACGTCATTGACGGTGCAGTAACCGGCGACAAAGTTCAGCGCGTCTTTTTGCGACACATAGCGTGCGCGCGTGCCGATGACCACGCCCAGCTCGACTTCCCAATCGGTCTTGACTGAACCCTTGGGCAGCATGACCGCATCGTCCGGGCCCTGGATGCAGGAGGTGGCCTTCATGAAGATGATCGGCTCTTTCGGAATCGGCAGGCCGGATTCGGCGGCGTGGTCCACGTAGTTCAGGCCGATGGCGATGAACTTGGGCACAGCGGCGACCGGGCAGCCCATGCGGGGTTTGCCGCGCACCAGCGGCAAATTGGCCGTTTTGAGCTTGCGCAGTTTGGCCAGCGCGGCGTCTCCGAGCTGCGTCGGGTCGATGTCTTTGATGACGCCGCTGAGGTCACGCAGCTTGCCTTCGGCATCAATCAGGCCCGGTTTTTCCTTGCCGGGGTTGCCATAACGAACGAGTTTCATGCTTTCTCTTCTTTCTTGGGGTTAACAAAAAAATCTGGGCGGCTGCAAGGCGGCTGCCGGTCAATACGTTGAGCGCCCGCCCGACAGGTCAAACACGGCGCCGGTTGAAAACGAGCAATCATCGGTGCACAGCCAAGCCACCATGGCGGCAACTTCTTCGGGCGTGCCGAAGCGACCCATTGGAATTTTCGACAACATGAAGGCAATGTGCTCCGGCGACATCTGGTCAAAGATCGCCGTCTTGACGGCAGCGGGCGTGACGCAATTGACACGCACGCCAGTATCGGCGAGTTCCTTGCCCAGCGCCTTCTGCGCCGCAGCAATGGTGGCAGCATCGCGATCCCACCAGGTAACTTCAGCGCCGCCGGTGACGATGGCATAACGGTCTTTGAGATCGAGTTGGTTCATGGACTTTTTTCAGAAGTCAAAAAGAGGGGCTGGATTCGTGCCTGCGCAGTAATGACGAAAAGGGCATGAATGAAGGCGCATTTTCCGTCATCCTCGCGCATGCGGGGATCCATGAGTTTGCGTATCACTATATGCGCTTAGATCGTCATCCCGCCGTCCACCGCGAAAATCTGTCCGCTGGCGAACACCGACTCGTCACTGGCCAGGTACACCACAATCGGCGCGATCTCGGGGGCTTGGGCAAGGCGGCCCATGGGTTGGCGGGCTATGAAATCTTTGCGGGCCTGCACCGGGTCGGCGTAGCTGTTGATGCGGTCCTGCAATGAAGGCGTGTCCACGGTACCGGGGGCAATGGCGTTGCAGCGAATGCCCTTGCCGACAAAATCGGCGGCCACCGACTTGGTCAGCCCCACCACGGCCGCCTTGCTGGTGCCATAGATAAAACGGTTCGGCAAACCCTTGAGGCTGCTGCAAACGCTGGCCATGTTGATGATGCTGCCACCCCTGCCCGCCAACATGCCGGGCAGCACGGCCTGGATCATCCAGTACTGCGCACGCACATTGAGATTAAAAGCAAAATCCCACTCCTCATCGCTGGCCTGCTGGATGCTGCCGTTGTGCACAAAGCCCGCGCAGTTGAACAGCACCTGCAGCGGCGGCAAAGTGGCAACCAGGCTTTGAATAGCCGACTTGTCCAGCACATCGAGCACGGCAGTGCGCACATTGGCCACACCTTCGTAGGCGGCCAGCAGTTTCGGGTTAAGGTCGGTGGCGATGACCTGCGCGCCCTCAGCGGCCATGGCCAGGACGCTGGCCTTGCCGATGCCTTGGCCGGCGGCTGTCACAAGTGCGGTTTTGCCTTGAAGTCTCATGCTGTGTTTCCTTGCGAGTTGTATTTAGGGTTGAACAATGCGGATATCTGCGATTTGGCGACTGGCAATCACGCCCCAGTCCCACTCGATCCCCAAACCCGGCGTGTCGGGCGCATGGGCGCGGCCGCCCTCGACATTGATGCGGCTGGTGGTGATGTCGTCAAGTTGCGGAATGTATTCGACCCAGGCAGCGTTGGGCACCGCCGCGCACAGGCTCACATGCAGCTCCATCAAAAAGTGCGGGCAGACCGGCACGTCAAAGCCTTCGGCCAGATGCGCCACCTTGATCCAGGGCGTGATGCCGCCAATGCGTGCCACGTCGGGCTGAACAATGCTGCATGCGCCCTGCTCCAGGTATTCACGGAACTGGCTCAGGTGGTACATGGATTCGCCGACGGCCACCGGAATGCTGGTTTGCGCGCGCAATTGGCGATGGCCTGAGATATCTTCAGCCGGCAGCGGCTCTTCGAGCCAGGCCAGATCCAGCCCCTCAAAAGCAGCAGCGCGGCGCAGCACCTGCGGCCGGTCAAAGCCCTGGTTGGCATCGGTCATGATTTCAAAAGCCGGCCCTACCGCCTGCCGCACGGCCGACAAGCGCGCGAGGTCTTCGCTCACATGCGGGCGGCCGACCTTGATCTTGGCGCCCTTAAATCCCTGGGCCTGCGCGGCCAGCGTTTGCTCTACCAACTCGCCGGCGCTCAGGTGCAACCAGCCGCCTTCGGTGGTGTACACCGGCACGCTGGCTTGCGCGCCGCCCAACAATTGCCACAAGGGCAAAGCAAAGTGGCGGGCACGCCAGTCCCACAGCGCAGTGTCCACGCAGGCCAGGGCCAGGCTGGTGATGGCGCCGACGGCCGTGGCGTGGGTATGGAAAAAAAGATCTTTCCAGATCGCCTCGATGTGCAGTGCATTGCGCCCGATCAAGCGAGGCGCCAGGTGGTCGCGCAACAAAGCCAGCACCGACGAGCCTCCGGTGCCGATGGTGTAAGCGTAGCCCGTGCCTTCCACACCGTCACTGCAGCGCAGGGTCAGCAAAATGGTTTCCTGCGTCACAAAGGACTGGATGGCGTCGGTGCGCACCACCTTGGGCGGCAGATTGACCTGGCGCAGGCGTACCGATTCAATGGTGATGGGCTGAGCCATGGCGCTGGGATGCCTTGAAGTGATCAGTAATTTACAAACCGTGGTGGACCCACATCCACCGTCGCCATCAAGGCGTTCATATGGCTGCGCATTTGCGCCAGCTTCAGAGCCTCGTTGCCGGTGTGCAGCCAGAGGTTGTCGTACTCCTCCGGGTCTTCCCGGCTGTCAAACAGCTCAGCCAGATCATGACCGTGGTAGAAAATACTCTTGTAGCGACCATCAAACACCATCGAGGCATGGCTATGGTCTGCATGTCCACCCATAGCATCGCGGTATTCGCAAACGACAGAGGATTTGTGTGTGTGCGGATCAGTCTGACCCGATAGGAGTGGCAGCAGCGACTTACCCTGCATTTCAGCGGGAACTTCAAGTCCACAGGCGGCCATCAGTGTCGGGGCCACATCAATTGTTTCAACCAAGGCGTCACTGTGCAGCCCGCCGGCAAATTGCCCGGGCCAGGACATGATGAGCGGCACCCTGACCAGACCATCAAAAAACCGGCACCCCTTGAGAATCAAACCATGGTCACCCAGCATCTCGCCGTGGTCACTCATGTAGACCACGATGGTGTTCTCAAGTTGTCCTGAGTCGCGCAGGGTTTGCATGATGCGACCGAATTGATCGTCGATCTGTTCGATCATGGCGTAGTAGTTGGCCTTAACCTCCAGCGCATCGTAGTCGTTGTGTGCCGAAGCAATGGCGTCATGGTCGTCGGCGGATACCGGCACGATGGTCTTGCGCACGCGGGGGTCGTCGGCCTGCTTGGTTTGCTGGTCGATGACCGCAAACGCACGTTGGCGTTCGATATCAGAATCCCGGAACCGGGGCAGCGGCATGTCAGCGGCCCGGTAGCGCTGGAGGTATTCGGGCGGCGCATCAAAAGGCCCGTGCGGATCGAAGGGATTGACGCTGATCATCCAGGGCCGGTCACGGCGCTCAGTGATGAAGCGCATCGCCATTTCTGAACACCAGGTGGTCTGGTGGTACTCGGTGGCCACGCCAGGCCCGCAAAAATAGTTGACATCCGCGTAAAGCTCGACCGGGTCGACCTTCTTTTCGTGTTTGAGCCAGTTCTCGTAATCATGGCCAAAAGCCTGGTCGGGTGTGGGATGGTGGCTCCAGTGGAAAACCCGGTAGCCATCATCGGTGCGGACTTCATAGTGCTTGGCGGCCGCCAGGTGGAGTTTGCCCACCAGAGCGCAGTCGTAACCGGCGTCGGCCAGCCGCTTGGTCACCAGTTTTTCGTGCGCCGGAAAGTAGGCATTGCCGTTGCGGTAGACGTGGTGGGAGGCCGGGTACCGACCGGTCAGAAAGCTGGCGCGCGCGGGCGTGCAGATCGGACTTTGGGTGTAAGCCCGATTGAAAGCAACACCGGATGCTGCCAGGGCATCGAGTGCGTTCGTGCGGATGTGGGGATTGCCCAGCGCGCGGATGGTGTCCCAGCGTTGCTGGTCCGCACAATACCAAAGGATGTTGGGGCGCGTTGCAGGCATGCGTGACTACTCCGGCTTGATATTGGCGGCCTTGACGGTGCGCTCCCAGCGCACATGCTCGCGGCCCAAGAGCTCGGCAAACTCCTGCATGCTGCCGGCGGGTACATCGCCGCTTTGCGCGATTTTGTCGCGAACGTCCGGGCTTTTGAGGGCCCGCTGCAAATGTTCCGACATTTTGCTCAGCACATCGGGCGGTGTGCCCTGGCGGGTGACAAAGCCAAACCAGGCCAGCGCCTCAAAATCGGTCACCCCAGCCTCGGCAAAGGTAGGCAATGTGCTCAGGGCCGGCGTGCGCTTGAGCGAACTCGCGCCAAGGGCAATCAATTTACCGCTTTTGAGGTGGGCGTTGACCTCAATCGGCGACAGGAATGAACTGTTGACATGACCGGCCAACAGATCGGCGAGTGCAGGCCCGCCGCCTTTGTAGGGCACATGCAACAAATCGATACCGGCCTGCTGCTTAAACATCTCGCCTATCAGGTGCGGCAGACTGCCACCGCCCGGCGTTGCATAGGTAATTTGGCCTTGTTTGGACTTAGACAGCTTGAAGAAATCAGCCATGGTGTTGACACCCAGTGCCTGATTGACGACGAGCAAAGTAGGCGTGGTCTGCAGCAGGCCCAGGGGGACAAAATCCTTGCGCACGTCGTAGCTCAGTTTGGGGTAAACGTACTGGGTAATCACGTAAGGAGCTGCGGCCAGCAGCAGCGTGTAACCGTCCGCCTGTGTCTTGGCCGCCTCGGCTATTCCGATGGTGCTGGCAGCGCCAGGCTTGTTCTCGACCACAAAGGTCTGGCCCGACTGCTCGCCCATTTTCTGGGCCACCGTTCGGGCTAAGGCATCGGAGGCGCCGCCCGGGGGAAAGGGAACAATGACCCTGACAGGCTTGCTTGGCCATGTCTGCGCCATAGCGCCCAAGGAGAGCGCGAGAAAAAAAACAGCGATGAACGCTCTACCCAAAGATAGCGAACCAAGATTTTTTTTCATGGGAATTACTCCTTTTCAGTGCGATCAATAGGAACATCAACCTGCAGACATTAGGGTTCAACCTGATGGTTGTTCACCAAGGAAATGAGATCATAAATTGGTCTGACCACCTGTCCAATCCGCGTTAACCCTGCATCCTGTCGCATGCCCTTACAAACCGTCACACCGCAACGCCTGTACCGCCAGATCGCGGAACAGCTGCGCGCGCTCATCACCAGCGGTGAGTTTCAGGCCGGCGCCCGGATGCCGGCCGAGCGCGACATCGCCAAGGAGCTCGGCGTGAGCCGGCCCTCAGTCCGCGAGGCGCTGATTGCGCTGGAGGTTGAAGGCTGGGTCGAAATACGCACCGGCTCTGGCATTTATGTGCTGGACCGCCCGGCACCTGGCAACAACGTGCCCGCGCCCACCACCGAATGGGGCCCGCTTGAATTGATACGTGCGCGCCGCGTGGTCGAGGGCGAGATCGCCTCGATGGTGGCCACCCAGGCCAAGCGCCGTGATTTTGCCGCCATGGACCTGGCCATTCAATCGATGCAAAATGATGCCGATCGCGGTGTCGTGCCGCTTGAAGGGGACAGGGCTTTTCACAGCGCCATCGTGCACGCCTGCGGCAACACCGTGCTGATGGAAACCGTGCAGAGTTTCTGGGACTCCCGCTGCAGCCCGCTGTTTGTGCGTTTGCGTGACTATTTTGAGACGCCGAAGTCCTGGCAATCCGCCATTGCAGAACACCACGCCATCCTAGAGGCCATGCGTGCGCGAGACGCTGGCGCTGCCCGCAGCGCTATGCATGCCCACATGGACAAATCACATGCCAGATTCAGCGCGAGCTGGCGCCGCGCGAAGAAGACCTGAACACAAGCCAGCGATTTTCATAACGATTTTTTCAACCACCAAGGAGACAAGCATGAGTCAACAAACCACCAAGCGCATGGCGCTCAAAACCCTGGCCGGCTGCGCAGCCGTCGCCGCCTTACTGAGCACAGCCGGCCTGGCCCAGGCACAGACCAAACTCAAATGGGCGCACGTGTACGAGACCTCAGAGCCCTATCACACCTCCTCGGTGTGGGCTGCTGAAGAGATCAAAAAACGCACTGCCGGCCGCTATGACATTCAGGTGTTTCCGGCCTCTACGCTAGGCAAAGAAAGCGACATCAACCAGGGCCTGCAACTGGGCACGGTAGACATCATCATCTCGGGTGCCTCGTTTGCAGCGCGCAGCTTTCCACGTATCGGCGTGGCTTACTACCCCTACACCTTCCGCGATGCAGACCACCTGCTGAAATACGCCAAGAGCGATGTTTTCAAAGAGCTTTCAGAAGGCTACAAAGCCAAGACCGGCATCCAGACCGTGGCGGTAACCTACTACGGCGCGCGTCACTCAACCAGCAACAAAGCCTTTAAAAATTGCGACGAGATGAAAGGTCTGAAGATGCGCGTGCCTGACGTGCCGGCCTACATGGCGCTGCCGCGCGCCTGCGGTGCCAACCCGACACCGATCGCTTTTGCCGAGGTCTACCTGGCCCTGCAAAACGGCACCGTGGACGCGCAAGAAAACCCGCTGCCCACCATCGAAGCCAAGAAGTTCTATGAAGTTCAAAAGAACATCATCATGACCGGCCACATTCTGGACTCACTGGTCACGCAAGTCGGCCCTCACGTCTGGACCAAGCTCACCGACGCCGACAAGAAAATCTTCACCGACGTGATGCAGGAAGCCGCCGCCAGAGGCACAGACCAGATCAAAAAGCGTGAGGGCGAGCTGGTCAGCGAGTTCAAGAAAAAAGGCATCAACATGATTGATGTGAACAAAGACGACTTCCGCGCCCGCATCGTCAAAGCTGTTGACATGGCCTCCATGGGCTACGACAAGAAGGACTGGGACCGTATCCAGGCCATCAAGTAAGCAGCGTATGCGGATCAAGCCAGCCGGCTTGATCCCGGCCGGGGTGGGCGCAGCAGCGCCACCCCGTTTTTTTGAATCCACCATGACAGGCGCCCCATGAGTTCCATAGTCGATATTGACGCCCTGCCCAAAGTGATGGGCGATGACGGTGAGTTTCACGCCACCGATGAAGCCGTTGACTTGTCGGGCACCACCATCGAGGCTTGGGCCGCACTGGCTTTCTTTTGGGCGCTGGGTCTGACAGTTTTTTACCAATTCTTTACGCGCTATGTCATGAACGACTCGGCCTCCTGGACCGAAGAAATCGCCCGCTACTTATTGATATCCACAGTGTTTGTGGGCGCTGCCATTGGCGTGGCCAAAAACAACCATATCCAGGTCGATTTTTTCTTCCGCTTCATGCCGCGCTGGCTGGGCCGGGCCATGGCCCTGCTGGCCGACGCGATGCGCATTGCTTTTTTGGGTGCGGCCGTGGTGCTGACCTGGCAGATGATGCAAAAAATGGGCAGCTACAAAATGACCATCGTGGACCTGCCCATGAACCTGGTCTACGGCGTGTGCCTGGCCGGTTTTGCCGGTATGTTTTTGCGTGCTCTGTGGGTCGCCCGCATTCACTGGCAGCGCGGCTACAGCGTGCTCGAGCGCCCCGAATCAACGATGGAAGACCGTTAAATGCTCAAAATTATTTTTCTCTTTTTGATGAGCGGCGGCATTCCCGTGGCCATGGCCATGGCCGGCGCTTCGCTCATCTACATTTTGATGACCAACAGCTCGCCACCTTTTGTGGTGATTCACCGCATGGTCAGCGGCATTGACAGCTTTCCGCTGCTGGCCGTGCCCTTCTTCATTCTGGCCGGCAACCTGATGAACAACGCGGGCATCACCAACCGCATTTACAACTACGCCCTGGCGCTGGTGGGCTGGCTCAAGGGCGGCTTAGGCCATGTCAACGTGGTGGGCTCGGTGGTTTTTGCCGGTATGAGCGGCACCGCCATTGCAGACGCCGCCGGCCTGGGCACCATTGAGATCAAGGCCATGAAAGACCACGGCTACAGCACCGAGTTTGCGGTTGGCGTGACGGCAGCCTCGGCCACGCTGGGGCCCATCATCCCGCCCAGTCTACCGTTCGTGATCTACGGCATGATGGCCAACGTCAGCATTGGCGCGCTGTTTCTGGCGGGCATCTTGCCGGGCGTGTTGATGGCGCTTTTGATGATGCTGACCGTGGCTTACTTCGCGCACAAAAACGGCTGGGGTGGCGACGTCAAATTCAACGGCGGCAAGCTGGCCAAGGCGTTTTTTGAAACCGCCGTGGTGATCGGCTGGCCGCTGCTGCTGTGGGTGCTGATCAGCAAGCTCGACTTTCCACCCCAGCTCACCGTGGCTGTGGCACTGGCTGCGCTGTTTGTGGCTGACAAGGTTTTTAACTTTCAGGCGGTGCTGCCCATCATGACGCCGGTGCTGCTCATTGGCGGCATGATCACCGGTATCTTCACGCCCACCGAAGGCGCCATTGCTGCCTGCGTGTGGTCCATGATTCTGGGCTTTGTCTGGTACCGCACCATCAACTTCAAGATGTTCGTCAAGGTGTGCCTGGACACGGTAGAGACCACGGCCACGGTGCTGTTCATCGTCGCTGCGGCCTCGATCTTCGGCTGGATGCTGACCGCCACCGGCGTGACCACCGACATCGCCGCCTGGGTGCTGGACTTTACCCAAGAGGCCTGGGTGTTCCTGCTGCTGGCCAATTTGCTGATGCTGTTTGTCGGCTGCTTTCTGGAACCGACGGCAGCCATCACCATCCTCGTGCCGATTCTGGTGCCGATTGCGATGAAGCTGGGCATTGACCCGGTTCACTTCGGCTTGGTGATGGTGCTCAACCTCATGATTGGCCTGCTGCACCCGCCCATGGGCATGGTGCTGTTCGTGCTGGCCCGCGTGGCCAAGCTGTCGGTCGAACGCACCACCATGGCCATCCTGCCCTGGCTGTTTCCGCTGCTCGGCAGCCTGATCATCATCACTTACGTGCCCAGCCTGGTTTTGTGGCTGCCTAAGATGTTTTACTAGCCTTTGCATGAAAGAGTTATGTCTTGGCTCGGATCATGCCGACGCGGTACTTGGCTCCGCGGCTGTCCCCCGCGTCGCCTATGGCGACAGCTCCTCCTTGATGCCGCTGCACCAAGCACCGCATCGGCATGATCTTGTGAGCGTTGTGGATGTTCGAAGACCTTGGACGCGACAGCTCCTAACAAGCCTGGGAGGCTGGGGTGGGTAGCGCAGCGAAATCAAGGAGGAGCTGCGGCCCTAGGCCGCGCGGGGGACATTCGCGTAGCTACTCACCCCAGCCTCACAGGCCAGCACATCACCCAACCCTATCCTGTATTTAAAAACGCAAAACCATGATTTCATTCATCAGACTCCACACAGCAGACGACGTCGTCATAGCACGGACACAACTCATCAGCGGCACAAAAATAGAAGACTTCACCACCAAAGGCCTGATTCCACCAGGCCACAAAGTCGCCACCCAAGCCTTACAAACAGGCGATGCCGTCCGCCGCTACAACCAGATCATCGGTTTTGCCAGCCAGCCGATTGCTGCCGGCGAGCATGTGCACACGCACAACCTCAACATGGGGCCGGACAAGGGCGACTTCGCGCGCGACTTCGCGATTGGCGCAGATGTCAAGCCAGCACCGGCCAAGCTCGAAGCCACCTTCATGGGCATCAAGCGGGCTGACGGCCGCGTGGCCACGCGCAACTACATCGGCATTTTGTCCAGCGTCAATTGCTCGGCCACCGCAGCACGCGCCATTGCCGACCATTTTTCGCGCCGCACCAACCCGGCTGCGCTCAAAGACTTTGCTAACGTGGACGGCGTGGTGGCGCTGACACACGGCACCGGCTGCGGCATGGACGGTGATGGTCTGGGCATGAAAATTTTGGAGCGCACACTGGCCGGTTATGCCACCCACGTCAACTTTGCCGGCGTGCTGGTGGTGGGCCTGGGCTGCGAGTCCAACCAGATCAATGCCTGGCTGGCGCACAGCGCGCTCAAAGAAGGCGAGAACTTTCGGGTCTTCAACATCCAGGACAGCGGCGGCACGCGCCAGACGGTGGACAAAGGCATTGCCCTCATTCAAGAGATGCTGCCACGCGCCAACGCTGTCCAGCGCGAGCCCTGCAGCGCTGCGCATATCACCATCGGCCTGCAATGCGGCGGCTCGGACGGCTACTCGGGCATCAGCGCCAACCCGGCCCTGGGCGCGGCGGTGGACTTGCTGGTGGCGCACGGCGGTACCGCCATTCTGAGCGAAACACCCGAGATTTACGGCGCCGAGCACTTGCTTACGCGCCGCGCGGTGCGCCCCGAAATAGCGCACAAGCTGATTAGCCGCATCAAGTGGTGGGAGCAGTACACGCAGATCAACGGCGGCGAGATGAACAACAACCCCTCGCCCGGCAACAAGGCCGGCGGCCTGACCACGATTCTTGAAAAATCGCTGGGTGCGGTGGCCAAGGGCGGCACCAGCAACCTGGAGGCTGTCTATGAATACGCCGAGCCCGTCAACGCCCATGGCTTTGTTTACATGGACACGCCGGGCTATGACCCGGTGAGTGCCACCGGGCAGGTGGCCGGCGGTGCCAACCTGATTTGCTTTACCACCGGGCGCGGCTCTGCCTACGGCTGCGCGCCCTCGCCTTCACTCAAGCTGGCCACCAACTCGGCACTGTGGAAGCGCCAGGAAGAAGACATGGACATCAACTGCGGCGAGATCATTGACAGCGGCATGAGCATCCAGGCCATGGGCCAGCGTATTTTTGAAATGGTGCTGGCCACCGCCTCGGGCGAGCAAAGCAAAAGCGAAAAACACGGCTACGGACAAAACGAGTTTGTGCCCTGGCAAGTCGGGGCGGTGATGTGATGGCAGCGATACAAGAAAAACTCTTTGCAGCCGATGCGCTGCGCACGCAATGCGCCGACATTTTGCGCGGTGCCGGCAGCCAGAGCGAAGAGGCTGACAAAGTGGCGGCCAACCTCGTCATGGCCAACCTCAGCGGGCATGACTCGCACGGTGTGGGCATGCTGCCGCGCTATGTCGATGCCGTACTGGAAGGCGGCCTCACACCGAATGCCAGCGTCAAGACCTTGCTGGACGCAGGTACGCTGCTGTCGCTGCACGGCCAGCGCGGTTACGGCCAAGTGGTCGGCGAGCAAGCCATGCAGATGGCCATGGCCCGCGCGCAAGAACACGGCAGTTGCATCATGGCGCTGGCTGAAGCGCATCACCTGGGGCGCATTGGCCACTTTGCCGAAATGGCCGTGGCCCAGGGCCTGGTGGCGCTGCACTTTGTCAACGTCAAGTCGCGTCCGGTGGTAGCGCCCTGGGGCGGCGCCGATGGCCGCTACGGCACCAACCCTTGCTGTATCGGCGTGCCCATCCAAGGCCAGCC
>JBIKPY010000113.1:0-4552 GCA_044357185.1 Polaromonas sp.
TCAAAGGCCTGGGGCAAAACTCTGCCGCCAAGCTCTCCGAAGCTGGGCTAAGCGTTGGTGGTGTCAGCTACCTGCCCCAAGCCAGCAAACAAAAAGCCAGCAGCCAGAAGTAAGCTGGCGCTTCAGGCTTGCCCAAACCCTCCACCGCCGGGGGTCTGAATCTCAAATACATCACCTGCCTGCATCTCGACCTGCCCGATATGCGCCAGCACTTCAACGCTACCGCCTGCTCGTAGCACCCGGTTCACGCCCACCAGGCCAGCGTGTCCGCCGGCCGTGCCAAAAGCGCCGTGTTCGCGGCCGTTCGATAAAATTCCGGCCGTCATCGGCTCCAGAAAGCGCACACGCCGCACGCCACCGTTGCCGCCTTGCCATTGGCCGGCGCCACCTGAGCCCTGCCGAATTTCGTAGCTTTCCAGATGCACCGGAAACCGAAATTCCAGCACCTCCGGGTCGGTCAGGCGCGAGTTTGTCATGTGGGTCTGCACGACGCTTGTGCCATCAAAGCCGCCCGTTAGCTCGCCCTGCGCATTGAACTGCCCGCCCGCACCTGAGCCGCCAGAAATCGTCTCGTAGTACTGGTAACGGGCGTTCCCAAAGGTGAAGTTGTTCATGGTGCACTGGCTAGCGGCCATCACGCCAAGGGCGCCGTAGAGCGCATTGGTGATGCAAGTCGAGGTCTCGACATTGCCCGCCACCACCGAGGCCGGCGGGTTCGGGTTGAGCATGGAGCCCGCCGGAATGATGACCTTGAGCGGCTTGAGGCAACCCGCATTGAGCGGGATGTCGTCGTCCACCAACGTGCGGAAAACATACAGCACCGCCGCCATGCAAACAGCCGTGGGTGCGTTGAAGTTGTTGGCCTGCTGCGCCGAGGTGCCGGAAAAATCAATCTCTGCACTTCGCTCTGCGGTGTTAACGCGAATCGCCACCTGAATCTGCGCGCCGTTGTCCAGCGGCAAGGTGAAGGCACCGTCTTTCAGGCGCGTGATGACGCGGCGCACCGATTCCTCGGCGTTGTCCTGCACATGGTTCATGTAAGCCAGCACCACCTCCAGACCAAACTGCGCCACCATCTTGCGCAGCTCTTGCAGGCCTTTTTCGTTGGCGGCAATCTGCGCCTTGAGGTCGGCCATGTTTTGCGCCGGGTTGCGGCTCGGGTAAGCGCCGCCTTGCAGTAAGGCCAGTATCTCCGCCTCGCGCAGCACGCCGCGATCGACCAGTTTGACGTTGTTGATCTGCACGCCTTCTTCTTGAATAGAGCTTGAAAAAGGCGGCATGGAGCCGGGCGTGATACCGCCGATGTCGGCGTGGTGGCCTCGCGAGCCGACGTAAAAAGCAGGGTACGTATCGCTGCCGTTCAGGTACACCGGCGTGATGACGGTGATGTCCGGCAGGTGGGTGCCGCCGTGGTACGGGTCGTTGAGCACGAACACATCGCCAGGGTGCATGTTGCCGGCGTTTTCGCGGATCACCGTCTTGATGCTCTCTCCCATCGAACCCAGGTGCACCGGCATGTGCGGCGCATTGGCGATCAGATTGCCGCCGGTGTCAAACAGCGCGCAGCTGAAGTCCAGCCGCTCTTTGATGTTGACCGAATGCGCTGTATTTTGCAGCTGCAGGCCCATCTGCTCGGCGATGTTCATAAACAGGTTGTTGAACACCTCCAGCAGCACCGGGTCTACGGAGGTGCCGGCCGCAAACTGCGTGGGGCGCGCTGTGCGCCGCTCCAGCACCAGGTGGTCCAGCGCGCTCAGGCTGGCCTGCCAGCCGGGTTCGATCACCGTGGTGGCGTTTTTCTCGGCAATGATGGCCGGTCCGGCAATCACATCCCCCGGCCGCAGGTCTTCGCGCACCACCAGCGCGGCCTCGTGCCATTGGGCTTGCGAGTACATGCGCACGGTGTCGCGGCTCGGCACCTGGCGCGGCGGATTCAACATATGACGCTGCTCGATGGGTGCGTCGCCAGCCACCACGGCCTCCACCGATACAGCTTCGATCACCAGTGCCTTGCCCTTCATTAAAAAGGCAAAGCGCTGGCGGTAAGCTGCCTCAAAGGCGGCCTCGATTTGCACCGCGCTACCAAAGGGCACGATCAGAGCAGAGTCGCTGCCTTGATAACGCACATGCACTCGCCGGTGTACGCGCAGCTCGCCGGCGCTCAGCGCCTGGCGCTGCAAATCAGCTTGGGCACTGACTGCCAATGCCTGCAACTGCTGCGCAATACCGGCCATGGCCTCTTCATTCAGTGTTGCCTCGACAGCCTGCTCACGAATCACATTCTGGTCCGCCAAGCCCATGCCATAGGCGCTCAGCACGCCGGCCAGGGGATGCACCAGCACGCGCGTCATGCCCAGCGCATCAGCCACCAGGCAGGCATGCTGACCGCCAGCGCCGCCAAAACACTGCAAGGTGTAGCGCGTGACGTCATAGCCGCGCGCCACCGATATTTTTTTAATCGCGTTGGCCATCTGCTGCACGGCGATGTGGATAAAGCCTTCGGCCACCACCTCGGCGCTGCGGCCGGTTTGCGCGGCCAGCAATGCAAACTTCTCTTCGACCGCCGCCTTGCTCAGCGGCTCATCGGCGTTGGGGCCGAACACCTTGGGAAAATAAAGCGGTTGCACCTTGCCAACCATGAGGTTGGCATCGGTCACGGCCAGCGGACCGCCGCGCCGGTAGCTGGCAGGCCCGGGGTTGGCACCTGCGCTTTGCGGGCCGACGCGAAAGCGCTCGCCGTCAAACTTCAAGAGCGATCCGCCGCCGGCGGCCACCGTGTGAATGCTCATCATCGGCGCGCGCATGCGCACGCCGGCGACCTGCGTCTCAAACTCGCGCTCAAACTCCCCCGCGTAGTGCGACACATCGGTGGAGGTACCGCCCATGTCAAAGCCGATGACCTTGTCCATGCCCGCAATGGCGGCTGTGCGCGCCATGCCGACAATGCCGCCGGCCGGCCCGCTCAGGATGGCGTCTTTGCCTTGAAAAGAATGTGCATCAGTCAGCCCGCCCGAGGACTGCATGAAATACAGCTGCACGCCCGGCATCTCAGCGGCCACCTGCTCAACATAGCGCCGCAAAATAGGCGACAAGTAGGCATCGACCACGGTGGTGTCGCCGCGGCTGACGAACTTCATCATCGGGCTGGTTTCATGCGAGGTGCTGATCTGCGTGAAACCGGCAGCTTCTGCCAGCCGCCGCGCCACTTTTTCGTGGGCTGTGAAGCGGTAACCGTGCATGAACACAATGGCCACACTGCGCAGTCCCTGCGCGTAGTGCGCCTCAAGTTGCACTTTGAGCGCCGCTTCGTCCAGGGCCTGAATCACTTCGCCGTGCGCGCCCATGCGCTCTTGGGCTTCAAGCACCGCGCTGTACAGCAGTTCGGGCAGCACAATGTGCCGGTCAAACAGACGCGGCCGATTTTGGTAGGCAATGCGCAGCGCATCCCGAAAGCCGCGCGTGGTCACCAGCAGCGTGGGTTCGCCCTGGCGCTCGAGCAGTGCATTGGTGGCCACCGTCGTGCCCATCTTCACGCAGACCACCTGTTTGGCGCTCACAGGCTCGCCGGGCTTCAAACTAAGCAGGTGCCGTATGCCGGCCACCGCCGCGTCACGGTACTGCTCTGGGTTGTCGGACAGCAGCTTGTGCGTCACCAGCGAGCCCTCAGGGCGCTTGCCCACCACGTCGGTGAAGGTGCCGCCGCGGTCTATCCAGAATTGCCAGCGTTTATCGGTCATGTGCGAATTTCTAATTTTTGAATTTAAAGCGACGCAGCCGAACGGGCGGCTTGGTCATACATACCTGAAAGAACGCGCAGCAACCGCGCCAACTCGCCTATATCGCGATTCATTCCGTCATCCACCTTGATAGCGTCAATCAGGCAAGACTCCCGGATCTCTCGATAACGCTGAACAAAGGCCTGTCCGCTTTCGGTTGATGCATAAATCACTTCCTTGCCGTTCTTTCTGCTTTCGACAACTTTGAGGTTCTGCAATTTTTTTAAAGAATAGTTAATCAAGTGCGTGTCTTCAACGTTCATGATGAAGCAGATGTCAGTCAGCCTTTTGTCCCGGGCTCGGTGCGTCACATGGTGAAGCACCAAAACGTCGAGTGGCGTCAGATCTTTCAGGCCAGCCGCACTCATACAGTGAGCAACCCAGCGATGAAAAGCATTGCCCGCGACGATGAGTCCGTATTCAAACTCGCTCATCTCGGTACTTTGCGGCGAGACCAAGTGGGCCGAAGAAACGATCGGCATAGATGAGCGTTCTGCAGAGATGGCTTGACGAGCAGGTAGTTTTTTTGACATCACTGACTCCGGCTGATAAATGAAGATGGGTTCAAAAAACCAAGTTGGCACTGCTGTTGCAGGTAATTTATTGTAGGCAGATAATCAGTAATTCATTGATAAAGTGTTGACATTAAGGGAAAGTACTGATCGGCATTCAATACAGGCCGTTTAAAGTTCAGTCAGCTTTTGTTCACCACAATCAAGGAGTCCCCATGAAATTCAAGTTCGCATTGATAGCCGCCGTCGCCCTGAGCCTGGGCG
>JBIKPY010000016.1:0-42140 GCA_044357185.1 Polaromonas sp.
CCCGACGTTGCCGCCAACTTGAAAGAAGGCCTGGGCGGTGCCATAGCGACCGCCCGAAGCCATGCGCGCAACACGAGAGGCCTCGGGATGGAATATCGCAGAGCCTGTGCCGATCAGGGCGGCCGCAACAAGAATGACCGCGTAATTTTGCGCCACCGAAAGCAGCAGCAGTCCGATGAGCGTGGAGCACATGCCCAATGCGAGTGAATAGGGCTGGGGGTGTTTGTCGGTGTACAAGCCCACGGTAGGTTGCAGCAGCGAGGCGGTCATCTGAAAGGCCAGCGTGATGATGCCGATCTGGGTGAAATCAAGACTGAATTCCTGCTTGAGCAATGGATACAGTGCAGGAATCAGCGATTGAATCAGATCGTTGAGCAGGTGGCAAAAGCTCAGCGAAATCAGGATCGGAATCGATGCCGTCTGTGCGCTCATGCCCTGTGCAGGCGCGGAAATAGGACTACCAGGCACTTCGGATGTTGTTGAAGTGCTCATGTTGGATGCTGATGAAGGGCGTCCAGCTCACGGTGCCGTTTGAGTGTCTGCCAGTTCGCAGCGAAAGCCAGCGTCAGCACTTCAACCAGGTACACCGAGCGATGCTGGCCGCCCGTGCAGCCGATGGCCACTGTGACGTAACTGCGCTGGTCGCGCAGCAGCGCCGGCAGCCATTGAATTAGAAAATTTTCAATGCTGGCGAACATGTCAGTCACTTCGGGGTGACTGCGCAGGTAGTCGGCCACGGGCTGGTCGCGGCCTGTGAGTGAGCGCAAGTGGTTTTCGTAATGCGGGTTGGGCAGCATGCGCACGTCAAACACATAGTCGGCGTCCAGCGGTACACCGCGTTTGAAGGCAAAGGACTCAAACACCAGGGTCAGCCGGCTCGCCGGGGCCGCCACCAAGGTCTTGAGATAAGTCTGCAACTGGGAGGAGCGGATGATGCTGGTGTCGATGACCTGGGCTTGTTCGCGTATTTCCGCGAGCAGTTCGCGTTCGTGCTCGATCGCTTCAACCAGTGCCCTGTGCGTGTCGGAGGCCATGGCGCGCGACAGCGGGTGCATGCGACGGGTTTCAGAAAATCGTCGCACCAGCGTGTCGGTGCTGGCGTCCAGAAAAATCGATTTGATCGCCATGCCCTGAGCCTGCAAAGCCAGCAACTGCTTGGGTACCAGCGGCAGTGATGCGGCGCTGCGCACATCCATCGCAATGGCCACGCGGCTGGCTTTGTGTTTGAGTTCGAGTGCGACAAAACTTTCGAGCAGCTCTGGCGGGAGGTTGTCCACACAGTAGTAGCCAGCGTCTTCCAGTGCGTGCAGCGCGACCGACTTGCCCGAGCCGGACATGCCGGTGATCAGCACCATTTCCATGCTTGTCATGGCCGGGTCGGGTGTGTTCATGAACCCAACATTTCTTTGGCGTGCGCCAGCGTCGCCGGCGAGAGTTTTTCGCCGCCCAGCATGCGCGCAACTTCTGCCACTCTGGCCTGGCCTTCCACGGCGTTGACGGTGCTGGCGGTGCCGCCCTTGTCGCTGTGCTTGGCCACCACCAGGTGCTGGTCGGCGCAGGCCGCCACTTGGGGCAGATGCGTGACTGCCATGACTTGCCGGTCTTTGCCCAACTGGCGCATCAGCCGCCCCACGGTTTGCGCCACAGCACCGCCTACGCCGGCATCGACTTCGTCAAAAATCAAAGTCTGCGCCTGGCCCAGCTGGCTGGTGGTCACCGCAATGGCCAGCGCGATGCGCGACAACTCGCCGCCCGATGCGACTTTGCCGACCGGCCGCGGCGTGCTGCCGCTGTGGCCGGCGACCAAAAACTCGGCTTGCTCCAGACCGTAGGCAGCGGCTTGCTCGAGCTTGCTCAGCTTGACTTCAAATTGTCCGCCTTGCATGCCCAGCCCTTGCATGGCTGCGGTGATGGCTTTGGCCAGGGCAGGGGCTGCTTTCTGCCGGGCTTTGGAGATAACTGCTGCTTCTTGCATGTACGTGGCTTGTGCCAGGGTGGCAGCCGCTTCGAGCGCGGCCAGGTCGGTGGCTGCATTGAGCTTTTGCAGTTCCTGGCGCCAGCTTGCCAGCAGTTCAGAAAGCTCGGCGGGCGGGCGCTTGTAGCGCCGCGCCAGACTGAGCCAGCTGGCCAGGCGCTCATCCAGCGCACTCAGGCGTTGCGGCTCCAGCTCGGAGTGCCTGGCATAGCCATTGAGCGAGTGCACAGCGTCTTCAGCCTGTGCCAGCGCGCTTTGCAGAACCTCCAGCGGGGCGACGAATTGCGGCTCGATATGCGCTTGCGCCTGCAGTGCAGACGCGGCCCGAGCGAGCTGACTACAAGCGCTGTCCTCGGCATCCTGCAGGGCTTGCAGCGCGGCTTCAACAGCTTGGCGCAGTGCTTGCGCATTGGACAGGCGGCTGTGCTGGGTGTTGAGTTCTTCCCACTCGTCCTCGCCCGGCCCCAGCTTGTCGACTTCGCCGATTTGCCAGGCCAGGCGTTCTTGCTCGCGTTGCAGACTGTCTTGGGCGCTGCGGGCCTCGTCCAGTGTTTTTTGCGCTGCGCGCCAGGCCTGCCAGCCCTGGTTGAGCGGACCCAGTGACACGCCGGCAAACGCATCCAGCAGGCCGCGCACCGCATCCGGCCGCGTCAGGCTTTGCCAGGCGTGCTGACCATGGATATCGACCAGCAGGTCTGCGATCTCCCGCAGCTGTGTGGCGGTGGCAGGACTGCCATTGACCCAGGCTCTGCTCTTGGCCTGCAAATCGATGGTGCGTTTGAGCAGCAACTCTTCGCCTGCCGGCAAACCGTTTTCATCCAGCCAGTTCGCAAGAGAGGCGGGGCAGTCAAAAG
This sequence comes from Polaromonas sp., assembly GCA_044357185.1. GTDB lineage: Bacteria > Pseudomonadota > Gammaproteobacteria > Burkholderiales > Burkholderiaceae_C > Polaromonas. The sequence goes on from JBIKPY010000016.1 coordinate 2,830, forward strand.
TAGCGCTGATTTCGCAGCGCTGCGCGCCTTCGCGCACCATGGCTGCGTCTGCTCGGGCGCCCAGTGCAAGTTGCAGGGCGTCGATCAAGATGGACTTGCCGGCGCCGGTTTCGCCGGTTAGCACAGTAAAACCCTTGCTCAGGTCCAGCTCCAGCGCGTGGACGATCACAAAATCCCGCAGAAAAATACTTTTCAGGCTCATGAAACAGTGCTCGTTGCAAGTTGGGTGTGGCCTCAGGCCACGCCTTCGTTCCAGTGCAGCTTCTTGCGCAAGGTGTCGAAGTAGCTCCAGCCGACCGGGTGTAAGAAACGAACCTGGTGCGCAGATCGACGCACGATGATCCGGTCGCCATGGCGCAGGCTGGCAAAAGTCTGCATGTCGAAGTTGACGCTAGGGTCGCGTCCGGCCACGATTTCGATGGCAATTTCTCCTTTGTCGGAGAGCACGATGGGCCGGTTAGACAGCGTGTGCGGGGCGATCGGAGCCAGAATCCAGCCGCCGATAGAGGGGTGTATCAGCGGCCCACCTGCCGACAAGGCATAGGCCGTCGAGCCGGTCGGGGAGGCGATGATCAGGCCGTCTGCACGCTGGTTCGCTACAAAGCGGCCATCGATTTCGACCCTTAACTCCACCATGCCGGCTGAGGCCCCCCGGTTGACCACAACGTCATTCATGGCCGTCGCATGGAAGACGGATTCGCCGCCACGCACCACCTCGGCCTGCATCATCCAGCGCGGGTCTTCCTGGTAGTTCCCATGGAGCATGGGCGTCAGCGTGGTCTGGTAGTCGTCAAAGGCAATGTCAGTGATAAAGCCCAGCCGACCCTGATTGATACCGACCAATGGCACGCCAAACTGCGCTAATTGCCGGCCTATGCCCAGCATGGTCCCATCGCCACCGACCACCAGTCCAAGGTCGCATTGCTTGCCAATTTGCGCAACATCCAGAATGGTGTGTGCGGTGATGCCGGTATTTTGAGCGGTGTCTTTTTCCAGCGCTATCTCGCAACCCTGCTCAATCAGGAAGCGCGCGATGTCCTCCAGTGCCGAGCGTGAGCCCTGGGCCTGGTATTTGCCTATAAGGGCGACATGACGGAATTTAGAGCTCATTTTTAAATTACATCACAACCGGCTCGCAGGTCTTCGTAGAATCAAGCGCATGTTAGACGACCGTGCCAAGTTACTGCTCAAGGCGCTGGTAGAGCGTTACATCACCGAGGGACAGCCGGTGGGTTCGCGCACGCTCTCACGGGCATCGGGCCTGGAGCTCTCGCCGGCCACCATTCGCAACGTGATGAGCGACCTTGAAGAGCTGGGCCTGATTGTCAGCCCGCACACCTCGGCCGGCCGGGTTCCCACGGCCAAGGGATACCGGTTATTCGTTGACACCATGCTGACCCTGCAGCCGGCTCATTTGAGCGCCGGCGGTATGGGGGCGCAAGTGCTGGCCCCCGACCAACCCCAGAAAGTACTCAGCAACGCGGCCCACATGCTGTCGAGCTTGTCGCAGTTCGTGGGTGTGGTGATGGCACCCAAACGCACATCGGTGTTCCGGCATATCGAGTTTTTGCGGCTGTCGGAGCGGCGTTTCTTGGTCATCATCGTGTCGCCCGACGGCGACGTGCAAAACCGCGTGATCTTCACCGAGACCGATTTCACCCAGGCGCAACTGATTGAGGCGGCCAACTTTCTGAACTCCCACTACACCGGCATGGCCATCGAAGAAGTGCGCCAGCGGCTTCAAAACGAGGTGGAAGTGCTGCGCGGTGAAATCGCCAGTTTGATGCAGGCGGCCGTGCAGGTCAGCTCCGAAGCCAATGAGTCGCGTGACGAGGTGGTCATTTCCGGTGAGCGCAACTTGCTGGCAGTGAGCGATTTTTCAGGCGATATGGGCAGCCTGCGCAAGCTCTTTGATTTGTTCGAGCAAAAAGCCCAACTCATGCGCCTGCTTGATGTCTCCAGCCGGGCCGAGGGTGTTCGTATTTACATAGGCGGCGAAAGCCAGGTCGTGCCCTACCAAGAGCTGTCCGTGGTGACAGCGCCTTATGAGGTTGACGGCCAAGTGGTCGGCACGCTGGGCGTGATCGGCCCCATGCGCATGCCCTACGAAAAGATGATTCAGATCGTTGACATCACCTCCAGGCTGGTCAGCAGCGCGCTGAGCCACAGCAAGTAAAGCCAGCGTCAGACGAACAGAAAAAATCCGTTCAAAGTGGCCCAAAAGCCCAGGTTGCCCAAAAAAATAACCACGTAAAACATGGCCGCAATAGAGCCAATCATGGACACCGACAGCTTCGTGCTACCCGGCAGCATTGGAGTCACTCAGACTTTAAATCGGGGCAAGTACAATGAATTTAAGGGGCCTATAGCTCAGTTGGTTAGAGCAGAGGACTCATAATCCTTTGGTCCCAGGTTCAAGTCCTGGTGGGCCCACCACCTTACAAACCCCCGTCAGAAATGCCGGGGGTTTTTTCATTGCTTTAAACTGCTTCATCACTTCGCATCAGGCCCATGAATATCAATGCCGATTACAGCCAAAGGGTCGTGATCAATCACCATGAGTTGCCTTGGATCGCCAGCCCCGAATCGGGGGTAGAAAGGCGCATGCTTGAGCGCCAGGGAGATGAGGTAGCTAAGGCAACTTCTATCGTTCGATACATGCCAGGTTCTAAGTTCCAGGCGCATCCTCATGAGCTTGGGGAGGAGATATTTGTATTGGATGGAACATTCAGTGATGAGGCTGGCAACTATTGCGCCGGCACCTACATCATGAATCCGCCGGGTTCTTCGCATGCGCCTTTCAGTGAGTCCGGGTGCGTGCTTTTCGTGAAGTTGCGACACCTTGGGTCAGATCAATTGGAGCGAGAAGTCATTGACACTCATACAGCCACTTGGCACCAAGGCATGGTTTCGGGACTCACTGTGATGCCACTCATGCAACAGGGCAGTGGCTCCACCTTGGTTCGATGGGCGCCCCAAACTTTTTTCAACCCCCACAGGCACTATGGTGGCGAGGAAATCTTTGTGGTGGATGGCGTTTTTGAAGACGAGCACGGTCGCTATACCGCTGGATCGTGGATCAGAAGTCCTCACATGAGCCTGCACAAACCTTTCAGTCAGGAAGGCTGCATCATCTTTGTGAAGACAGGACATCTACTCGATTAAGACATCCATGGTTTTAGAACCTTTGCTCATGATGTGATGACTGAAGTGCTCGCAACTTCTTCTCCCTTGTACCTACAGCCCGGCGCATCACAGCGGGTGCTCTTGCTGGGCGCAACAGGCACGATCGGCAGAGCCACTGCGCGTGCACTGCTCCAGCGCGGTCATCATGTCGTGTGTCTGCTGCGGCCCCGCCAAGGCAAAAATGGCTTGGACCCTGACTTGTCTGCGCAACTGGCCGGCGCCACCATCCGTTGGGGCGATGCCTGCGACCCCCAATCTTTGCGTGATGACGGTTTTGCGGGTGAACAATTTGATGCAGTTGTCTCTTGCATGGCTTCAAGAACCGGCACGCCGAAAGACGCCTGGCGGGTCGATCACCAGGCGCATGTGGATGTGCTGCAGGCTGCCAAACTGGCGGGGGTTCGTCAATTTGTCCAGCTCTCGGCCATCTGTGTGCAAAAACCCTTGCTGGGTTTTCAGCATGCCAAATTGGCTTTTGAAAAAGCCCTGATCGACTCCGAGCTGATCTACTCCATCGTGCGGCCCACTGCATTTTTTAAATCTTTGTCAGGTCAGCTGCAAAGGGTCAAAGATGGCAAAGCTTTTTTGCTGTTTGGCGACGGCAAGCTCACCGCTTGCAAACCCATCAGCAATGAGGACCTGGGTGATTTTCTGGCTGGTTGTTTGGATGACGAGAGCCGGCACAACCGCATCTTGCCCGTAGGGGGTCCCGGGCCGGCGATCACTCCGCGTCAGCAGGGCGAGCATTTGTTTGCGCTCATGGGCAAGCCAGCCCGTTTCAAGAGCGTGCCTGTGAGCCTGCTGGACGTCATCATCACGCTCCTGAGTTGGGTTGGCAAAGTCGTGCCTGGCGCCGCAGACAAAGCTGAGCTGGCCCGCATCGGGCGCTATTACGCCACGGAGTCCATGCTCTTGTGGGATGCCACTGCCCAACGCTACGACGCTGAGGCCACACCATCGCATGGCACGAAAACGCTGTTTGATGCTTACGAGCGCTGGGTCAAGGGTGAAGGCGTTCCCGACAGAGGCGATCACGCCGTTTTTTAGTCAGCTGCTCGCTGAGTTACTACAAACAGATTCCCGGGCTTTGCCGGCCTTGAAGAGCTTGCCATTGATCATGAGGCGTGACTCGGTTGGTTTTTTAAAGCCATTCAACAATCATTTTGAGGCACTCCGGGTCACCAAAGGCAATCTCGTAAGCGCGTTGCGCATGCTCTGCTTTTTCGGTGTGTGTGATGAGGCCTTCCAGCGGAAGGCTGCCATCATGAAACATGGCCACCACAGCATCCAGATCATGTTTTTTCCATTGTGCTGCCACGCGGATACTGGCTTCGCGCATGAAGGCCGGGGCATAAGCAAAAGACAAATCCTGTTTGTAAAAACCAGCCAATACGACCTCACCACCGGCTGCCATTTTGGGAATGACCCGGTTCAAAATACCAGAGTCGCCACTGACATCGCAAATGCAGCGGTAGTCTTTGCGCACATCTTGGTCGGGGTGAATGACCTCATAGCCCAAAGCGCCCTTTTGGCGAATGGCCTGCGTTTCCCACACCACAGGCGCCGGCTTGCCAGAGGCAATCACCATGCGCGCCAACAATCGACCCATGATGCCGTGACCGATGATCAAGTCCGGGTAGGACAAGGGTAAATTGTCCCGACCCACCGTGAACACATGATGTGCCGTGGCAGCCAGGGCCAGCAGCACGCCCTTGGCACCCAAAGCCGGGTCCAGTTTGACGGCCCGCTCATGCGGCACCACCAGACGTTCGCCAGAGCCGCCGAATATGTTTTGCACGCCTTGAAAGGCGTAGGAGCCCGGTAAAAAAACCGAGTCACCGACCGCCCAGCCAGTGACCTCAGCGCCCATTTTGGCGATGGTGCCTACGCTTTCATAACCAGGCACCAGGGGGTAGGACAGGCCGGGGAAGGGCGGCATGCTGCCCTCCCAGAGTAAGCGCTCTGTGCCGGTGCTGATGCCACTGAAGGCAACTGTGATCTCTAAATCGCGGTGCCCCATGGGGGCAAGTTCGAGTTCACGAACAGACAGTGAATGGGGGGCTTCAAAAACGATGGCTTTGGCTTTCATGCTGCTTATTCTGACTCAGTCGGACAGCGCCGGTCAAAGTTCAAACCAGTCTGAAGCCATGCGCATGACACGCAGCAATGCATCTTTTTCCCGTGTGAAGTACCGCCATCCAGCTCAAGGGAGGTATGCATAATGAAAAAGAATTTGAGGGCTTCAAGTCTCCTATGCGTCTGTATAAATCAATGAGTCTGGGTGCTATCTTGTTAATCAGTACAGTTTTGTTAGCGCTCGCTGCCTTTGGTTTGTGGGCGCCTGATCTGAGCTTGGGCGAGCTTCAAAAGCGATACAGCTCGACGTCAAATAATGTGGTGAATGTCGACGGAATGCGTATTCACTACAAGGACACTGGCCCTCAAGCTGCGCCTGTGCTTTTGCTCTTGCATGGCTTTGGTTCGAGCCTGCAAACCTGGGATGTCTGGGCCGCATCGTTGTCGCAAAAGTACCGTGTCATCCGGCTTGATTTACCCGGCTTCGGCTTAACAGGCCCTAGCCCCTCTCATGATTATTCAGAGCTCAGTGACGTCAACACATTGACGCAGTTTGTCGACAAGCTGGGCGTCTCAGACTTGTCCGTCATCGGCCACTCGATGGGCGGGAAAATGGCCTGGACTTTTGCGGCTGCGCACCCTGAACGGGTGAAGGCTTTGGTCTTGATGGCGCCTGATGGATTTCCGCAGCCAGAGGCCATCGGCACCAAACCCTACGCCATGCCGGCCATCATGGGCGTGATGAAGTTTTCTCTGCCCAGGTACTTTGTTCGCAAATCCATTGAGCCTGCTTTTGCAGATCCGAGCGCGCTGGATGACAAGATGGTCAGTCGCTACCACGACATGCTCAGGGGGCCAGGCGTTCGGGGGGCTATTTTGGAAAGAGCCAATCAAACCATCTACACAAACCCGGTGCCCCGCTTAAAACAAATCAAGGCGCCCACTTTGCTCCTGTGGGGGGAGGCGGACAAAATGATTCCCAGCAGCAACGCTAAAAGCTATGCGGGGGTTTTAGCGCAGTCTCAAACCGTGTTCATTCCCAAGCTGGGGCATCTGTTGCACGAAGAGCAGGCTGACATCGGTCTGGCGAAGGTCACCGAGTTTTTGGACGCCAAGCTACTCAGCTCTCAATAATCTGGTTTGATGGGTCGGTACAAAAACGTGACGCAGCCCTTTTGGGCTTAGGCGGGGCACAGTGCTTTGGCCACCACGTGGGCGCCAGGGCTTGTTGCGTCCTGTGTCTGAGTCTCTGAGCGACTGAGGCGGGCGAGCCGCCCGCAGGTGTCAATCCATATTGACATTGTTTTGTGTGATGATATATTGACACTCAGGTTCGTCATTTTTACTTGACGGATTCCTCAAAAAGGGGGGGTGTTATGAGTCTTTTGAAGCGAGCCGAAGCGGCGCTGCAGTCACACTTTCAAACCGCCGCCGGTGTGGGAGCTCCGCCCCGCTTGCAGGCTGCCATGCAGCACGCCGTATTTTCCGGCGGAGCCAGAATCCGCCCCCAGCTGTGCATGGCAGTGGCCACTGCCTGCGGTGACGATGCACCGGAGCTCACGAATGCGGCCGCGGTGGCTCTGGAGCTCATGCACTGCGCTTCCCTGGTGCACGATGACATGCCCACGTTCGACAACGCCGATGTCCGCCGTGGCCGCCCCACCGTTCACAAAGCCTTCAGCGAGCCCTTGGCCTTGCTGTCCGGCGACGGTTTGATCGTCATGGCGTACCAGGTTCTGTTGCAGGCGGGTCGCCAACACCCCGAACGTCTGATCATGTTGATGGACAACCTGTCGCGCGGCGTAGGTCTGCCCGCTGGCATTGTGGCGGGCCAAGCCTGGGAGTGCGAAACAGCTGCTGATCTGGCGCAATACCAGCGTTCTAAAACCGGTGCTTTGTTTGTTTCGGCAACCTGTGCGGGTGCTATTGCCAGCGGTCGCGCCTGTGAGCCCTGGGCGCCCTTGGGCGCGTTTCTGGGCGAGGCTTATCAGGTGGCCGATGACATTCGTGATGTGCTGGGTGACGTTGCCAGTTTGGGCAAACCCGTTGGCCAGGACACGCTCAACGACCGGCCCAGCTCTGCGCAAGCGATGGGTCTGGAGGGAGCGATCGCTCACTTTGACGGGCTGATCAAGCAAGCCGGTGACGCCATTCCTGATTGCACTCACCGGGACATGCTGGGGCAATTGGTGCTGATGGAGTCTGAGCGCCTGGTGCCCAAATCCATGTGCGAGGGCTATCGCAAACCAACAACTGCGGTGCTGCCGGTCAAAGCCCCGGCAACGCGTTCAGCTGCAGCGCGCTAAGCCTCCAAAGCCTGCAATGACACAGCCCATGGATCTCACCAGCGTCCCCTATGCCTTCCGGGAAGTTACTTCCTGGCGTGACCGTTTATTGCAACGTCTGGAGCGTTTGTACGCCAGCCCCTCCTTGTACCAGTGGTCTTTGAAGAACCCTTTGACGCGCTGGATTGTTCGGCGGCGTACGCAAAAACTGTTCGACCTGATGTCCGGCTTTGTCTACACCCAGGTCATGTTGGGTTGTTTGCGCTTGGATTTGTTCAAGCAGTTGCACCAGGCGCCGGCTGATTTACAGCAAATTGCGCAGCGCGTGAAAGTGCCTGAGCCGGTCTTGCAGCGCTTGCTCTTGTCTGCCGTTTCTCTGGGCCTGTTGGAGTGCCGCAGCAACTCGCGTTTCGGCCTGGGGCCGCTGGGTGTTCCTTTGGCGGTGCACGAGGGCATAGGCGCCATGATTGAGCACAACCATTTGCTCTATTGCGATATGCAAGACCCTCTCGGTTTTTTGCAGAATGCCTGGCAAGGTGGCATGGCTGAGTACTGGCCATATGCCCATGACGCTCAAGCAGCTGAGCGTGTGGCAAGTGAAAAATTCCAGCGCTATTCGGATTTGATGGCTGCATCCCAAGGCTTTGTGGTTCAAGAGATCTTGTCGTCCTATTCATTCGCAGGCCACCGGTGCGTATTGGACGTGGGTGCCGGCAAGGGGCGCTTCACCAGCGAACTGGCTGTGCATGCGCCGCACTTGAAGCTGAAATTGTTCGATTTGCCGCCGGTTCTTGAGCTGGCTGATGCCAATTTCAAAGCCAAGGGTTTGAGCGATCGAGCGAGCCTGCACCCCGGCAATTTCTTGCACGATGCCTTGCCGCAAGGTGCTGATTTAGTGACCTTGGTGCGCGTGGCCCACGACCATCCGGACGAGGTGGTCAAGCAACTGTTGCAAAAAATTCACGCCGCACTTCCTGCTGGCGGCGCACTGCTTTTGGCAGAGCCGATGGCGCAAACCCGCTCTGAGTTCAATCCCGGCGCAACGCAAACAGACGCGTACTTTCATTTTTATCTGCTGGCCATGGGCGCCGGCCGCCTGAGAACGCCGGAGGAGTTGATGCGACTGATGACCCAGGCCGGTTTTGCGGATGTACAGCGTGTGAACAACACCATGCCTATCCATGCCCAGCTGCTTTTGGGGCTGAAATCCTAGTGATTACCCTAGGTTTAAAGAAATAATGTAAATCTAATTTGACACTTTACTGTGTAAGCTTAAGAATACAAACATGAAATCAACAGCAGTCGTATTTGACGACCCCGGACACATGTCTCTGCAGGCGCTAGAGCTGCCGCAGCTGCAGTACGGTCAAGTCGAAGTGGCTGTTCAATTCAGCGGTATCAGCACTGGCACCGAGCGCATGTTGTGGGATGGCAGCAGCCAGACCTTGCAAGGCATGTACCCCCTGGTGCCCGGTTACGAATCCGCAGGGCTGGTTGTAAAAGCCGCAGCTGGCAGCAAGCTCAAAGAGGGTCAAGCGGTTTTTGTACCAGGTGCCAATTGCTTTACAGGTGTACGCAGTCTGTATGGCGGCGCTGCTTCTCGCTTGGTGGTGTCTGACCAAGCGATATTGCCGGTTTCCAATGAGCTCGGCCCTGACGCCGTTTTGCTGGCCTTGGCTGCCACGGCCTACCACGCTGTCTCTGGTGGCGGTCAGCAAGAGCCCTTCACTCCACCGGACCTCATCATTGGCCACGGCGTCATGGGGCGTTTGCTGGCCCGGCTCACTGTTGCCGCCGGTTGCGCAGCACCGACTGTTTGGGAAACGCAAGCCGGGCTGATGCATGGCGGCGATGGCTACACAGTGATCAGGCCAGAAGAAGATACACGCCACGACTACCAGGCCGTCTACGACGTGAGCGGTGACGCTTCAATTCTGGATCAACTGATTGAAAGAATTCGTCCCGGCGGTGAAGTGGTGCTGGCGGGCTCTTACCCGCAAAAGCTGCAGTTCACTTATGCCCCGGCCTTCATGCGCGAAGTTCGGCTGCGCATTGCCTCCGAATGGAAGCGCCCTGATTTATTGGCTGTCAATCAGTTGGTCAATAACGGACGGCTTTGTCTCAAAGGTTTGATCACACACGCTCAAAACTTTGAATCTGCCACCGCTGCCTACGAGACAGCATTCGGTGATATTTCTTGTCTCAAGATGGTACTGGACTGGAGCGCGCACGCATGAACACACAAACTTCTGGCAACGAAAAAACGATTCAATTCGTGGATCGACTTCGTCATGAGGCAGCCATGCCCCCCGAGCCGGTGATCACCAAAGAAGCGACCAAAGAAACGCAAATCATCGCCATCTATGGCAAAGGCGGCATTGGTAAAAGCTTCACGCTCGCCAACCTGAGCTACATGATGGCGCAGCAGGGCAAAAAGGTTTTATTGATCGGATGCGACCCGAAAAGTGACACCACCAGTTTGCTGTTTGGCGGCCGTGCATGCCCCACCATCATTGAAACTTCTTCGAAGAAAAAACTGGCGGGTGAAGCTGTTGCCATTGGCGATGTTTGCTTCAAGCGTGACGGTGTTTACGCCATGGAATTGGGCGGTCCTGAAGTCGGTCGTGGTTGTGGTGGTCGCGGCATCATCCACGGCTTTGAGTTGCTTGAAAAACTCGGCTTTCATGAGTGGGGTTTTGACTACGTACTGCTCGACTTCCTGGGCGACGTGGTGTGCGGAGGCTTTGGCCTGCCGATTGCCCGCGACATGTGCCAAAAAGTGATTGTGGTGGCCAGTAACGACTTGCAGTCACTGTATGTGGCCAATAACGTGTGCTCTGCGGTGGAATACTTCCGCAAGTTGGGCGGCAATGTGGGTGTGGCCGGCATGGTGATTAACCGTGACGACGGCACCGGAGAAGCCGCTGCCTTTGCCACCAAAGTGGGCATCCCGGTGTTGTCCACCATTCCTGCCAATGAAGACATTCGCAGAAAGAGCGCCAGCTACGAAATCATCGGCCGCCCCGAATCTGTTTGGGGGCCCATGTTTGCCGAGTTGGCAGCCAACGTCCACACCTCAGTGCCGATTCGTCCGAACCCGATGACGCAAGACCAGTTGCTGGGCTTGTTTGCAGCTTCGGCTGTAGGACGCGATGTAGTGCTTGAGCCTGCGACGCAGTTTGACATGTGCGGCAAGACAGACACCAGCAAGCCCACGCTCGAAGTTGTGTACGACGAAGTATGAAGCCATGAGCAAAACGATTCCTATCGTTCCTGTGAGTCAAGCGCCGGCGGGCATGAGCACAGCCATCGAAGGTGATGGCATGGGCTGCCATTCGGGCGGCGAAAAAATGCTGGCTGCGGCCAAGGCATCGGGCAAGTCTGAAGTGCTGGCGCAATATGCCAAAGACTATCCAGTCGACCCCAAGGCCGGGCCCCACGATCAGCCTCAAAGCATGTGCCCCGCATTTGGCTCACTGCGAGTAGGTCTTCGCATGCGCCGCACCGCCACCATTTTGTCGGGCTCCGCTTGCTGCGTTTACGGTCTGACCTTCACCTCCCACTTTTATGGCGCCCGGCGCAGTGTTGGCTACGTGCCTTTCAACTCGGAGTCATTGGTGACAGGCAAGTTGTTTGAGGATATTCGTGAGTCTGTTTACGACCAGGCCGATCCTGAGAAGTACGACGCCATTGTGATCATCAACTTGTGCGTGCCCACGGCCAGTGGTGTCCCATTGCAATTGCTTCCAAAAGAGATCAACGGTGTTCGCATCATTGGCATCGATGTGCCGGGTTTTGGTGTGCCTACGCATGCAGAAGCCAAAGATGTTTTGGCTGGCGCCATGCTGAAATATGCGCGCGAAGAAATTTTGGCAGGTCCTGTTCAAGCGCCGCGCACTGGCCGGTCTGACAAACCTACCATCACCATGGTTGGTGAAATGTTTCCCGCTGACCCCATCATCATTGGCCGCATGCTCGAGCCCATGGGCCTTGCAGCCGGCCCTGTGGTGCCCACACGTGAATGGCGCGAACTGTATGCAGCGCTGGACTGTGCAGCCGTTGCTGCTATCCACCCCTTTTACACCGCCAGCATTCGCGAGTTTGAAGCGGCAGGTCGTCCCATTGTGGGCTCAGCCCCTGTAGGTCATGACGGCACAGAAGCCTGGTTGCAAGCCATCGGCAATGCAGCCAACGTGCCGCAAGCCAAAATTGACATGGTGAAAAACATCATGCTCGGCGCTATCAAGGGCGCTCTGGCCAAGTCACCGATCAAAGGTCGCATCACCCTCAGCGGCTATGAAGGCTCTGAATTGTTGGTGGCACGTTTGCTGGTGGAAAGTGGTGCCGATTTGCGCTACGTCGGAACCGCTTGCCCAAGAACACCTTGGAGCGCATCAGATTGTGAGTGGTTAGAGGCGCGCGGCGTGCATGTTCAATACCGCGCATCGCTGGAACAAGACCTGGCTGCCATGCACGAATGGAAACCTGATTTGGCCATTGGCACCACACCGGTGGTGCAAGCAGCCAAAGAGCTCAGCATTCCAGGCTTGTATTTCACCAATCTGATTTCCGCCCGTCCCTTGATGGGCCCTGCCGGTGCCGGATCATTGGCACAGGTGATCAATGCGGCGATTGCCAACAAGTCACGCTTTGACGAAATGAAATCCTTCTTTGGAGACACCGGTACCGGCCATGCAGCTGGGGTCTGGGAAGCCTCTCACGGCGTGCCGCAAAACCGGCCGGAGTTTGAGGCTGAAACACGCAGACTGCTTGAGAAGCAGGCCAAAAAACGCAAAGCGGAGGCGATGATCTGATGCTGGTCCTCGATCACGATCGCGCTGGTGGCTATTGGGGAGCGGTGTATGTGTTCACCGCCATCAAAGGCTTGCAAGTTGTCATTGACGGCCCGGTGGGCTGTGAAAACTTGCCTGTTACATCGGTGTTGCACTACACAGATGCACTCCCGCCCCATGAATTACCCATCGTCGTGACAGGTTTGGCCGAGGAGCAATTGGGTCGTGAGGGCACTGAAGGCTCTATGCGCCGCGCGCATGCCACGCTCAATCCGGACCTTCCTTCTGTGGTGGTGACCGGCTCGATTGCGGAAATGATCGGTGGCGGCGTGACGCCTGAAGGCACCAACCTGCAACGCTTTTTGCCTCGCACCATTGATGAAGACCAGTGGCAATGCGCCAACCGCGCCATGTATTGGCTGTGGCAGCAGTATGGCTTGCGTCATGTGCCCCAACGCGAACGCAAAGAGGGTGAAAAGCCACGCGTCAATATCATTGGCCCGAGCTACGGAACTTTCAATTCCCCCAGTGATTTGGCCGAAATACGTCGTCTGGTTCAAGGCATTGGCGCCGAAGTCAACATGGTTTTCCCCTTGGGCTCACACCTTGCCGATGTGTCGCGCCTGGTGGAAGCTGATGTGAACATTTGCATGTACCGTGAGTTCGGTCGTATGTTGTGCGAAGCCCTGGAACGCCCTTATTTGCAGGCGCCTATCGGTCTTCACAGCACCACCAAATTCCTGCGCTCTCTTGGTGAACTGCTGGGCTTGGATCCTGAGCCCTTCATCGAAAGAGAAAAACACAGCACCATCAAACCCATTTGGGATTTGTGGCGCTCAGTGACGCAAGATTTTTTCGGCACAGCCAATTTTGGTGTGGTGGCCAATGAAACCTATACGCGCGGCATACGCCACTTCCTGGAAGACGAAATGGGCTTGCCATGCAACTTTGCCATCTCGCGCATTGCGGGTGCCAAAACAGACAACGCAGAAGTGCGCAAGCTGGTCACTGAAAAAACGCCGCTTATTTTGTACGGTAGCTACAACGAGCGCATCTATTTGGCCGAATGCGGCGGCGGCGGCATGATGAAAACCAGTTTCATTCCCGCCAGTTTCCCCTTGCCCATTATTCGTCGTCATACGGGCACGCCTTTCATGGGGTATGCGGGCGCCACCTACATCATTCAAGAGTTTTGCAACGGCCTTTTCGATGCGCTCTTTCACATCCTGCCACTGGGCACAGAGATGGACAAGATTGAAGGCACCCTGGGACGCTCAGCGCCCAACACCACCGTGCCGTGGGAGCCTGAGGCGCAAGAGCTGTTCGACGCGTTGCTTGAGCAACAACCGATTTTGGTTCGAATTTCAGCAGCCAAGCGAATGCGCGATCAAGCGGAGCGAGATGCACGGGAAACCGGCCGCTCACATGTTGAAGCTCAAAGATTCACAGAATTGTTCGGTCAAGCAAATGAAGGAGTACATGCATGAAAGATGTGCACTTGAATTTGTTGGGCCGTCCAATCCTTCGGCTTGTCCGGAGGGCCATCTGTTGCGGTGTCAAAGCCACAACAGTCCGTCCTGATTCCGTCAGGTTTCAGGGTATCGCCGAAAGGCATTTAGAGAGAGGCACAAACTATGACTGATGCAGCTAACCCCTCAGGGCTGACAGACCAAGAAGCCCAAGAGTTTCACCAGTACTTCATACAGGGTTACCTGTTGTGGGCTGTTGGAGCTTTCTTCGCCCACAGCTTGGTGTGGATCTGGCGTCCCTGGTTCTAAGAACCTAGCAACGGAGAAAAATATGACCCACCCGATCAATAGCAGCGCAATCGTTCACTCGCCGAGTCATTTCCATGGCTACGGAGTGATTTTTGTTTTGCTTTTTTTAGTGTTCATTGTTCTTGCTTTAGCTGGGCAGATGTTGGTACTTAACTGGCGCAACTGGCTTCCTGGGGCGGAGGGTTCAACGAGCACTTTGGACGGCGTGAAGTCCTCTGTTTACACCGTTATTTCTCAATTGAGTTAAGAAAGGAAATTACTATGTGGCGCATGTGGCGTGTAATAGATCCCCGCAAGGCAATCGTCCTGGTTGGACTGTTGATTGCTTTTGTGTCAACGTCGATTCACCTGATCCAGATCAGTGGCGATCGATACAACATCAACAGCTGGCATCCCGATACGGCCAAGGCCTCAGCGGCGAAAGCTCAGCAACCCCAGAACGCGGCTTTGCCGCAAAAGTAAAGACCTCGAGTCTTTATTAAGACAGGCGCACTTCGCTCACTTTGAACGATGCGTCTGTCCTTTTTTAAGATTTTTAAAGTGAAGCCTAGAAGACCTTTAAAACAGTCATTCGGTCGGAGGATGCAACTATGTCCATGCTAAGTTTTGAACGCCAATACCGCGTAAGAGGCGGTACCCTTTTCGGGGGCGACCTGTTTGACTTTTGGGTCGGTCCCTTTTATGTCGGCTTCTTTGGAGTCACGACAATCTTCTTTGCCCTGTCCGGCACGATGATGATTATGTGGGGCGCCGCCATGGGGCCCACATGGAACCCGTGGCAAATCAATATTGCCCCGCCTGACATTTCTTATGGGCTGCGTTTCGCACCCATGATGGAAGGGGGCTTGTGGCAACTCATCACCGTCTGCGCGATTGGCGCATTTGTATCGTGGGCGCTGCGAGAAGTTGAGATTTGCCGTAAGTTGGGCATGGGTTTGCATGTGCCTGTGGCATTTGGCATGGCCATCCTGGCCTATGTGAGCTTGCAGGTGGTTCGACCCGTGTTGATGGGCGCTTGGGGACATGCTTTCCCCTACGGCATTTACAGCCATCTTGACTGGGTCAGCAACACCGCTTACCAGTACTTGCACTTTCACTACAACCCGTGGCACATGATTGCTGTGACATTCTTTTTCGCAGCCACGCTCGCGCTCTCTATGCACGGCGGCTTGGTGCTGTCAGCTACCAACCCCGGCAAAGGCCAAGTGGTGAAGTCGCCTGAGCACGAAGACACTTTCTTCCGCGATCTGATTGGTTACTCAGTCGGTACCTTGGGTATCCACCGCCTTGGCTTGTTCCTGGCACTGGCAGGCGTGTGGTTTGGCATTGTTTGTATTGTTGTCAGCGGACCATTTTGGACGGGTGCCTGGCCTGAGTGGTGGGGCTGGTGGCTGAACATGCCTATCTGGCGCACCTGATCAAGAAAAGAGGAAATTGAAATGGCTGAATATCAAAATCTTTTCACATCGGTGCAGCCCGTAGGGCCTTTGCACGACGGCATTGAATTGCCACGCGGCGATGACAAGCGCACTGGGACACCGTTTTTAGTGCACCTGCTAGGACGCATCGGTAACGCACAAATCGGCCCTGTTTATCTGGGCACGCTAGGTGTTGCCTCACTCGTCTTTGGCATCGCTGCTTTCAACATCATTGGCTTTAACATGTTGGCTTCAGTCGACTGGAATCCGATCCAGTTGCTGCGCCAATTGTTCTGGCTCGCGTTGGAGCCGCCGCCGCCTGCCTACGGTTTGAGCATACCGCCGCTGGCGCAAGGCGGTTGGTGGCTGATTGTGGGCTTCATGCTGACCGTCTCCATTTTGCTGTGGTGGGCTCGAACCTACAGGCGCGCCCGTCAGCTTGGTTTGGGAACGCATGTGGCCTGGGCTTTCGCCGCCGCCATATGGCTTTACCTGGTGTGCGGTTTATTCCGCCCCATCATGATGGGCAGCTGGTCTGAAGCGGTACCGTTTGGCATCTTCCCGCATCTCGATTGGGTCTCTGCGCTCTCATTGCGCTACGGTAATTTGTTCTACAACCCATTCCATGCGCTGTCGATTGTTTTCCTCTACGGATCGGCACTTTTGTTTGCGATGCACGGCGCCACGATTTTGGCGGTAGGCCGCTACGGTGGTGAGCGTGAGATTGAACAAATCGTCGACCGTGGAACAGCCTCTGAGCGTGCTGGCTTGTTCTGGCGCTGGACCATGGGCTTTAACGCCACCATGGAATCTATCCATCGCTGGGCCTGGTGGTTTGCTGTGCTTTGCCCCCTGGTTGGTGGCATTGGCATCCTGCTGACGGGCACAGTGGTAGATAACTGGTACCTCTGGTCGGCCAAACACCATGTTGTGCCTGCTTATCCGCTGGTCAGCCCGGTTGTTGTAGACCCCGCCATTCTCGGAGTAAAGCCATGATCAACATGATTAAAACAAGCTTGTTACTGACCGCTGCATTGCTGCTGTCAGGCTGCGAACGTCCTCCCATTGAAACGGTACAGACCGGTTACCGTGGCACGGGCATGGAGCAGATTTACAACCCCCGCACCCTGGCTAAGCAGGCTTCTTTGAATGCCGCACCTGTTGCGGCAGAAGCGGCCTCGGCCGATGGACCCAAAGCCCGCGACGTTTACCAGAACGTCAAGGTGTTGGGCGACCTGAGCGTGGGTCAATTCAATCGTCATATGGCCTCCATCACAGAGTGGGTTGCACCGGAAGCTGGTTGCGCTTACTGTCACAACGTTCAAAACTTTGCAGATGACGGTAAGTACACCAAGGTGGTGGCCAGGCGCATGATTGAAATGACGCAAAAGGTTAACCAGGACTACAAAGCGCACGTGGCTGAAACCGGCGTGACCTGCTACACCTGCCACCGTGGCAACAATGTCCCAACGCAAGTTTGGACAGCGCCCAAAGATCGTTTGTATGCAAACAGCTTGTTGGGTGATTTGGCAGGGCAAAACATGGCTACCAAAGAAGCCGGTTTGTCGTCATTGCCTTTTGATCCTTTCACGCCTTATCTCAAGGATGCTCAGCCTATCCGTGTGAACAGCACCACTGCCATGACCGGTGTTGGCGCTTATAACAACCGCGCATCGACCAAGCAAACAGAGCACGTTTATTCACTGATGATGCACATGTCGGAGTCTTTGGGTGTGAACTGTACTTATTGCCACAACACGCGCAACTTTGCATCGTGGGAAGAGTCCAGGCCGCAGCGCGTGACAGCTTGGCACGGCATTCGGATGGCACGCGATTTGAACAATGACTACATCATTCCGCTCACCGATCAGTTCCCTGTCAATCGACTCGGACCCAAGGGTGATGTGGCCAAGGTCAATTGCAGCACATGCCACCAAGGTGCCTACAAACCACTTTATGGTGCAAAAATGGCCAAAGATTTTCCTGAGCTTCAAGTTTTGGCGAAGCCTTAAAATCTGATTATCGAAAGGCCTGCACACTTTGGAGGTGCAGGTCTTTTTTTATGGGTATTTCAAACATGCTGACGGGACAATTTCCAGCGCAAGAGGGTCAAACGGCGGTCGTATTGCTGTCTGATATTGTCGAAAGCTCCAGACTCTGGGGCTGGTCGCGCATTGTCAAAGGGCCGAGAGCCTTGCGGGCTGTGCCAGGCCTTGTTTTTTCTAAAGTGTTGGGCAGTGGTCATGAGGGTGGGTTCGGACTGCGGCCCAGTGCCTCCCGCCAGGGTTTGTTTGCTTTGTTTGATTCGGCCCAAGCAGCGGCCAACTTTGTCGCTTACTCGCCCTTGGTCCAGGCTTACCGCGACCGCTCCCGCGAGTTTTGTTGGGTCACGCTGCAAACCTGGTCGTGCCGCGGCAGTTGGGACGGCCTGTCTTTAGAGGTTCTTGCAGGGCAGCCTTCGACCGGGCCGGTGGCTGCATTGACGCGTGCTTCCATCAAGTTCAGCAAGGCGCCCGCATTCTGGCGGCATGCACCACCCTCACAAAATGCACTTCACAGTGTCAAAGGTTGCCAGCTGGCTGTGGGTTTAGGCGAAGCCCCGTTTTTTCGCCAGGTCACCTTCAGTATTTGGGACAGTGTGGCCGATATGAACGCCTACGCCCGTTCCGGCTCTCATTTGGAAGCGATTCAAGCGGCCGCACAGCACGGGTTTTTTTCAGAGTCCATGTTCGCCCGTTTTGTTCCAGTGGGCATCAAAGGCCTGTGGCACGGCAAAACATATGCCTGAAGCGCAGCGAACACCTCGCGTGGTGGTGGTGGGCGCCGGTATAGCGGGTCTGGTCAGCGCACTGGTGCTGGCCCACCGCGGTCTGGATGTCACCTTGGTAGAAAGTGCTGCGACCCCCGGCGGAAAAATTAGGCAGGTGCAGGTCGATGGCGTGGGTGTTGATTCCGGCCCGACGGTCTTTACCATGCGTTGGGTGTTGGACCAAATGCTGCAAGAGATGGGCACCTCGCTGCAGGACATCGTTAAGCTGGAGCCCCTGAATGTTCTGGCCAGGCATGCCTGGGATGGCTCGCCGCAAACGCTGGACTTGTTTTCTGACACGGCCCGCACGGCCGATGCCATTGCGCAGTTCAGCAGTCCGCAAGAATCGCGTCGGTTTCTAAAATTTTGCCAACAGGCTCAAAGTCTTTATGCGACCTTAGAAAAACCGTACATTCGCAGTGAGCGTCCGGATTTACTCAGCATGGTCGGCGACTTGGGGCTCCGTGGCATGGCCACACTCACTGGTTTGGGACCCTATTCAAGTTTATGGAACAGCCTCAGCCGCCATTTCCATGACCCGCGTTTGCAGCAATTGTTTGGCCGCTATGCCACCTACTGCGGCTCATCGCCCTGGTTGGCGCCTGCGACGCTGATGTTGGTGGCGCAAGTAGAGCTCGATGGTGTTTGGTCGGTGTCCGGTGGTATGTTTCAAGTGGCATATGCTTTGGCACAGTTGGGTGAAAAGCATGGCGTCAAAGCGCGGTACAACAGCCCGTGTGCCCGCATCCTGACAAAAGACGGCAAAGTCCATGGTGTGCAACTCAGTTCAGGCGAAACCCTAGAGGCTGAGCATGTCGTTTTCAATGGTGATGTCTCTGCTTTGGGTGCGGGTCTGCTGGGAGATGGACTCGATTCTCACTACACGCCGGTTCGCGCGGCCGAACGCTCTCTTTCTGCGTTCACCATGTCTATGCATGCGCAGACACAAGGTTTCCCTTTGGTTCGGCACAATGTTTTTTTCAACCAGGACTATCGGCGTGAATTCGATGATATTTTTCAAAAACGCAGACTGCCTGCGCAAGGAACGGTGTATGTTTGTGCACAGGACCGCAGTGATACAGGGCTTGCCCAGCCGGGCCTGGAAAGAATTTTGTGCCTCGTCAACGCGCCAGCCGATGGCGACACCTCTTCATTCAACACCAAGGAGATACAAGCGTGCGAAACAAGCAGCCTGGCCCTTATGCGTCGCTGTGGCCTGGAAATTCAGGCTACGCCCCGGCAAGTGGTACGAACATTGCCCAAGGACTTTGCGCAACTTTTCCCGGGCAGTGGGGGCGCTCTGTATGGACAAGCGACCCACGGTTGGATGTCGGCCTTTGCGCGCCACTCCGCGCGCAGCAAAGTGACGGGCCTGTACACGGCGGGGGGCAGCGTGCACCCGGGTCCGGGCGTGCCGATGGCAGCCATGTCCGGGCGATTGGCGGCCGCGACGCTGATGGCGGACCTCGGTTTGACCAGGAAGTCGCGCCGGGTGGTTATCTCTGGTGGTATGTCGATGCCCTGAGCGACGATGGCCAGCACGGCCTGACCATCATCGCTTTCGTCGGCAGTGTGTTTTCACCTTATTACGCATTGGCGCGCAGCCTGGGCGGTGGCCTTGCTGATCCGGACAATTTCTGTGCCTTGAATGTTGCTCTTTATGGCAAATCAGGCAGGCGCTGGACCATGACCGAGCGTGGTCGCTCACACACAGAACGCAGCGCAAACCACTTCAGAATCGGCCCCAGCTGTTTACGTTGGGATGGTCAAGCGTTGACCATTGATATTGATGAAATCAATGTCCCTTGGCCCATGCGTGTGCGCGGACGTGTGACTGTGCGGCCTGCGGGCCTGTGTCAATTTGTCACGCCCTTGGACAACATGGGCCGGCACCGCTGGGGACCCATCGCGCCTTGTTCACGGGTTGAAGTTGAGATGAGCAGCCCCGGACTGCAATGGCAGGGCCATGCCTACCTGGATTCCAACGAAGGCGATGAGCCTGTAGACAGAGGATTCAAGGATTGGGATTGGGCGCGCGCTGAAATGGCCAATGGCGACACCAGTGTGGTTTACGACGTCAGACCCAAACAGGGTCCAGGCCGTGTGGTGGCGCAGCGCTTTTCCCCTGATGGCAGCTACGCGGCATTCACAGCGCCAAAGCGCCATCACCTGCCGCCTTCCGGCTGGAGAATTGCGCGCAGCATGTGCTCTGAATCAGAAAGTAGCCCTGAAGTCCTCGCCACCCTGGAAGACACGCCGTTTTATGTGCGTTCACTGCTGCGCACGGATCTCTTGGGTGAGAAGGTCACTGCCGTGCATGAGTCGCTGGACATTCCAAGAGTGGTTTCCTTGCCTGTGCGCATGATGTTGCCCTGGCGCATGCCCAGACGCGCATGAGCTCAGCGCCCGGCTTGCTGCGTACGGCGTAATGTGCGCTCACGCTCTCTGGGCCCGAAGCTCGAGGCCAAGGCCCCTGCTGCGTGCAAACCCTCCAGGTACATGGCTTCTATTTCAGGGGCGGCACGCAGGAGCTCACGCTCTGCAAATGGCATGTGCAATAAAGCGCGAAGTGCAAACAAAATACGCATCCAACCCGGCAGCCATACTCTGGACAGCCGCTTTACCATGGCGCGCACAATCACACGCGCAGTTTCTTCTGGTGAAGTTTCACGGTTCAAGGGGCCGGGCATGGTGGCGCGCAGTCGCACAAAGCCCGGGTGCAAAGCGCCTTCACTCACCAAGGGCGTGCGCACCCATCCGGCGTGCAAAACCCCCACAGCGACGCCATGCGCTGCCAACTCGATGCGCCAGGAGTTGGCCATGGCCTCCACCGCTGATTTGCTGCCCGCATAAGCCGACATCATGGGCGGGTGGGCAAATGAGGACACCGAGGCATTGATCAAGACATAACCACGCTGCTGCATCAAAGCAGCCAGTGCTGAGCGCACGGTATTGAAAACACCAAAGACATTGACTTCCATGCAGCGCTTCCACGCGCCCGGATCCACATGCGCCAAGGGGCCGAATACGGCAACCCCCGCATTGGCAAAAACCACATCAATACGGCCGTGCACTGACAGCGTTTTTTCAACCACTGCTTGCATCGCACAAAAATCTGCGACATCTGCAGTCAGGTAAAGGGTGTCCGGCCCACAGCACTGCGCCATGTGCGCCAGCGGCTCTTCGTCACAATCAACCAGCACAGGCAGACCGCCCTGGGCTACAACTTCCAATGCCGTTGCAGCGCCTATGCCGGACGCTGCGCCAGTGATCAAAATGACACGGGAAGCAAGTGGCGAGGCTGTTGTAGCAGGGCGCTTTGCCGGACTCATGAGCGCTGGACGGTCAAACCGACTTGGTGACCATGAAGTAAACAATCGGCAAAGGCAGCAAGGTTGCAATAGCGCCGGCAATTTTCCATACCTGCGAAAGACGCCAGTATTTTTCGCAGACGGTGTTTGTGTTTTTAAGCAAAGAGCGTTGCTTCAATTGAATAGGCACCAGCACAAACAGCCATATCAAGCCGGAGAATGTCAGCAAGGCGTAAGACCATTGAATCCACGGATGACCGGCTTCACCGCCGTAATTCTGTGCCATGGCGTGCCCTGTCCAGACCACACCCATGGCGCCCACCAGGGTGAACATGAGGTCAGTGATCAGGACCAAGCGATTGCTAAATTGAATGATGGCGTGATCTCGGGTGCGCTCAGCCAGCAAGGCCCACACACCACTGACAATCACGTTGCCCAAAAAAAGGCAAGCGCTAACCAGATGAATGACTTTCAGATCAGCCCCCATCGAGGTCTTTCTGAGCGTTGGAGTCAGGCGGTTTTTTTTCCTTGCGGCTGCTTTCCCTGGCACGTCGCAGGTCGTCGAACTGCCACCAAAAAAACAAAATGCCGGCGCCCAGCAATACCAAAACTTCGAATAATTTCAGCAAAGCAAGGCCCTAGCGAACGGTTCTTTCCCGCTGTTCCAGTTTGCCGAACAAATCTACCATCCACTCAACGCGTTCCTCAAAACTGCGCGACGGGACTGTCCACGGTTTGGCGTGTTCTGATGGGTTTCGCTCCCTGCTGACAATGTCAACCAGGTAATGGATGGCCGGCACAGGACTCAGTGCTACAGCAGGCGCTGCGGGCACCATGAATGCAACCGAGGCAGCCCTGGCAATCAGCGCAAGTTTGCGGCGTGTAGACACAACGGTCCGGCGGTTGACAGAGTCAAGTCCTTCGCGCTCCAGCTGTTTGCCGATCTCTGCGTAGACCAGACGGGCAGCTTGAATGGCGGGCCGGCAGTCCCAACTCAATTCAGACAGCCCGAACTCGCCTCGCCTGTAAAGAGCATCTGCACGCAACAACAAACGCTGCGTGAAACCTGCAATGCGGGAATCAAAGACAGGATTTGCCAACCAGGCATCAGCGTCCATGCCAATTTCACGGAACCAGGCACGCGGAATGTACAAGCGGCCATTTCGCGCGTCTTCACCGATGTCGCGCGCAATATTGGTCAGTTGCATGGCCACACCCAGTTCGCTGGCGCGGGCTATGGCCGTGTCAGTGGACGCGCCCATGATGAGAGACATCATGGCACCCACCGTGCCCGCCACCCTTGCACCGTAGGCTTCAACGTCGGCCAGGGTCTCGTAGCGCCGACCTTGGGTATCCCACAAAAAACCATCCAGAAGGGCTTCCAGTAAACCCATGGGGATGCCATAGCGATGAACCACCCATGTCAAAGCCCTGTCAGCGTCTTGGGGGCCGGGGCGCCCTGCGTAAATAGCGGCTAAGCGCGAATGCAAGTCTTGCATGGCGACCATAGGGTCTGAACCGGTATCGATGGCATCGTCGGCCAAGCGGCAAAAAGCATACAAAGCAATGGCGGGTGGGCGCAGGCGCACAGGCAATAGTTTGGACGCTGCAAAAAAAGATTTGGAGCCGCCGCGCATCAGTTCAGTGCAAGCCTCTAAGTCATAGCTCAAATCCACAAGCTGTGGCTTTGCATGGAGGTCTTGGGAAAGGCTTGTATCAAGCGAAGGATTTGACATCAGGTACCACCTGTTCGAGCATTTTTGCGGACATCAAGACACTGGGCACGCCGGCACCGGGCTGGCTGCTGGCACCCACCATAAAAAGACTCTTCACGTCTTGGCATTTGTTATGCGGTCTGAACCAGGCACTTTGCACCAGGATGGGCTCCAGGCCAAAACCCGCACCTTTGTAAGACCATAAACGGTCTTGGAAATCTTGCGGCGTTGTCACCTTCGACGAGACCACATGCTGCTTGAGATCGGGCAGCACGCTTTCTTCCAGCACGGTGGCGATGGCATCGCGGTACTGCTCGGTGACTGCCGGCCAATCGGTTTGGCTGCTGAGATTGGGCACCACAGAAAGTACATAAAAACTGTCGCAACCTTCAGGCGCCAGCGATGGGTCTGTCGCGGTGGGGCGGTACAGGTACAGGCTGAAGTCTTTGGACAGCGTATGGTTTTTAAAAATATCCTGCAGCAGACCTTTGTAGCGTGGACCCAAAACCATCATGTGGTGCGGAACGTCTTCGTAGCGACGATTGGTTCCGAAATACCAGACAAACAAGCCTGAGGAGTATTTGCCTTTGGCGATGCGTTTGTCGGTCCAGTGCTTGCGGTGTTGCGGCTCAATCAGGTGGCGATACGTCCAAGCCGCATCTGCATTACTCACCACGATATCGGCAGGTATGTATTGACCGCTGGCAAGTTCAACGCCACGCGCCTGGCCGCCTTCAACACGGATGCGGGTCACCGGGCTGTTGTAGTGAATTTTGACGCCGCGTTCATCCAGCAGTTTGACCAGCTCGCTCACAATAGCACCCGTGCCGCCCATGGCCGAGTGAACACCCCAGCGCCGCTCCAATGAGTGAATCAGTGCGTAAACACAGGTGACTGAGTAAGGATTCCCGCCAATAAGGAGTGGATGAAAACTCATGACGATGCGCAGCTTGGGATGCTTGATGTATTTGGCGACCATGCTGTAAATCGAGCGCCAGGCTTGCATACGCGCCAGATTAGGCATGGCTTTGATAACGTCGCCGATAGTTTCAAAAGGCACCATGCCCAGCTCGACAAAGCCCAGCTGGAAACATTTTTCAGAAGCCTTCATCAAATCTTTGAAGCCTTGGACGTCATCAGGATTCAGACGCTCAATCTGATCGAGCATGGCCTCATCATTGTTGCTGTAGTCAAAGTGCGAGCCGTCGTCGAAGCGTATTCTGTAGAAAGGCGACATCAAACGCAGGTCAACATGGTCTTTCATGTTGTGACCGCATAAAGTGAAAAGCTCTTCGATCAAATGCGGCAAAGTGATGATGGTGGGGCCTGCATCAAAGGTGAAACCATCTTGCTTGTGCACATAGGCTCGTCCGCCGGGTGCATCCAGCTTCTCAAGCATTTGCACGCGGTATCCTTTGACGCTCAGGCGAATGGCCGCCGCCAAGCCGCCAAAGCCTGTGCCGATCACGACAGCTGTAGGGGCGCGATCGTCCAAGCGATCGGGTCGGATGGCTGGAACATAGCCACCACCAGCTGCGCCACCCCCATCACCCGCAGTGTCAATTGATTTGTAAAGATTAGTCATGTGAATCTACGGCTGCGGGTTTTACAAAGGCAGGTTGTGGGGCAGTGACTCTGTATGAATCGTCGCCTTTGGTTTGCGGATAGCCCAGCGCCACAAGGTGGTGGTGTCCAGCGGAAGCACCAGCATCAGGTGCTCCACAATAGCCAGCGCCAACATGGTGCCAACCAGCACGGCGCCCACCACCTGAGCCGGGCTGGCCAAAGGGTTGTTGGCATACGCGACAAGCCACCACAAGCAGACACTGGCGCCCAGCAATGCGAAGGGATAAAAAGCATTCATGGCGCGCCGCTTGAAAAAGCTTTCCATGTAAGTCAAGTGAGCGGGTAAAAATTCCTCACTTAAATTACGAACTCCAAAAAACAAGTTAAGTTTGGCGCTGGTTCGCATGATCCATAAGACCAGGTAAGTGCCCGTACCAACTTGGTTGGGTGCGTCCCAAGTGATGTAAACAATGAGTGCGCCCACCATCAAGATGGCCAATTCGTGCCACACCACTGCTTTGAAAGACACTACAAACCGCGGCCATCCTACCGTGTTTTCAGATAAAGCGGTCTTTTGCGGGCCGGTGATCCACCCAGTCAGAAAGCTCAGTTCATTCCAGCCCCATGCCAAAAGCGCACAAGAAAAAGCGCAATAGGCGGCGGTCACGCTGCTTTGCTGCGCTGTGTGCGACAGCCCCATCAGGGCACCTATGCACAAGAGCGAGGACAACACCAGGCTCATGGTGATGGCCGTGCGGGACATGCGATTGAGCAAGATCACAATGCCGGTGCTAAACCACCAGATGAATATTGCGAACCCAAGAGCAATGTAAGCGTCAGTCATCCATGCCTTGCCGGTGAAATTTGTTCACGCCTACCAAGCGGGGGCCATGCGAACCTGCTCTGGCAAGGCGTGGTGCTTCATGGGCAGGAAATACAAGCGAACAAAAGTGACGCCGCCCGCAACAGCCCAGCGAGCACGCTGTAAGAAACCTATGAGACCACCTCTTGCCTTGGCCTTGTCCATTTGCTGCTGAACATGAAACAAATGAGACATGCCTTCGCGAAAACGTGGGCTGTCGATATCCAGGCTGACAGGGAAGACCTGCTTGGTAATTTCGTTGGTGATACGGAATACCTCATAGTCGTAAGTAGTGGACTCCAGACCCATTTCATGGTGAAGCATTGGGCGGCAGTGGTCACGCACATACATGGTGGCGTAAACCGCCAGCAGGAAAAAGCGTATCCAATACACATTGCCGCCCCGCAGCAGGTGTGGGTTGGCGCGCATGATCAAGGCGAAAGATTCACCATGGCGGAACTCGTCGTTGCACCATCTTTCAAACCAGCGAAAGATGGGGTGAAAACGTTTGTCCGGGTTCTTTTCGAGCTGCCGGTAAATGGTGATGTAACGGGCGTAGCCAATTTTTTCTGACAAATAAGTCGCGTAAAAAATGTACTTAGGTTTGAAATAGGTGTAGGCCTTGGTGCGCTTTAAATCACCCAGGTCAATGCCCAAGCCGAAGTCTTTGAGGGATTGGTTGATAAAGCTGGCGTGCCGCGATTCGTCGCGCGCCATGTAGCGCATCAATTGTTTGATGTCCGGGTTCTCAACATTCTTATAAATCTCGTTGTACAAAATACAGCCCGAAAACTCGGACGTCAGGGACGAGATTAAAAATTCGAGAAACTCCTGTCGCATTTCGGGACTGACTTGTGAAAAGCGCTCAGCGACTTCTTCAGCAAACTGTGCATCGCGTTGAAAATGATCGTGGTTGTTATCGCCCTCGTACTCGTCCATCATCCGGTCCCACTCGCTTCGCATGGCGGACACATCGAGGCGGTCCATGGCAGCGAAGTCGGTGGTGTAAAAGCGCGGACTGAGCATGGTGCTCTCAACAGCTTTTTGCGACGCTTTGGCGGCACTGTCAATGGCGGGATTCGCTTGCATGAAAAAAATCTCCGGGTCTGCTGAGAAATAAAAAACTTGATCTATTGCGGGCGCATGGCCAGGAACCTGACAAATTCTGCCGTATTTGTAGGCCCGAAGGACTCCAGATCAACCCTGCTTCCGGTGCTCGGGTCCATGAGTGTGACCCGTCCATCCACGCGGGCTACTAGGTCAAAAGGTTGTGACGCGCCAATACCTCTGGAAAAGCGTTCCCGGCTGAGTGCGCGCAGGGCGCCGCGCACAAAACCCTGCTCGCCATGCAGCACGGTCAAGGTCTCGCCAGTCACACCATCGGCAACCCGTACACCGCCATCTTTTTGGTCTAGAAAAACCAAAGAGCGTTGAAGCGTAGGCGCAGCCGCCTTTTGGTCAGGTCCATTGCCGGTGATGCGTATCAAGCCCACAGAGATGAGCGAAAACGCCATGATGCCTGCCCCGCAGTAAAGCACCCAGCGTGGAAAGCTGTCCGGTGTTGTATGGACGGGCTTGGGGGCGAGTTGGGCTTGGCTCATATGGTTTTGATTTGCAAAGGACGGGAATCAAGCTGCTCTTTATCCATCTGCGTGCGCGCATTGGCTGCCAAACCTGTGTTTTGGGTCCAGGCCTGGCGCAGCTTGTCAGCAACAGCCTGCACATCAGGTACCGCACGCAAAGTGGGCTCGGGCTTATTGATACGCCATGGGCGCACGCTGGGCCACAAATGTGCCCAAGCAATGCGGTCTGAACCCTGCAGAGCCAGGGTGATATCGCCAAAACCATTTTTGAGGTGGCGCACGTCCGCAGAGGCGATCTGCTTGAATGGCAAATTAAAAGATACCGTCAGCACAATCCCTAGCCGCATCACCACCCGCTTGCTGGTCACTGTATAGACCGTGGTGCGCGCGGTTAACCAGGCCAGTGTCCAGACAGACGCTATACCAATCACCACCAGCGGCACAATCCACTTCACAGAGAGCACAACATCCATCAGGCCTGCGCCGGACTCCAAGGCAGGCCATGCACAAGCCAATACCAGGGCCGCAAAATAAAACCCGAGTTTTTTCAGGTGAAAGGCTGAAGTGGCCAAAGCACCTACATCGGGCGATCCTTGCCAGACGATGAATTCGTCGTCCGGCAGGCGCTCCGGTAAACCGAATTGCGGTTCAAACTCGTACTCGTGACCTAGGTTTTCGATGGGCATGTCTGCTTCCTCAACAGGCTTTGACGGTTCTTAAATGGCTCAAAAAGCCTTGATTAAATCAAGGGCTCACTGCGTTTGACGTCGGCATACAAAGTGCCGCCGCCGTAGTAGGCGCTGATTTTTTCCTCTTCCAGCTTGGTCACCTGGTTCGGGTTACGCAGGGCTGGAACAGCTGCAAAATGCCGCGCATACACAGAATGAACTTCGACCTGGTTTCTGCGGATCACAGAAAAAGCAATGGGCAGCAGCACGGTACGACCGTCAGGGATTTCAACTTCAAGATAACGGAACATCATCTCTGCGGAATCAATCCAGATGTCTTTCACAGTGCCACCTTGCTTGCCGTCGCCTGCCATCACAGGCAGTCCACGCGGATCCACGTCTTGCACTGCTACGGTGTAATCGCTGGCAATGCGCAGCGGTTGAATCAGCGGCTTGCCATGCCATGTCATTTCTGGCACGTCTTCTCGGTTGGAGTAAGCGCCTGGGCCAACAGCCGCCAGCATGGCATCACCCTTGGGTTCAATGGGCGCACCCGAAGTGGGGCTGGTAGCCACAGCGTTGTAAGCGGGTTCTTTACGGGTGAGGTCTGGAACCGTCACGCTTTTGCCACCTTCGAGCAAAAATGTTTTAGGCTCGGGTATCGGAAACCCTTTGACCACTGCTCGGCCAGAACTGCTGGACTCCAACGGGTAGCCTTCGCGGTGACCTTCTTGAACAAGATAGTAAATCAGGCCGGCGAAAAAAATCCAAAAAGCGTAGAGCAATATTTGCGCTAGATCGACGTAGCCTGTGATGTTTCCTACAGTTTGCATGGCGACTTCTCCTTATGAAAAACTAAATGCGTGACTCGGTCAAGCCGAGGGTTGATGGTGGAACGGGCGAAAAAGATCTGCTGCGCTTGACCAAGGGGCCAACTGCAATCAGGGTGAGGAACAGTAAAAGCATTTCGATGTGATAGACCATGCTGTAAGCAACAGAGGGGTCCGTCAATGCCGGGCCCATGTCACCGCGGCTGCTCAGCGCCGTGAAGGTGTCGCGCAAGGCTCCGCCGACAAACATAGAGATACCCGCTGCAGCCGATTGCACGGCACCCCATGCGCCCAAAGCCAGGCCTACAAAAGCGGCTTCTATGCGCATGGCCGTGAACAAGGTGCCGACGGCAAACAAACCGCTGCCAAATCCAATGCCCAAAGCACCAAGCCGGAATAGCCAGCCGGCCTCCAGGGGTGCTGAAAAAATCACTGCTGAAAATGCAGGCAAGCCTGCCAGCGCGCCATAGGCGGCCAAGCGCATGGGGTCTACGCCACGGGCTAATTTACGGCCCGCCACGTAAAAACCCAGCAAACCACCGGCTGCCAGCATGGCTGTGAGCGCACTGGTTGCACCCACACTCAGCTTGAGAATTTCACCGCCATAAGGCTCAAGAATGATGTCTTGCATGTTGAAGGCCATGGTGCCCAAAAAAGTGGCCCACAAAAAGCGACGTGCTTGCGGTAATTCAATGAATTCAGCCCAAACGGCTTTGAAGGGGCGACGAACTTGAGTTTTCAGGGCGGCAACACGTTGTGGGTTGCGGGGTTCCTGTTTCCAAAGTGCAATACCATTGAGCAGTAAAACCACCAAGGCCGTACCTTGAACCACCTGGACTAATTTTTCAGGTGTGAAGTCAGCCAGCAAAAAGCTGTAAACCAAACTACCCGTGACGGCGCCCACCAACAGCATGGTGTACATCAGCGCCACCACACGTGGCCGGGTTTCTTGGCTGGCCTGGTCGGTTGCCAGCGCAAGCCCGGCAGTCTGGGAGGTTTGCAGGCCAGCACCCACCATCAGAAAGGCTATGGCGGCAGCACCTTGGCCGACCCAGTCAGGTACCGGAACCTGTCCCCGGCCTGACAAAACCAGCAACGCAAAAGGCATGACTGCCAAGCCCAAGAATTGAATTAAAGTGCCGCCCCACATGTAGGGAATACGTCGCCATCCAAAAGCAGAAACGTGTACATCTGACTGGTAGCCCGTGACAGCGCGAAATGGCGCAACCAATAAAGGCAGCGCCAGCATCATGGAAACCAGCCATGCTGATACGCCCAGCTCAACGATCATGACCCTGTTCAGGGTGCCGATCATCAAGGCCGTGGTGATGCCCATCGTGAGTTTGAACAAAGACAGGCGAAGCAATCGCGCCATCGGTAAATCAGCGCTGGCAACGTCAGCAAACGGCAGCCAGCTCGCTGGCATGAGCCTGGCGTATTTGGCAAACGTTTTGGCTCTCATGCGCGTAACCACTCCATGGCTTGAGATTTGTAAAACCCGCTGGAGACGCGATGACTGCGTCCGCATGTCCACTCAGCCAGCGATTCATGGCTTGCCATCAGCTGGGCGATTCTTTTTTCCGCCATCGGCTCTAACCATGGCGCGCGGTCGCTTCTTGGCAGCAGGCGACCCACCGAAATCATGGCTGCCAGAAATGGCGTGCGTGGCGCAAAAGTAAAGACGATGGATCCGCTGGTGCGTTCAGCCAACTGCGCCAGAGCGTGAACTGCATCATCTGTCTGGTAATGAATGATGGAGTCCATGGCCACCACATGATCGAAGCGGCCTAGCCCTTTGTCCAGCATGTCGCCGCTGTGAAACTCCACCAGGTGTGACACATCGGCAGGGATTCTTTCGCGGGCCAAGTCAACCAGCGTCGGCGACAAATCAATGGCCACCACCTGAGCACCCAAACGGGCAGCTTCAACGGCCAGTGCACCTGTGCCGCAACCGGCGTCCAATATGCGCTTGCCACGCAGGTCATTTCCCAACCAGGAAACCAGCGTTGACCGCATTTGATCGCGCCCTGCGCGTACAGTGGCGCGAATCCGACCCACGGGCGCATCTGAAGTGAGCTTGGCCCAAGCTGCAAATGCTGTGCGGTCGAAATAATTTTCGATTTGTCCGCGTCGTTGCTCGTAAGTGATTTCGCTCATATTTTTAAAACCTCAATCAAAACCCAATAGATCAAAAATATCGCGGTCCTTCATGGGAACTGCAGAGTAGCCCTCCCCACCCAACCACATGCTCGCAGCCAGGCGCATGTATTCTTTTTGGACAGCCTCTAACTCAGGCGAGTACTCCATCTCAAAGAGCGTTGATTTTTTCAAACGGCTGCGGCGAATCACATCCAGGTCCGGGAAGTGAGCGGCCAGTTTCAGGCCAATGCGATCGTTGTATTTGTCGATCTGGTCTGTGGCAGCGCTGCGATTGGCAATGACACCGCCCAGACGCACGTTGTAATTTTTTGCCTTGGCGCCAATCGCCTGGACAATCCGGTTCATGGCAAAGATAGAGTCGAAATCGTTGGCTGTGACGATCATGGCGCGGTCGGCGTGCTGCAAGGGCGCTGCAAAGCCACCGCAGACCACATCGCCAAGCACATCAAAAATCACCACATCGGTGTCTTCAAGCAGGTGATGCTCTTTGAGCAGTTTGACGGTTTGACCCACCACATAACCGCCGCAGCCTGTGCCGGCAGGCGGACCACCGGCTTCAACGCACATCACGCCGTTATAGCCTTCAAAAACGAAGTCTTCGACCCGAAGTTCTTCAGCATGAAAGTCCACAGTTTCAAGCACATCAATGACCGTAGGCAGCATTTTTTTAGTCAGCGTGAAGGTACTGTCATGCTTAGGGTCACAGCCGATTTGGAGTACGCGTTTTCCCATTTTTGAAAATGCAGCGGACAAATTAGATGAGGTGGTGCTTTTGCCAATGCCGCCCTTGCCATAAACCGCAAAGACTTTGGCGTTGCCGATTTTCACGTTCGGATCGAGTTGGCATTGCACACTGCCTTCGCCGTCTTCGCGTGAAGCGCGTTGGATACTTTTCACAGGAATGCTGGTTGTTTCAATCATGCTGCTTGCCCTTCTTGGATGCCTTCAAGGCGATCTTCCAGTTCCTCGCCGGCGCGCAGCAAGGCATTTAATGTCTCAGCATCGGGTTTCCAATACTCGCGACGAGATGCTTCAATCAATCGGTTGGCCAGCTTGGCCGAAGATGTCGGGTTGAGTTCAGCCAGCCGTTTACGCATGGCCGGATCCAGCACAAAGGTTTGAGCCAATTGCTGATAGACCCAAGGCTGAACCTGGCCCGTGGTGGCAGACCAGCCCATGGTGTTCGTCAGGTGAACTTCAATCTGACGAACACCTTCGTAGCCGTGTTGCAGCATGCCCTCATGCCATTTGGGGTTGAGCATGCGCGTGCGAGTTTCCAGCGCGACTTGCTCCGAGAGGCTGCGCACCACACCATCACCTTGCGTCTGGTCCACGATGTAGACGGGGGGAGCCGAAGCCGCGTCACCATCGCGGTCGTGCTTGGCTTGCAAAACTGCTCTGCTGATACCGCCCAAAGTGTCAAAGTAGGTGTCGATGCTGGTGACTCCCAATTCCACTGAGTCCAGGTTCTGGTACGTCAGTGACACATCAGCCAGCACACTCTTGAGCAATTGGTTATTACGCACTGGTTTGCCTTCACGGCCGTAGGCAAAGCCTTTGCGCGATGTGAATGCGTCGCCCAGTTCATCTTCTTTTTGCCAAGCAGAACTGTCGACCAGCATGTTCACATTGGAGCCGTAGGCGCCTTCTGTGTTGCCGAAAACGCGCAGCGAGGCAGATTCCAGATCGCCGCCATGCTCAGCCATATAGGCCAGGGCATGCTTGCGGATGAAGTTCATTTCAGGCGCCTCATCTGCACTGGCGGCCAGAAAGCTGGCTTCCGCCAGTAGCTTGATTTGCATGGGCAGCAAATCGCGGAAGATGCCTGACAGCGTGATCACCACATCAATGCGAGGACGCTTAAGTACATCGAGCGACACCAATTGAGCACCTGCGAGCCTGCCGTAGCTGTCAAACCTTGGCGTCACACCCATCAAAGCCAAGGCTTGTGACATCGGGCCACCCTCGGTTTTGAGGTTGTCAGTGCCCCACAAAACCATGGCGATAGATTCCGGTACGCCAGAGCCGTCTTGCGCGTATCGCTCCAGCAACTTGGCAGCTTGTTTTTGACCATCGCGCACTGCAAAAGCGCTAGGCAGTTTGAAAGGGTCCAGTCCGTGTAAATTTCGGCCTGTGGGCAAGACGTCCGGGTTGTGCAACAGATCACCGCCCGGTGCCGGCAGGGCATAACGGCCGTCGAGCGCGCGCAGCAGGCCGTTGAGCTCACTTTCCTGGCTCAAGAGGAGGTTGGATTGCACCAGTTGGTGCAGCGATACTCTCTGGGCATCGTTAAGGTGTTTGGCATGGCGGTTTAAGGTTTCTTCGCTGGCCCCATCAACCAATTCCTCCAGCAAAGCAGGCTCCTCGATACCCATGGCCATCGACATGGCTTTCAAGGTGGTCAGGCGCTGATCGCGTGTCGGCAGTTGCCCAATGACGTGCAAACCCTCTGGAATCAAGGCGTACTCGAGTTCCAGAAGTTGATCAATCAAGTCGGTGATCCAAGGCTCAACCAAGTTGGCTTGTGACTGAATTTGTGCAGGAACGCGCAACTCCAGGCTGCGGGCTTGTTGGTGAATCATGGTTGCCAGGTCACTGCGCTCTTCACTGATCTCATCGTCCAGTGCGCGCCAACGGTCCAGCGTCTGCTTCAAGTCCAGCAGTCCTTTGTACAGACCTGACTCCGCAAAAGTAGGAGGCAAATAACTCAACAAGGTGGCGCTGCCACGGCGCTTGGCAATCGTGCCTTCTGAAGGGTTGTTGGATGCGTAGAAATACAGGTTTGGCAAGTCTTGAATCAGTCGGTCTGGCCAGCAGTTGCCCGATAAACCGGCTTGCTTGCCCGGCATGAATTCAAGGGCGCCGTGTGTTCCGAAGTGCAGTACGGCGTCAGCATTGAAGCCGGTGCGCAGGTAGCGATAAAAAGCACTGAAGGCGTGAGTGGGTGCAAAACCTGCTTCGAACAGCAGGCGCATCGGATCACCTTCGTAGCCAAATCCGGGTTGGATGCAAACCAGGGCTTGTCCGAACTGCACGCCCTGCACAAACATGCCTTGTCCGTTGGTCAGTTGTTTGCCGGGTGCCGGGCCCCATTGCGTTTCAATCTGCTTTAGCCAACGCTCATTTTGGATGTGCTCTGATGTTGGAATTATGTGATGAACATTGGCGTCAGCGCCATAGGTTTCGCGGTTGCCATTGAGCACGCGGTCACGAAGATCGTCTGCGTTGGCAGGTACCTCGATGTCATAGCCCTCATTGGCGAGCGTTTTCAAAGTATTGAAAAGAGACTCAAAGACCGAAAGATAAGCCGCAGTCCCAACGTTGCCGCTGTTGGGGGGGAAGTTGAAAATGACCAGCGCTATTTTTCTTTCGCTTCGCTTTTTCAGGCGCATGCGGATTAACTTTTCTACCCGCTTGGACAGCATGTCTGTGCGTTCAGCGCAGGTGAACATATCCTGCGTTTGGTGCTCTTGTGTGAACGTGCAGTTTCTCTCGCAACCCGTACAGCTGGTGCCTGGAGCGCCAGGACGGCCGCCATAGACCATGGGTATGGTGGAGCCATCCAACTCGGGAATGGCAACCATGATGGTGCTTTCAACCGGCAACAGGCCGCGTTTTGAGCCGCCCCACTGGTCCAGTGATTGAAACTCAACCGGGTGGGCCGCTATGTACGGCACATCGAGCTTGGCCAGAATTTCTTCGGCTGCCTTGGCGTCGTTGTAAGCAGGTCCGCCAACCAGTGAAAACCCGGTCAGGGACACCAGAGCGTCCACGCGGCTTTTGCCATCATTCAAAAAGAAGTTCTCAATGGCGGGACGAGAATCCAGACCACTGGCAAAAGCGGGTATCACGCGCAAGCCGCGTGCCTCAAGTGCAGCGATCACAGCGTCGTAATGAAGGGCATTGCCGGCCAGTAAGTACGAGCGCAGAAGCAAAAGACCCACTGCAGGTTTGTCTTCAAGGTCTTTGGGCAGATTGTCAAGTGAATCGCTAATTTTCACTTTCATCTTGGGGTGGTACAGGCCCACTTCGGGGTACTCCACCGGCTCTTGAGCCTCGATCACTTGGCGGTAGTTTTGCCGCTCGCCGCTGGCATAGCGGTTGACCAGTGTGAGAATCATCTGGGTCATGTTTTGCTCTGAGCCAGCCAGCCAGTAGCGCATGGTTAAAAAGAAAATCCGCAGATCTTGCGCCGTGCCTGGAATAAAGCGCAAAAGCTTGGGGATGCGCCTGAGCATGGCCATTTGCTTTGCGCCTTCAGATTTGCTGGATGATTTGTCATCTGAAGTTTCTTTGGCTTTTGGCCGTAACTTCTTGAGCAGACTCATCAGGCCCGATGATTGACCGCCCATGCTGAGTTTGCCCATGCGCGTGAGCTGCATGACAGGCGGTGCAGACATGATGCAAACCATGGCATCGCAGTGATGGCGTTTTGCCGTCAGCGCATCGATCACTGGCAAATAGTGGTCTTCCATGAACAGCATGGTCACAATGACAAGGTCAGCGCGATCTAGATCTTGCAGGCATTTTTTCAGCGCTTCATCGCTGGCCCTGTATTCACTCGCGGCATGCATCTTGAACTGCAGCCCAGGTAATTTTTGTGCCAATAGGGCGGCTGACCTGTTGGCGGCGCTCGACAGATGCGTGTCCATCGTGAGCATGACCACCCGCATGGGCGGCTGTCCCAGCGCCGGCTGCTTAGCGGCTGAAGTGAGCTTTGGCATCGTAGAGTGTGTCCACTGTGATCGTTGAGACGCCTTGGTCCAGCGCGTACTTCTCAGTATTTCGTTTGGCTTTACCTCTGACAAAGAAGGGGATTTTTCCCAGCTCTTTTTGCGCTTCAATGCTCCAACTGGCTTGGTTGGACGCTTCAGGCAGTGGCTTGGCAGCAGTCAATTGACTGTCAGCCGGGCGGCTGCCGCCCAAGTGCGAGGGCGTGGCGCCCGCATGGAATTCAAAATCCTGACGGAACATGCCCAACAAGTGCTCTTCCAAGCCCATCATCAGTGGGTGCACCCATGTGTCAAAAATGACATTGGCGCCTTCAAAACCCATTTGCGGGGCATAGCGTGCCGGGAAATCTTGTACATGCACGGGTGCAGAAATCACTGCACAAGGGATGCCGTGGCGCTTGGCGATATGGCGCTCCATTTGCGTGCCCAAAATAAGTTCGGGTTGCAAACTTTGTATCTGTGCTTCGACCTCTAAATAGTCGTCGCTGATCAGCGCTTCAATGCCATAGGTTTTGGCGCACTCTCGGACATCCCTTCCGAATTCGCGGCTGTAGGTGCCCATGCCAACAACTTCAAAGCCCATTTCTTCGCTGGCAATCCGGGCCGCCGCGATCACATGCGTGGCATCGCCGAACAGGTAAACGCGCTTGCCGGTAAGGTAAGTGGAGTCCACCGACTGGGCGTACCAGCGGGCACGTGCGGTCATTTCTTCAGCAGCCGGGGCCGGCACGCCGGCCAAGCCGCAAACTTCTGCGATGAAGTCCTGGGTGGCTTTCAATCCCAGTGGCACCGTCTTGGTGTGCGGTTGCTGGTACTGGCGCTTTAGCCATTGCGCTGTGCTCAATGCAATTTCGGGATAGAGCACCACATTGAAGTCGGCCTGGGCGAGCTTTTCAATATCGGCAACACTGGCTTCTAAAGGTGCCACCACTGCAACATCAATGCCCAATTGATTGAGCAGTTGGCTGATTTCCCGAACGTCATCTCTGTGCCTGAAACCCAGGGCAGCAGGGCCCAGCAGGTTGCAAGTAGGGCGTGCTTTTGGGATGGGTTCGCCGGGTTTTTTAACCAGGTGGCGGCACAGTTGGTAAAAGGTCTCGCTGGCACCCCAGTTCTCTTTGCGCTGGTACGAAGGCAGCTCTAAAGGCACAACCGGAATGGGCAGCTGCAGGGCCTGGGCCAATCCGCCCGGGTCATCTTGAATCAACTCGGCAGTGCAGGACGAACCCACCAGAATCGCAGCAGGCTTGAAACGCTCAACCGCTTGACGGGCTGCATTTTTGAACAACTCAGCAGTATCGCCACCCAGGTCTCTCGCCTGAAAGGTCGTGTAGGTCACGGGTGGCCTTCTGGGCAGACGCTCAATCATGGTGAACAACAGATCGGCGTAGGTGTCACCCTGAGGTGCGTGCAGCACATAGTGCACATCACGCATGGCGGTGGCAATGCGCATCGCCCCGACGTGGGGTGGTCCTTCGTATGTCCAAAGTGTCAACTGCATGCTTGACTCCTAAGCGGCTAGCTTTTCGCGACGTTTCAAGGGCCGGCTGAAAAGACCTGCGAGGTCTGCAGCCTGCTCATAACCTTGAATTGGCGTGAAGACCAGCTCGATAGCCCATTTCGTGGTGATGCCTTGGGCTTCCAGCGGGTTGGCCAGGCCCAAGCCGCAGACCACCATGTCAGGCTTGTCCTTGAGGCAACGGTCCAGCTGCAAATCGACATCCTGGCCTTCGCTGATGCGGGTGCCTGCGGGCAACCATGCCAATTCTTTGGCCATGTGTTGACGGTGCAGATAAGGCGTTCCGACTTCCACCAGTTGCATATTCAATTCGCGGTGTAGAAAGCGGGCCAGGGGAATTTCAAGCTGCGAGTCCGGGAAAAAGAAGATACTTTTACCTTGCAGCATTTGGCGGTGTACTGCCAAGGCTTTTTCTGTGCGCTGGCGCGGTCCTGCGGTGACTTGTTCAAACACCTGGTCTGACACGCCAAATTCAGAAGCGGCTTCTTGCAACCAGGCTGTCGTGCCCTCCAGGCCCAAGGGGAAGGGAGCAGGCAGGTACTGGGCTTTGCGCTCTTGCAGCGCCCTGGCTGTGTCGGCCAGGAAGGGTTGTGCCAATAAGAACCGGGTGTTGGCGCCAACAGCCGGCAAGTCATGGCTTTTCCGCGGTGGGAAAAAGCACAGCGAGATGCCCATTTTCTCTAGCAAGCTTCGCATCTGGTCTTCCACCACATCGGCCAGAGTGCCCACCACCATCAGTTGCTTGGGAGCGGTGGCCGCAGCTGCCGGCAAGGCCGGTACCAAAGCGGCCAGGCAGGCGTCTTCACCCTGCGTGAAAGTGGTCTCAATGCCGCTGCCTGAGTAGTTCAACACGCGAACAGCAGGATGGTGAATCTGGTTCAAGCGTTCTGCAGCGCGTGACAAATCAAGCTTGATCACTTCAGACGGGCAAGAGCCCACCAGAAAAAGCATTTTGATGTCGGGTCGGCGATTGAGAAGTTGATTCACAACGCGGTCCAGCTCCTCGTGCACATCGGCCAGGCCCGCCAGATCGCGCTCGTCAATGATGGCGGTGCCGAACCTGGGCTCCGCAAAAATCATCACGCCAGCGGCAGACTGAATCAGGTGGGCACACGTGCGGGAGCCGACCACCAGGAAAAAAGCATCTTGAATTTTTCGATGCAGCCAAATGATGCCTGTCAGGCCGCAGAAAACCTCTCGCTGCCCGCGCTCGATCAAAGGGATGACATCTGTGCAGCCCGTACTTTTTTCGGAGCGGATAGGAATGACGGTGCTCATACGATGACTTGCGGGCTGGATGGATGAAGCGCTTGCGTGGCTGGCTTTTGCAGCCGTGCCATGCGCAGCTTTCGGATGTATTGCGCTGCGTTAAAGCCGTAGGTGACATAGGCGGCCAAGGCCAGCAAAAGCTGGTCACCAGCAGACCATTGGCCCTGCCACCACACCCAGAGGTAAGCGGTGTGCAATGCCATCACCAGCATGCTGACCATGTCTTCCCAGAAGAAGGCCTGCGCAAACAGGTATTTGCCGTAAACAACTTTTTCCCAGATGCAACCCGTCACCATGATGAGGTAGAGCACCAGCGTTTTGACCACCACAGAAGCCAGTGCCCAGTCGGTGTGTTCGCCTGTCCTCAAGCTGTTCAAAACCAGGTACAGACTGACCAAGAAAACCAAGAATTGAACCGGCGCCAACACCCCCTGAACCAGAGTCCACCGCGT
Organism: Polaromonas sp.; assembly: GCA_044357185.1. Lineage (GTDB taxonomy): Bacteria > Pseudomonadota > Gammaproteobacteria > Burkholderiales > Burkholderiaceae_C > Polaromonas. The sequence goes on from JBIKPY010000016.1 coordinate 41,843, forward strand.
CGCATCGCGCTTGGCGCGTTGCTCCGGTGTGTACAAAAACTGTGGCTGCGAACCCTGCATTTCTCACCTTCGTGGCTATTGAACTGAGCTGACTTTAAGACTTGAAATCCAGAGTGTCAACATAAATTGACAATAATTATGACATCTAGGGTTTACACTTAATGCATGTCGTTCTGATTTAAATCACACTGAGGTGTCTTGTTGGAAGAGAGGGTGATAGTCGTGGCTCAATACAAATTTGAGAAGTCAAGTGCTTCGCACGCTGCGCACAATGCTCAGCATGGCTTCATGCCCAAGC
>JBIKPY010000072.1:0-14142 GCA_044357185.1 Polaromonas sp.
GTGCCCCCCATGCCCAAACCCAACGCCCACATCCAGGAAGCCGTTTGTGCTTCGTTGGCACCCAAGGCCTGTGCGGCTGAGAAAACAATGGCCGCCGAGCTGGTAAACCCCACCAGAACAGCCACAAAGCCGGCAACGACCGTGGACAGGGACGCATCGCTCAACCATTTTTTCAACATGGGTTTTTTCTCTCACAAGCCTTGTGTTTAGCACGATAGTTTTTTTGTCCACGCACGCATCAAACCCACCCCTGCCGCCAAACGCTGTCATCCTGCAGCTCACGCCAAGCGATGACTTGCGTGGCCTTGGAAAATACAGCTTCGATTTCTACCGATACAACCGGGTCGGTGGGCAAGTCAGGCTCGATCACCCGGCTGACCAGAAAGTGCTTTTGTTTGGCGATGGGTTTGACGGCGGTCCACTTGGTCAGCAGCAGTTTTTTGGGGTTCAGCGGGTTCATGGGCTAAGGCACTCAAGGTTTTTCAAGGCGGCGGGCACATTCAAAAAAAAGTTACTGTTGCCTGCTTAATGACGTGACAACACCTGCCCATAGGGCATTGAGTTCGGGAAAGTTGGTTGTGGCGTTTGGCGCGGGGCCATAGACTGCCGTCTGGACCATAACTATCTTGTTCAGTTGGTCAATGTAGATGACCTGCCCCCGGTGCCCGCGTAAAGCGATTTGATTTGGCGCCATTAACCATATGTGATACCCATAGCCCATGCGGGGCTCCCTGTCGATGGCGACCTTGCGCAGGTGCTCACCATGGAGCGTGGTCATTTCTTTGAGCCATTCAGTGGGAATGATCTGCTTTCCATTCCAGTGGCCTTGGTTCGCAAGCAGTGCTCCGATGCGTGCGAAATCCCTTGTGGTGGCACCTAGGCAGCAATGTGTTCGCTCTACGCCCTGGCGGTCGGTGTACCAGGAAGCCTGTGATTCAGCGCCCATGGGCTTCCATATCTTTTCTTCGAGGTACGCCGCCACATTCTTCTTCACGGCCGCTGCCAGCACCCGGCCAAGTAATTCAGAATCAAGGGATGAATAAAAGTAGGATGTGCCCGGCTCGGCAAGCACCTTATTGTCCTTGAAGCCCAGAACAACGTCCAAGCCACCAGTCTGCCCCATGATGTGGAGCATCTTGGCGTATTGAGCGCCAGCCGCAGCGCCTTCGCTCCACGCCAAACCCGTTGACATGGTGAGTAAGTGCTTGAGCGTCAACTTGTCAAAAGCAGTGCCTTTGATTTCAGGAAGGTATTTGACCGCCAGATCATCGACGGACTGGATGGCCCCGTCTTGTATGGCCAGTCCTATCAGCAAGCCTAAAACAGATTTTCCCATCGAGGCTGAATTGAAGCGATGCCGATCATTGCGCCCGTACTGGTAATGCTCGTGTTGAACCACGCCATCCTTCATGATCAGCAAGCTGGTCACCCTGCGCTGATCTAAGTAGTCTTTCAGGGAAAGCGTCTTTCCAGAGAACTCGTATGAAACAGGAATGGGTTTCTCGGATCTGGCAAGTCGTGTTGGCGTGCCCGGACTGACTGTTTTGAAGGGCATGAGGCTTTCATAGCCACCACTGTTGGTCCAGACGATAAATTCATTGCTGCCAGCCTGTGCTAGCGATGGTGCCGCTGGGTATGAACGCGCTTTACCCAGTAAAGCCTCATCAATTTCGGCTTGTGAAGGCAGATAGATGAAGGCAGCCAATGTGGCAAAAACCAATCTGACGTAGGTTGATCGCATGTTCATTTCACAATCACTTGAGTTACCCAGAGCAAACTCAGGGGCGGTTTTTCATTTTCCGCGCCACGGCCTTCTTGTGGGGACACTGACGCCCACACGATGAGCAAGCAGATGAAGAACAGGGCAGCAATGATTGAGCGGCACTACTCAAAATTGAAGCCCATCTTGGATGCGGATAGGTTGGCACAAGGCACAAGGCGCTTTACTTTGCTGCGGGAAAGTTTGACGTCCTAAACCACTTCCAAAAGCGCCATGAAGCTTGGTCATGTTCATCTACCGCAAAAACAACCATTGCAGATTTCGAGGCAGGATCAAAGTGAATTCTTTGCCCAAGGAATCCAAGTGCAGTACCACCGCCTGAATCGTTTGACTGAATCCATGTTTGATATCCGTAAGCGCCGTAGCGCGTTTTGGGTACGTTAGCAATATCTCCCATCAATAAGTTCATGTAGTTCACGGATACAACTTGCTTCCCATTAAATTCTCCGTTATTGACCAACAATAAAGCGATTTTGGCCCAGTCGCGTTGTTTGGCCCAGAACTGATTTGCTCCAGATGTAATATTTGTGTTACCAGCTTTAGCCCAGAAAGACTGATTTTCCGATCCAATCTTCTGTCAGATCTTTTCTTGAAAAACTTCCGCCAAGAGCTTACCAGTGACCTTGCTAACAACCATGCTCAGTGCATCTGAGCACACGGGATCGTAAGCAAAGGCCGTTCCTGGCTGCGACGACATGGGTAGTGTTTGAATATATTCGTAAAGGTTTCGAGCGTTTGGGCCTGAAGCCGCTGTTGGACCATATTTAATGTTTGCATAAAACCCGCCAGTGGCGCCAGCACTTGCGCCGCTGAGTCCGCAGCGCATCTGAAGAAGATCTCGAATCGTATTATTCCCAAACCAGCCGTCCTTGAACTCAGGAATGTAAACATGTAAAGGATCAGACAAGCTCTTTATTTTTCCCTCATCATGCAGCACTCCAATCACTAACGCCGTAAGTGTCTTGGCTATAGATTCAGAGTTAAACGTGCTGGATGGTCCTGTATCGTATTGGAATTTCTCGAAGATAATGACCCCGTTTTTTATTAGCGTTAACGACATGATGGGGTTGTTGCGAAGAAGTTCTTCTGGGTCGAACTCGCTAGTCCATTCCGAGCGGAGCTCGCGGGGGATGCGTTGGATTTCTTGTGCTGGAAGAACTGATGTTTTTACATTCCCAGTTTTTTCAAGTCGCTTCCCAGAGAAGCCGCCAACTCTCCGACTCATACCGTAATCATGGTGCATCTCAGGACCAGCTGGATAACCAGTCAACTTTCCGTACGCAAGCTCGTTTGGGGCTGCTGTGGCATGAAGCGAAGTTGCTCCGAGGATGACCAGAGAACTTAGAAAAGTAGCTTGACGGAAGTTGTAGAGCATGGACTGACTTTCAGGTGAGGCTGCAATGGTTGTGGAAAGCGCATAACCGAGCTCCTAGCCTTGATAACTGATGAGCAATGTACAGTAATTGATCATATGGCGATGGTTGCCGGAGTTGGATGCTCAAATAGATGCTGCTGCGGTCATGAATTAATGTGTGTATGCTTTGCAAAGAGCTAGACAAAAATCATCTATTCCGTAGAGACCTCCACATGCAAACCTCTTCAATTTCTCGCGTTTTTGTAGCTTCCTTCATTGCCGCCATGTCGCTTTTTATTGGGCAAGCAAATGCTCAAAATACAAAGGGGCAGATTGAATCTGACAAGTTTTGGGACGACTTCTCAAAAGGGTTTGAGTGGCTTCCCACGTCAAAAACTGTGACTGCAGCGCCTGTTGCTTCTCAACTGGAAATTGCGAATGACAGCTTGAGTTCCAGCATGACAACCCTAATCGATGGTGCGTTTGACCCGGACGTGCATCGGATAGTGATCGTCGCGCACAAGCGAAAAATACTGCATCGGAAATACAACGAACGTCGAGTTGATGAGAAGTCTCGGCCTTCAAGTGCCTCAATGGCGAAGAGTCTCACCGCACTGACAGTTGGAAAAGCTATCTGTAGCGGCGCTATAAAAAACCTGGACGATGAAGCGGGTGCGTATTCTGCTCGTCTAAAGGGTACATCATGGGGAAACGCAAAGATTCGCCACATCCTAGCTATGGCCAGTGGATCAAATAATCCTATCTATACCCCTACTGGATCGCCCACACCAGAAGTCAACGCTGAGACTCTTGCCAAGTCGTACAGCGGAACAATGACACATGAGTTCGTTAGTCTCATGAAAAAAGCAGACCAGAAATATTCTCAGTCTGGTCAACAGGGCCTCTACAACAATTTAGACACAATAGCATTGGCACTATTGGTTGAAGATGCTACAGGCGAGAAATTCCTCAATTTCTTTCAGCGTGAAATATGGCATGCGTCTGGCGCAAGTCAGACAGGAACGTGGGCTCACAATTCACATGGACAGGTTGCCGGATTTTCAGGTTACACAGCGCATCCTTATGACTGGATTCGAGTTGGCACTTATGTTTTGGAAGAGCGGGCTAAAGATACGTGCTTTGGAAACTTTTTAAAAGAGGCGACAAAATTACAGAGTAGGGTCAAACTCCCAAATGGAACGGCGCCCTATGGTTTCCAGATGTGGCTAGGCTGCGGTGGAACAGATGCATTCTGTTTTGTTGGCCATGGAGGTCAGCGTGTGGTTATGAGCCCATCAACCGGAGTTGTTATGTATATGCACACCACGAGCATTAGCTCTGGGCAGCCACTCTTTGCTGCGTACAAGACAATTATCAGTCGGTATAAATAGCTCAATTGGGCGCATTTGGGTGGATGGCAAAACTGGCGGGCGAAGATAAATCAGCGCACTTAAACCCAGCCTTGCCGCCAGACCTCATCGTTTTGCAGCTCACGCCAAGCGATGACTTGCGTGGCCTTGGAAAATACAGCTTCGATTTCTACCGATACAACCGGGTCGGTGGGCAAGTCAGGCTCGATCACCCGGCTGACCAGAAAGTGCTTTTGTTTGGCGATGGGTTTGACGGCGGTCCACTTGGTTAATAGCAGTTTTTTGGGATTCAGCGGGTTCATGGGCTCTGCCAACTCAGGGGCGGTTTTTCATTTCCCGCGCCACGGCCTGCCCCAGTTCAATCACCGCCATGGCGTAGTAGCTGCTCCAGTTGTAGCGGGTGATGACGTAAAAGTTATCCGTCCCGGCGACGAAGCTGGGCGCATTTGGGCCGTTGAGCAGCTCGATCAGGGCCAGTGGTCCCTTGTGCTCTAGGGCTGCGCCTTCAAGCACTGCGCCCTTGGCGGTGAAGCTGGCCACGCTGAAGGTCGGCAGGATGTCCGGGGCCATCAAGGTGTCCATGTCCAGGCGCTCTTTGTCAAAGCTCACCGGGTAGTGCGTGGGCATGCCGGTTTGCCAGTTGAAGGCCTTGAAGTAGCTGGCCACCGAGCCGATGGCGTCGGCCGGGCTGTTCCACAGGTCGATCTTGTCGTCACCGTCAAAGTCCACCGCAAAGCGCACCCAGCTGGAGGGCATGAATTGCGGCAAGCCCATGGCGCCGGCGTAACTGCCCAGCGCCAGCATCGGGTCAACGCCCAGGCGGTTTTGGTGGCTCAAAAATTGTTCGAGCTCGCGTTTGAAAAATTCACTGCGCTCAGCCGCACGCGGATGGCTGGCCGGAAAGTCAAAGGCCAGGGTGGTCAGCGCGTCCATCACGCGAAAGCTGCCGGTGTTTTGGCCGTAGATCGTCTCTACGCCGATGATGCCGACGATGATCTCCTGCGGCACGCCGTATTCTTTTTCGGCCCGTGCCAGCGTGGCGGCATGGCTTTGCCAGAACTTCACACCGGCTGCAATGCGTGCGTCGTCAATGAAGCGGCTGCGGTAGACCGCCCAGTTTTTCACAAAAGGCTGCGTGGGCGGCTGCATCAGCTTGACCACGGCCGGGCTGAAGCGGGCTTGTCCGATGGCGCGCCGCACCCAAGCAGGAGATAGATTGCGCTGCGCTGCCGTGGTGTCGGCAAACAGCATCGCTTCGGGGCGGCTGGCGTAAGCCGGCCCGCTGGCTTGCATGACGCGACTGGCTTTGCGTGCAGGTTTCTGCGCATGGGCGTTGCGGGCCTTGTGAGCAGACTTTTTGGCAGTTTTGTTGGCGCTTGGGGCTGGCTTGGTGACCACGGCAGGTGCCGGGTTCAGTGTGGGTGCCGTGGCAGTTTCTGCCGCGCCAAGGGGACTGGCAAGTGCCATCAAAAACAAGCCGGTCAAAGCAGCGGCTCGCAGAGGCCGGCCAAGCGCTGGAGCAGGGGGGGTCGAAAAAGTTAGAGGCAGTTTGGTCAAAAAAATCCCCGGAAATGGTCGCTTTGTGAGCCCGGGAAAACCAGGCAAACAAGGGCTGCAGTAGTTTGCGCGCAAGACGATTTTAGGTCGCTGGCGCTGCGGCATTGAAAGGGCGGCATGGTAAGCTGATTTGCCACGCGCCAGTGCCCCGTACAGCTGGGGTCGCCGGTTTTTTGCATGAACCCTGGGGTCTGATTTTTATGTCTGTGACTGGTTACTTCACCCATGCCGACTGCCGTAAACACGAGATGGGCCCCGGCCATCCTGAATGTCCGGAGAGGCTCGATGCAATTGAAGACCGGCTGCTGATCACGGGTGTGTCGGATGCCCTGGACCGGCGAGAGGCCCCCGAGGCGCCGCTGGCTGACATTGAGCTGGCGCATGGCCGCATGATGGTGGCTGCGATGCGCGGGTTGTCAGAGCAGTTGGCCGAAGAAATTGCAGCCGGCGGTCCCCGCTACGCGCAGTTGGACCCCGACACGGCCCTCAATGTGCACAGCTGGAGCGCCGTGTTGCGCGCTGCCGGCGCTGTGCTGGCCGCCACCGATGCGGTGATGGCTGGCGAAATGGAAAACGCTTTTTGCGCGGTACGTCCGCCCGGCCACCATGCCTGCCGCGACAGGGCCATGGGCTTTTGTTTTGTCAACAGCGTGGCAGTGGCAGCCAAATATGCGCTGGAGCGCCACGGCCTGGAGCGCGTGGCGATTGTGGACTTTGATGTGCACCACGGTAACGGCACCGAAGACATCATTCGCGGCGACGACCGTATTTTGATGGTGAGCTTTTTCCAGCACCCTTTTTACCCGCACAGTGGCTTTGACAGCCCCGACGACAACATGGTCAACCTGCCCATGCCGGCTTACACCAAAGGCCCTGCCGTGCGCGAGAAGATTGAACAGTCCTGGATTCCCCGCCTGGAGGAGTTCAAACCGCAGATGATTTTCATCAGCGCCGGTTTTGACGCGCACCGCGAAGACGATCTCGGCCAAATGGGGCTGGTGGAGCAGGACTACGCCTGGATCACGCAGCGCATCAAAGACGTGGCCAAGCGTCACGCCAAGGGCCGCATTGTGTCCTCGCTCGAAGGCGGCTACAACCTGAGTGCACTCGGGCGCAGCGTGGAGTCGCACATACGGGTGCTGGCCGACCTTTGACGTTCACCCGTGTTTGTTTCTAATTTTTTTGAGGATTGAGGGATGGTCAATATCGGCAGTCTAGATGCCTGGTTCCTGGCCTTGGTGCAGCCGCCGGCTTTGGCCGAATTGGCGGCTTTGGCCGCTTGCATCGGTTTGGCTTGGCTGTTGACCGCTCTGGCCCGTCAGACTGCAGGCGCTCACGACACGCGATCAATTTGGTTCGGCCACAAAGTTTTAGACGGTGTGATGTTTCCCCTGCTGCTGCTGAGCCTGGCCTATGCGGCTCGCGCCATCTTGCTTCCCTATGGGCCCATCACAATTTTCAGGGTGGTGATTCCGGTGCTGGTGGCGCTGGCCGTGATACGGCTTGGCGTGAAGGTCTTGCAAGCGGCCTTCAGCCATGCGCCTGTGGTGCGTGCGCTCGAGCGCACCATCTCCTGGCTGGTCTGGCTGGCGGTGGTGCTGTGGGTCAGTGGCTTGCTGCCGCTGATTTTGGAAGAGCTGGACACCATCACCTGGCATGTCGGGGGGACCAAGCTGTCTGTGCGTACGTTGATAGAGGGTGCGCTGACCACCGGCCTGGTGTTGATTGTGGCTTTGTGGGTTTCTTCAGCGATTGAAACGCGATTGCTGCGCTCGGCCACCGGCAGCGACTTGTCACTGCGCAAAGCTTTCAGCAATGCCACCCGGGCACTGCTGGTGTTTGTCGGCTTGCTGGTGGCGCTGTCCGTTGTTGGCATTGATCTGACGGCCTTGTCGGTCTTGGGGGGCGCGGTGGGCGTGGGCATTGGCTTTGGTTTGCAAAAACTAGCCGCCAGCTATGTCAGCGGCTTTGTCATGCTGGCCGAGCGCAGCGTGCGCATTGGAGACAGCGTGCGGGTGGACGGTTTTGAAGGGCGTATCACCGACATCAGAGCGCGTTACACCGTGGTGCGCGCGCTGAACGGGCGCGAGTCCATCGTGCCTAATGAAATCTTCATCAGCAACCGCATTGAAAACCTGTCGCTGGCCGACAGCCATGTGGCCTTGTCGGCGGTGGTGTCCGTGGCCTATGACAGCGACGTGGATCGGGTGCTGCAACTGCTGACACAGGCCGCTGCGGGTCAGGAGCGCGTGCTCAGAGAGCCGGCACCCTCGGCCAACCTCAGTCATTTCGGGCCGGACGGGCTGGAGTTCACCCTGAACTTCTGGATTGCCGACCCTGAAAACGGTCAGCTCAATGTGCGCTCGCAGGTCAATCTCGCCATCTTGAAGGCCTTGCGCGCGAATGGCGTAGAAATTCCAGTGACTTCACGCCCGGCGCAGCCGCATAGAATGTCAGGTTGACGTTCTCGTCAACCCCGATCAATCACTTTTGGAGACCTCAGATGAAGGTTCTGGTACCCGTCAAACGCGTGGTGGACTACAACGTCAAGGTGCGCGTCAAATCTGACGGTAGCGGTGTGGACATCGCCAACGTCAAGATGAGCATGAACCCCTTTGACGAAATCGCCGTTGAAGAAGCCACCCGACTGAAAGAAAAAGGCGCTGCCACCGAAGTCATTGCTGTGAGCTGCGGCTTGACGCAATGCCAGGAAACCCTGCGCACCGCCATGGCCATCGGTGCAGACCGCGCCATTTTGGTGGACACCACTGAAGAACTTCAGCCGCTGGCCGTGGCCAAGCTGCTCAAAGCGCTGGTTGAAAAAGAACAACCCCAACTGGTGATTCTGGGCAAGCAGGCGATTGACGACGACTGCAACCAAACCGGCCAGATGCTCGCCGCCTTGCTCGGCTGGCCGCAAGCCACTTTTGCTTCCAAGCTCGAGATCGTCGATGGCAAGGCCGTCGTCAGCCGCGAAGTCGATGGCGGCTCTGAAACCCTCTCCCTCACACTGCCGGCCATCATCACCACCGACTTGCGTCTGAACGAGCCGCGTTATGTGACGCTGCCCAACATCATGAAGGCCAAGAAAAAGCAGATGGACACCTTCAAGCCGGAAGACCTGGGTGTGAATGTGCAACCGCGCATCAAGACGCTCAAGGTCAGCGAACCGCCCAAACGCAGCGCCGGTGTGAAGGTGGCCGATGTGGCCGCGCTGGTTGATAAATTGAAAAACGAAGCGAAGGTAATCTGACCATGACTGCTCTTGTCATTGCTGAACACGACAACGCCAGCATCAAGCCGGCAACCCTCAACACCGTGACCGCGGCTGCCCAGTGCGGTGGCGAAGTCCATGTGCTGGTAGCCGGTTTGAACGCTGGCGCCGCTGCCCAGGCCGCCAGCCAGATTGCCGGTGTGAGCCGCGTGATTCATGTCGAGGGTGTGCACTTCGAGCACGGCCTGGCTGAAAACATGGCCACCCAAGTGCTGGCGCTGGCACCGGCTTATTCGCACATTCTGTTTCCGGCCACGGCCTCGGGCAAGAACATCGCGCCGCGCGTGGCCGCCACACTCGACGTCGGACAAATTTCTGACATCACCAAGGTCGAAAGCCCGGACACTTTCGAGCGCCCCATTTATGCCGGCAACGCGATCGCCACGGTGCAGAGCCTGGATGCGGTGAAAGTCATCACCGTGCGCACCACCGGCTTTGATGCAGCTGCTGCTGGTGGCTCGGCCGCCATCGATGTGCTCAGCGGTGTGGCTGACAGTGGAAAATCAACGTTCATGGGCAGCGAGATCGCCAAGAGCGACCGCCCCGAGCTGACCGCCGCCAAGATCATCGTCAGCGGTGGCAGGGCTCTGGGCAGCGCCGAAAAGTTTGACGAAGTGATGACCCCACTGGCCGACAAGCTGGGTGCTGCACTCGGCGCCTCACGCGCCGCCGTGGACGCCGGTTACGCGCCGAACGACTGGCAAGTGGGCCAGACCGGCAAGATCGTCGCGCCGCAGCTCTACATCGCCGCCGGTATTTCGGGCGCCATTCAGCACCTGGCCGGCATGAAAGACAGCAAGGTTATCGTCGCCATCAACAAGGACGCCGAGGCGCCTATCTTCAGCGTGGCTGATTACGGTCTGGAGGCAGATCTGTTTGTCGCCGTGCCGGAACTGACGGCCGCTCTGTAAAACCTGGAGTGCCGCCATGAGCTACAAAGCCCCTCTCAAAGACATGCTGTTCGGCATCCGGCACCTGGCCGCGATTGACGAGCTGGCCCGCATACCGGCTTTTGAGGATGCCGGCTTTGAGACGGCGCAGGCGGTGCTCGAAGAGTGCGCCAAGTTCAACGAGGGCGTGCTCTCGCCGCTGAACTGGGCGGGCGACCAGAACCCTTCGAGCTGGAAGCAGGGCGTGGTCACCACCACGCCGGGCTTCAAAGAAGCGTTCAAGCAATATGTTGAAGGCGGCTGGCAAGGATTGCAGCACCCGCTTGATTTTGGTGGACAAGGCTTGCCCAAGACGATTGGCGCGGCCTGCGGCGAAATGCTCAATTCGGCGAACATGAGCTTTGCCTTGTGCCCCTTGCTGACCGACGGCGCCATCGAGGCACTGCTGACGGCTGGCTCTGACGCGCTGAAAGCCACCTACCTTGAAAAACTGGTGAGCGGCCAGTGGACCGGCACCATGAACCTCACAGAGCCGCAAGCCGGCTCGGACCTGGCGGCCGTGCGCAGCCGCGCTGAGCCGCAGCCGGATGGCACTTACAAAGTGTTCGGCACCAAGATCTACATCACCTACGGTGAGCACGACATGGCCGAGAACATCGTGCACCTGGTGCTGGCCCGTGTGACAGGCGCACCCGAAGGCGTCAAGGGCATCAGTTTGTTTGTGGTGCCCAAGTTCATGGTGCAGGCCGACGGCTCGCCGGGCGCGCGCAACGATGTGCATTGCGTGAGCATCGAGCACAAGCTGGGCATCAAGGCCAGCCCGACCGCTGTACTGCAGTATGGCGACCACGGGGGTGCGGTTGGTTATCTGGTGGGTCAGGAAAACCGCGGCCTCGAGTACATGTTCATCATGATGAATTCGGCGCGTTACGCCGTGGGCATGCAGGGCATTGCGATTGCTGAGCGGGCCTACCAGAAGGCCGTACAGTTTGCCAAAGACCGCGTGCAAAGCCGCCCGGTGGACGGCTCGCTGCCCGGCAGCGGCCCCATCATTCACCACCCGGACGTCAAACGCATGCTCATGACCATGCGCGCCTACACCGAAGGCTGCCGTGCCATGGCGGCTGTTGCAGCCGCAGCCTATGACGCTGCGCACCACCACCCCGACGCCGACACGCGCAAACAAAACCAGAGCTTTTATGAGTTCATGGTGCCGCTGGTCAAAGGCTATAGCACTGAGATGAGTCTGGAAGTGACCTCACTGGGCGTGCAGGTGCACGGCGGCATGGGCTTCATTGAAGAAACCGGCGCAGCGCAGTACTACCGCGACGCCAAGATTCTGACCATTTACGAAGGCACGACCGCCATCCAGGCCAATGACCTGGTGGGCCGCAAGACTTCGCGTGATGGCGGCCAGACCGCCCGCGCCATCGCCGGGCAGATCGAAGCCACTGAAGCCGAGCTTTGCGCACAAGGCGGCGCTGCCGCGCTGGCCGTTGTCAAACGCTTGCAAGCGGCGCGGCTGGCTTTGCTCGACGTGATTGATTTTGTGGCCGGCAACACCAAGGCTTCTCCCAATGCGGTGTTTGCCGGCAGCGTGCCTTACCTGATGCTGGCCGGTAATGTGGTGGCAGGCTGGCAAATGGCGCGCGCCTTGCTGGTGGCTGAGAAGGCGTTGGCCAGCGGTGATGCCAGTGACTTTGGCGCAGACTTCATGCGTGCCAAGATCACCACGGCCCGCTTTTATGCCGACCACCTGCTGACCAAAGCCCCGGGTATCCGCGACAGCATTGTCGAAGGTGCAGACAGCGTGACTGCGCTGGCCGTCGACGCCTTCTGAGGCCGCCCTGATCAGGCGCTGAAGAAATTCTTCAGCTTGTCGGTCCAGCCTTCTTCGGTCGGCGAGTGTCTGGCGCCGCCTTTTCTCAGAGACTCCTCAAACTCTTTGAGTAGCTTGCGCTGAGCCTCGGTCAGTTTGACCGGTGTCTCAATGGCAATGTGGCAGTACAGATCGCCCGGGTAGCTAGAGCGCACGCCTTTGATGCCTTTGCCGCGCAGGCGGAACTGTTTGCCCGCTTGTGTGCCTTCGGGAATGTCGATGGCCGCTTTGCCTGACAGCGTGGGCACTTCAATTTCACCGCCCAACGATGCACGCGGAAAACTGACGGGCACCACGCAGTGCAGGTCGTCGCCTTCGCGCTCAAAAATCTCGTGCTTTTTGATGCGGATCTCGATGTACAGGTCACCCGGCGGGCCGCCGTTGGTGCCCGGCTCACCGTTGCCGGTGGAGCGGATGCGCATGCCGTCGTCAATGCCGCCCGGGATTTTGACTTCCAGGGTTTTGTTGGTCTTGGTCTTACCTACGCCGTGGCAAGCCACGCAGGGTTCGGGGATCAGTTTGCCTGTGCCTTTGCACTGCGGACAGTTTTGTTGCACGCTGAAAAAGCCTTGGCGCATTTGCACCACGCCGTGGCCATGGCAGGTGGTACAGGTCGCCACCTTGGTGCCGGGCTTGGCGCCGTTGCCGTGGCAGATGCCGCAGTCGTCCCAGCTGGGGATGCGTATCTGCGCGTCTTTGCCGGCAGCGGCCTCTTCGAGTGTGACTTCCATGGCGTAGCTGAGGTCTCCGCCGCGAAACACCTGACGGCCGCCACGCTGCTGGCCGCGGTTGGCGTTGTTGAAGACGTCGCCGAAAATATCGCCAAAAGCTTCTGCAAAACCGCCAAAACCTTCAGCCCCGCCAGCGCCAGCGCCAGCGCCACCGCCGCGCATGTTGGGGTCGACACCGGCGTGGCCATACTGGTCATAGGCTGCGCGCTTGTTGGCGTCGGACAGCATTTCGTAGGCTTCCTTGGCTTCTTTGAATTTTTCTTCAGAAGCCTTGGAGCCATCACCCTGGTTGCGGTCAGGGTGGTGCTTCATCGCCAGTTTGCGATACGCTTTTTTGATGTCCTCTTCGCCGGCGTTTTTGGGTACGCCCAGCGTGTCGTAGTAATCTTTTTTGGCCATGAAACTGCGTCGTCAGTGAAAGTTAAAGGGCGTGTGCCGGATGCACGAAAGCGGAATCAGGGCTGGGCCCTGATTCCGCTTTGAGACATCGGGTTTGCGCCCGAAGAATAGCCTTAAGTCTTTTTGACTTCTTTGACTTCTGCGTCAACCACATTATCGTCGGCTGCCTTGGCGTTGCCATCGCTGCCCGCTGCACCGGCGCCGCCGCCTGGACCTGCAGCCGCGGCCTGCTCGGCCTGGTTGGCTTGCATGTCGGCGTACATTTTTTCGCCCAGCTTCTGGCTGGCTTCCATCAAGGCGGTGTTCTTGGCTTCGATGGCGACCTTGTCTTCACCCTTCAGAGCTTCTTCCATGTCGGCAATGGCTTTTTCGATTTTTTCTTTCTCGCCGGCGTCCAGCTTGTCACCGTACTCGCCCAGCGATTTGCGCACACTGTGCACCATGGCCTCGGCGTTGTTCTTGGCTTGGACGAACTCGACTTTTTCCTTGTCGGCCACGGCATTGAGCTCGGCGTCCTTGACCATCTGCTGAATCTCGGCTTCGCTCAGACCGGAGTTGGCCTTGATGGTGATTTTGTTTTCTTTGCCGGTGCCTTTGTCTTTGGCGCCCACGTGCAGGATACCGTTGGCGTCGATGTCAAAAGACACTTCGATTTGCGGCGTTCCGCGCGAGGACGGCGGAATGCCTTCGAGGTTGAACTCGCCCAGGCCCTTGTTGCCTGAGGCGATCTCGCGCTCGCCCTGGAACACCTTGATGGTCACGGCCGGCTGGTTGTCTTCGGCGGTAGAAAAAGTTTGTGCGAACTTGGTCGGGATGGTCGTGTTCTTCTTGATCATCTTGGTCATGACGCCGCCCATGGTCTCGATACCCAGTGACAGAGGCGTGACGTCAAGCAGCAGCACGTCGGT
>JBIKPY010000073.1:0-13816 GCA_044357185.1 Polaromonas sp.
AAAACAAGAGTGCAATCCAGGAAATATAAAATTTCGTCATGGTCGTAAATTTTTAGAACTGTTCAGCATTTCATTTTAATTCACGAAATTCAGAGTCAGCGAGACTTTGCTTGCATGCAGTCCCCTGTACGCGTTGCCCAAAGGGGTCCTGCGTCCGTAAAAAATTGGGCTGCGAAAAATTCAGGTGGAGTACTTGCCAAATCAGGCTGGTGATTTTCGCTCGGTACCCACCGCCCCAGGCGCTATTCCCAAAGACGCGGCCTACGCTTGCTCTGCAGTTCACCCACATTCATCTCGCCTTGTAGTGGGGCAGCGTAAAAGCGATCAATCATTTCGGGACTGGTTCTGGCATTGCGCGCCAGGGTCAAGGTGTCCACCGTTCTGCCAAACAGCAATCGGAACATGATGCTGCTGTGGCGCAGGCTGTACAGGGTACGGGTTTCTCCTGCAGTGCTGAGTTTGAGGCCCGTGACTTCCAGCACGATTTCAAACTGCCTTGCCAGCAACTTCATGGCACTGTCCCTAGAGCTGGCGCTGGGCATGAACACATGGTCTTCAGGATGAATGTCCCGACCCAGTTCAATCACCTGGCGACGGCGGATGCGTTCATACACCTTCACAGCCCAGGGCATGGTGGTGATGGGAAATGTGTGCCCTTTGCTGGGCGGCAAACTCAACCGCAGGTAAGTCCACTCTCTGCGAATGATTTCCACATGCTTGTGCTGCATGTTGCGTATGTCAGTGGGGCGGATGTAGCTGTTGACCATGAACACGATCAGGTCAGACAAGTCCCGTGTCATTTCAATGCGCTTGATCAGGCGGTCAGCAGCTGCGAGCTGGCCTCCAGGTTCGCAAAAGTATGAGCCCTTGACTTCCTCGGAGTGAGCACGCCACTCCACCCGCTTGCCTGCAAGTTTCTTGGCAGCTCTGGTAATGGTCTTGTACTCGCCCACGTTGAACCATCCGCGTGGCTTGTCCTCAATGCCCACTTTGGGAAATTCAGGTATGTGTTGGATGAAGCTGTGCCGGGCCGCATGCTGCAACACTTTGCGGGTCAACCCCATGTAGGCCCCCAAAGTTGAAACACTTAGCTTGGGCTCTTGGTTGGACAGCTTTTGTAAAAACTCGTCCAGCATCTTGTAGTTTATGCTGAGCACATCCGTTTGGCCAAAAAACGGCAGTATGTGTTTGTCGTAGCGCAGCTGCATGTTGTCGTAGGTGATCTTGGACAGCTGGCTGCGGTTGAGCTTGGCCAGCTCACTGTCCATCAGCATCTTGGTGGACTTGGCAAAGGTCACTACTTCGGCCGCATTGACCTCAAGTGGCAAGCCTTCAAAGTTGCCACCCCGAATGCGAATGGTGATGTCATCGTAAAAGCGTTTGGCCGCCTCCAGGGCGTCTCGCTTGATTTCAGTCTTGGTGGTGCGCTTGAAGATGTGGCTTTCTGCGTAGTAGCGCACCCACCAATAGCTGGAAGCTGGGATCTTGAAAATCACCAACTTGCGCGGATAGCCCGGAATGCGCGTGATGGTTTCCCTAATGGGCACTGACCTGTGCCGTTCATGTGAGTCGGGTTCAAGAGCGAGAGGCATGTGTTTTTCTCAAGTGATTTCACACAGTGTGTTTTCTGAAAAGTTGGCCAGTCAACCGATCAGTTGCCCGAGTCGGGTTGATCTGTGGCTTTTAGACGATCATTCGCGGTGAGGGTTGCACTGCAAATTCAGCTGCAAATTCAACAGCTAATTTCAGGACTCAGCTCAAGCGGTTTCAGTCTCATCTACAGATTCATCTGATGAAGCTTTCGAGCTTGGGGTGCCGACTTTCCAGCGATAGGTGTCATACCAATTCTTTAAATCACTGGTGGCCTTGAGATATTCGGCGTCTCCGTAGCCCTGCAATATTTGCTGCAGGCTTGGGATGTCGGGATTCAAAATGGTTGTGTCCGTGATGCCCAGCTTGATGGCTCTGTCTTTGTTTCTCTCCAAAGTCGCCCACATGTTGCTCACATCGCCTTTCATGGAGCAGTTACCGTTGTACGCGCTCATCAATTGTTCTAGTTCATCCATGCAAGCATCTGTCAGATTAAAGCCGTCAATGACCTGTGCTGAGTACTTGAGAGTCATGAACAAGTTGGAGTGAACCTCTGCCACAGTGATCAAATAGTCAGAACTGCTGTGCCGCTGCCAGTCACGCTCCTCTCCTCTGATTTCGCTCAACACGCCTAACAGTCTTTCAAGCCTGTTCGTGGAGGCATAGTTGCGCCCGCCGCTCTTGTAATAGCGTCCGTCCGGTATATGAAGAAGCTTTTTCAGGTCCTTCAATTTGGGAAGTTCAGATTCAAAGTGGGCAGTCATCAAAATTACAGTGGCTTTGCCGTGTGGGCCTAGAAAGGCGCTCATAGGAATCTCCTGATCGGTTGTTACTTTTGCTGGATGGATCCCCAGACAATCATTGCCTGGGGATCAGGCTTTGAGTTAGTACATGGCTTCTTTGACCGACACACCCGCAACAGAAATGCTCTGAGGCGCATTGATCATGGCTTCAGGTTGAACGGTTGAGTTCACAGCAGGCAAGCCGCCCGGCTGATAGCCCTTGTCGCCCGGCTTCATGCCCCAGCCGGAAGTGATACCCAGTTTTTCGCGCAACATGTCCAGCTTGTCTTGCATGGCTTGCAGGTCATCTGGCATGCTGGCCTCGGAAATCAAGTTCAACAGCTGAGACTCAGTGGCCTGGTTGACTTTGAAAAATCTGACCACTCGGCGCTCGTTCCCGCCAGGGTTCACGCAGACCGCAAATTCAAAGACGCCTTCTTTTTTGCCCTCAGACACTGTGTTGAGCACAAACTGGTCATCAACCTGCACGATGGTTTGGCTCGACTTGGCGTTGGCTTGCAAGATCTTCTTGAGCATCTGCGTTTTGGCATCTTTGTGCTCTTTGATGCTTTTGACAGATTCCTCTTCCTCTTTGGTGGCCGTGATCTTGCTGATGCCACCGCGCTCCTTGATGTAGCTGGGCAGCTCTTGGGCGGTGAGGTTTTCGTCATGCGCAACCTGCAAGACTTTGGAGTACGAGTAGGCGGTTTGGCGATCTGTAGGAAGGATGAACCGCAGAACTGTTGTGAGCCATGGGGTGTTGCTCTGCGTCTTGATCTCGTGCTCTTCTTCCAAGCGCTCACGCATGCGCTGCAGGATGTGGTCGCGCAGTGGAGACTCGTTGATCTGTAGGGCGTAGCTGTAAATGGCTCCCAAGAGGGCATACAGCTCCTTGGTTCCCCGGACCACATAGGTTTCCACATACTGGTCGTTCATCTTGGCCAGGTTCTGGGCCTGCCCCAAAACCATGTCCACTTGAATTTCATTGGCGCTCTTGTCACTGGGGCGGCGGCTGTCTGAGCCCCCTAAAGCGCGGTTAATCAGCAGACCAAAAGCCAACTCGTCTACGGGCGACACCCCATTAAAGCCTGGGGGACTTGGCTGGACCGAATCTTGGTTCATAAAAACTCCTGTTAAAAAATAACCATTTGGGACCGTCGGCCAGGATGGACACGACAGGCACAGGTTAGTTTTCTGGTGGCGGAGTTTTTTCACTTTTTCGATGGGGTACGAAAAAATGAAAGTTCAAAGGCGGGACTGGTGTAGGCAAAAAACCTTGATTCCCTTGATCGCTGCTGGGCGATTAAGGTCTGAGATTACCGAGCCATTCATCTACGGAACCTACTTGGAGCTTTGGTGGCGCTGCCTTAAATGTTCCAAGGAGTTCACGCAAAGTTGCCGTACTGGCATCTTTGCATCCAAGGGCTCGTACACAACGTTTTGCATGTTCGGCGCTGTGGAGGACACGACTTTTCAGGACTGGTGGATGGCCAGGGGTCACGAATACTTCAGCCAAAGCATTACCACCTTGCAGGTCACGCTATTCGTAAAGCGAAAGCACATTGATGCGTTCGAAATCACCGTTGATGCATTTCAAGACGTATCCAACCAGTTGGCCGGCAAAGAGTTTGGCTTTTGGCTGAACCAAATCTGCCTTCTTAACGCTAGGGAAGGCCTCTTGTCTCAGGCTCCCCTGTGTTGGCCAATTTTCAGCAGCCGGATTTCCTACGATGCAATTTCACAGCTGCTGAGCATCATGGAAATCCATGAGCAAATCATCCGTAATGCACCCCAAACCAAGCTGTGGCAAATTGGTGAGCAGCTCAGACTCAATCCTCAAGCCATGCCCAAATTTGGAGACTTCCCAATTGACACTGCTGACAAGCACAAGGCCATGGGTCAGACTGTCAGCAACTACTTGCGCAAGGGCAGGGGACTGGTGGCTAACGCTTCCAATGGGATGTTTCCAAAATATGGGGCATAGGTCTCTGTACTGGCGGGGCAGCTAGGCTCGCCCCACCAACTTGCTCTGGTCCAGATTCGTCGTTTTTTGATGGGGTCGGGGATTCGAACTACCCCGGCGACCCCATCGCCACTATCGACCCGAGCCACTGATCGGTTCGCAAGAATTACGAAGTTCTAACCTGTGGACGTATCGAAACTTTCCGCATCCTTCACGGCAGGCTTTCCGGTCAGCCCAATGCTTGCACCAGGCGCCAGCCTGCATCGGCGAGCAGGCGTGCGCGTGCGCCAGTGCTGTGCGCATCGGCAGAGGCGGCATTGCCCTGCGTGGCCCGAAACCCGATGCCTTGCAGGATAGACGCGAGCCGGAACATGTTGAAAGCCATCAAATAGTCTCAGTGCGGGGGCGGCTCGCGCCCCGTCAGCTTGCACCACGCTTGCACATGCTCGGCCTCTGAGGGGATGCCCAGTAAGGCAAGGTCGGGCGCAGCCAGCGCCTTCAGGCGAACCGCACCGACATCTGGCCCAGCCAGCCGAAATCAGCATGTACCGACATACCGGGCTCGACGGGGATGGGCGTAATACAAGCACCAGTGGTGATAAAGTGCTCTGGCTCGATACGTTGACCCACAGCGCCCACTTCGTTCACGAACCACACCAGCGCCTTTACGGGGTCGCCGAGCACGTTGCTGCCAACGCCGTGCAGAACGCGGCCGTCGCTAACCTGGGCCTGCACCGCCAACGAGATAAGTGAATCTAGGCGTCCCGCCGGTGGTATGGGCGCGCCCAACACCATGTCGTTTGAGCACGCGCAGTCTGCGATCAACTGGGCCTCGCCAGCCTTTTCGAAATGAACGAAGCGAGAGTCGGGCAGCTCGATACCGGGCTGCACCACGTCGACCGCGGCCAGTACCTCCGCGCGGGTGTAGCCCTTCGGACGAGGTGTGATGGCGTGCTTGAAGCGGAATACGATTTCACACTCGGCAACCCGCATGCGGTTGGAGGCGAGTGACAACGTCGCGCCATCGGTAACCACCCGTTCGGCAAATACCGGCCCTGCAAGAGGCCCGCTGACCGCAATGTGCTGCTGGCCGGCCATGCTCGTGGCGGCTATCTTCCAGCCACCTATGCGGCCCGTCAGCGCGGGCCACCGGGCTTGCACAGCATAGCCGTGTGTGCGGGTGGCGGGCCGGCACGCTGCAGGCAGCGATTCGATGTGCTCACGCGCGCGCCAACTGCTCGCAAGCAACGATGCGGCTTGGCGGTCGGCTTCGGTGGAGATGTGAGAAGAAATGGAAGCGGTAGAGTCCTTAAGGGGGGGCGTTGTTGAAGATGGCATAGTGTGATGTGAATAGTGGTTTCGATCGGGCTCACACTGGCAGCGGCGGCGCGCTCACAGCTAGTGCTGTGCGCCCGGCTTTTCGGCCTCCAGGGCTGCAGTGAAATGCGCGGCAGTAGCCGCATCAATCACGCCATTGCCAAGCGCCAGCTTGACGGTACTGCCGCAGAGGATACGGTAGAAAGCCATCATCTCGGGACCCAGGCCGTCGAGCGCTGCAACGTGCTTTTCAATGGAGGCTACATCGCCCCGTGAAACCGGGCCCGGCATGCCTCGGGCAATGCCTGCCGATTCAATGGACGAAAGCGTGCCGCGCGCCAGGGGGAGCAGGGCGCGCAAGGCGCTTTCGTCGGTGGCACCCCATGATTTCCAAAGGGTTGCCGCCTCGGCGAACAGCGCATTGATAAATTGCGATGTGACACCGGCTGCCGCGTGGTACCGGCCGCGCATACCGGGGGGGAGCCGATTGACGCGGCAGCCCAGTTTGCGCGCGAAGTGCCCGAGCCATTCGTTGAGCAGTTCGTCGGCTTCTATAGTGATGGTGGAGCCCGGCAGTGATTTCATGGCAGCGTCAGGGTCGCCAAACGTTTGCATGGGGTGAAAGCCGCCCGTGAAGGCGCCACTGGCCCGAGCCGCGTCCAGTGCGCTGACTTCGGTCACGCCGCTGCAGTGCACCGCGGCCTGACCGGCACGCCAGCGCAGGGCTGATGCGGTGGGCTCGATGATGCTGTCAGGCGTGGTGATGAACACCAGATCGCAGTTGTCCACCACGGTCTGAGAGGTAGTCACCTGGCATGGCGGAATCCGGGCGGCCAGCGCCAGGGAGTCTTCTGCCATGCTGCTGGATACGCAGGTCACCCGCAGGCCTGCGTCCGACAAGCCCCAGGCCAGCGCCTTGCCCAGGCGCCCACAGCCGATGAACCCCACACTCAGCTGGTCGGCATTTTTCGAGGCCAAGTCCATGCTCACGTGTGACCTGCCCAGGTGCGATAACGGCCAAGCTTGGCCAGGTCGGGCTCGCCCCCTAGGCCTACGCCTTGGGGCACAGGCACATAGCCGTTTTTGACCGGCAGTAGATCGCCCACAACAGCCTCGCGGCCAACGTTGGGATGGCAATCAAATTCCAGCAGGCCTTCGCCGCCGGCAGCCGCCAGCAGGTGCAGCGACGACAGCAGTGAGATACCGCCGCCGAAGTAGTGCGGGCAGTAGCGCTTGCCTGCCGCTACCGCGCTAGACGCCACATGCCAGTTGCCCGTGATGCCGCCCCACTTGGTGACGTCCGGCTGGATGACCTGCAGCACGTCGTCGTTCAGCGCGCTGTCAAACTGGCCGTCGTGAAAATTCTCGCCGCCGGCCAGTGGCGTGCTGGACGCGCGCGCAAGGGCCCGCCAGTCTGCTGCCGGTGCGTCCACGCGCAGGGGCTCCTCGAACCAGCTCAAGCCCAGTGGGGCAATGCCATCGGCGAACGCGATGGCTGAATCGAGCGAATGGTTCTGGTTGGCATCGCAGGTGAGAATGGCGTCAGGTCCCAGTGCTTCGCGCATGGCGCGCAGGTTGCGCAGGTCCAAGTCGTGTCCGAAGCCGACCTTGAGCTTGAAGGCCCGGTGTCCTTCGGCCTGACGGGCAGTGGCAAAGCGCTCGGGCTCGTCCGGGTTGATGCCGGTGGCATACACGGGAACGGAATCCACCGAACGGTCCGACAGCAGCTTGTGCAGGGGCTTGCCTTCGCGGCGCGCGACGAGGTCCCACGCCGCGATGTCGATGCCAGCTACCACCTGCGCGATGGGCCCCACCTCGAGTGTTTGCAGCACCAGCACTTCAAGGGAAGCGGTGAGTTTCAGGTAAAGGTCTTCCGGGCTGTCAAAGCGCTTGCCGATGAGGCGCTCGCCCAGGTCGACGGTCAGCCGCGCGCGGTGCTCTGCGCCCACGGCAGGCCAGTTGGCCCACACCTCGCCCCAGCCCTGGTTGCCGTCGACATCGGTCAGCCTGACCAGGACAAAGGGACGGTCGCGAAACGTACCGAACGCCACCTTGATCGGTGTCTGCACGGGAACGCGGAAGGCAAACGCCTCGACGCAGGCGATCTGTAGGGACTTGATGGTCATGTGGGGGAGTGCAAGGGAGTGATTCGGCTTTTGTGTCGGCTGCTCAATGCGAAGCGGGGCTCGGGCAGTCCGCGCACGCCCACGTCGATGGCCAGCAGCGCGCCGGCGAGCGGCTGCAATTTAAGCTCAGCGGGCGTCATCTTCTGGCTGGTCGTGGTGATGTAGAGCGTGGACAGTTCGGGGCCGCCAAAGGCGCAGCAGGTGGGCCGCTGTACGGGCAGTTCCAAAATGCGGTCGATACGGCCGTCGCTGGCATAGCGCACAACGCGGCCAGCGTCGAACTGTGCGTTCCATAGAAAGCCCTCAGCATCCACCGTCGAGCCATCGGGAAAGCCGGGCGCCTGGGTGGTGGCGAACACGCGCTGCGTTCCCATCTCGCCGGTGGTGGTGTTGTAGTCGTATGCGTACAGGGTGTAGTGCAGTGAATCTGCGAAGTACATGGTCTGGCCGTCGGGACTGAAAGCCAGGCTGTTCGGGATGCAGATGCCGTCCTGAACCGGTTCGAGCGCACCGCGACCCTGCAGCTTGTACAGCACACCTTCTGGCGCACGGGTGATGTTGTGCATGCTGCCTACCCAGAAGCGCCCCTGGCGGTCGCAGCGGCCGTCATTAAAGCGGTGGCCGGGAATGAGTTCAGGTGAGCGCACGAAAGGCTCTAAGGAGCCGCTCGCGGTGTCAAACACGGCAATGAACTGCGGCAGTGCTACCAGCAGGCGATCATCGTCGGTCATAGCGATGGCGCCGACCAGGTCTGGCATGGGCCAGCTCTGGACATGGCCAGTGGCGGGGTCCAACCTGCGTATGGCGGGCTGTCGGATGTCAACCCAGTAGAGGCACTGGCGGCGGTCGTCCCAAAGGGGACTCTCGCCCAGGATGTCTGTTTGCGTGCCGATACGGCGCAGTTCGCCGTCGGGTGCGCTGGACGGGGCAGACTCGGTGCTTGGTGTTGTGACTGGCATGCAGAGATCGTAAGAGCGCTGAAGCCTTCACGCTATTTGCATTGCGGCAAACGGGGGTTCGAAACCTGCGAACCCCAGCCTTCGGATTGTGCATAGGCACCGTTGCCTAAGTTCCTATTCCGGCAAGACGGGACCGGCCCTAGCATGAGCCCACTAGAAATACAGGACGCAGAGACAACATGCCAGGCTCCACCTCTCCCAGCATCGCGACCCCTATTCCGGGCTCGAGCGGCAAAGCTGATCACCTCTTTAATGATCTGGCTCCGGCACGCCTTTTTTCGCTCGAGGGCAAGGTTGCCCTGATCACTGGCGGCGCCGGTGGCATTGCTTCCGGCCTGGCCAAGGGATTTGCTGCTGCCGGCGCACGCATTGTGCTTGCCGACTTCAGTGCTGCCGTGCATGAGCGGGTGCAAGAGTTTCGCAGTGCCGGCTGCGACGCGCATGGTTTGGTGTTTGATGTGACCGATGCGCAAGCGGTGGCCGGCGCTATCAATAGTGTGGTTGACCTCTGCGGGCGTATCGACATCGTTGTTAACAACGCGGGGGTCATTGCCCGCACGCCGTTCCTTGAGCTCACTGCCTCTGAATGGCAGAAGGTGATTGACACCGACCTCACCGCTTGTTTCCTGGTGGCTCAGCAGGCTGCGCGGCGCATGGTTAAGCAGGGCAGCGGACGTATCATCAATATGGGCTCCATCATGAACCACGTGGCCCGGCCCAACCTTGTGCCCTACGTTGCGGCTAAGAGTGGTGTGTCGGGGCTGTCGCGCGCCATGGCCGCCGATCTGGCCGGTACGGGCGTTACTGTCAATACCCTGGCGCCCGGCTACACCGTCACGCCCTTCAGTCAGGCAAGCAACGTCGAGTTCAATGCTTTCGTGTCCGACTGGACCCCTTGCAAGCGCTGGGGCCGTCCAGAGGACATCTGCGGGGCAGCGCTGCTGCTGGCCTCAGACGCCGGTTCATACATCAACGGACACACCTTGTACATCGACGGCGGCTTCCTGTCGGTGACGCGCTGAAAGCTGGCGCCATGGAGAAAACCATGAAACTGCAAGAGCGCCAAGGCCGGGGGGCGGTCCCTTCGCCGCAAACCCTAGCTCCTGTCTATGGCGAGAGTCACGGCTGGCTGCGCCGTACCCTTGCCAATCGATGGGTCGTCGCCGTGCGTTCTTTCGCCATTTTTGCTGCGCTATGGTGGCTGTTCTACGCCTGGAACGGCAATCCATTGCAACTGCCGTCGCCCGTGGTGGTGGTGGAAGCCGTGTGGGAACTGCTGGTGGGCGGCGAATTGGCCGAACACGCGCTGATCAGCACGGTGCGCCTGATGATCGCCCTGTGCATTTCCATCCTCCTTGCAGTTCCGCTGGGATTCTGGATGGGCTGCAGCCCCGCCGTGAATTCTTTCGTCGATCCGCTGGTCGAGTTGCTGCGACCCATCTCGGGTATCGCATGGCTGCCACTGGCCTTGTTCATCTTCGGGGTGGGCAACACGCTGCCCGTGTTCATCATGGTTTACGTGGGCTTCTTTCCCATTTTGCTGAATACCGTGGCCGGCGTGCGGCAGGTTGACCGCAAGCTGCTCTCGGCAGCAAGCACCATGGGCATCAGCCGCGCTGCGGTGCTGCGTTACGTGCTCATCCCCGGGGCTCTGCCCACTGTCATGGTCGGTGTCCGCCTGGCCTTTGCGGCCTCATGGGCGGCCATCGTCGCGGCAGAACTGATCGGCTCCCCCAGTGGCCTGGGTTTTGCCATCGAGTGGTACCGCCAACTCCTGATGACTCCGAAGGTGTTCGCCTTCATTCTCGTCATCGGTGTCGTCGGCTATCTCTGTGACGTTGGCCTGCGTTCGTTGCAGCGCTTGCTCACGCCTTGGTCAGAAGGGACAGGAGTCCAATGAACAAGATTATCCAAACCTCCCGCGGCCTGGCCATACTGCGCGCCTGCACACTGCCTTTCATTCTGCTGGTGGTCTGGCAGCTTTGGGCCATGAGACAGCCGGCCAGCAGCCCGGCACCACTGCCCCTGCAGGTGGTGTTGACCGCCTTCGAACTTGTCAGCAAAGGAGGGCTGGTCCAGGCCCTGGTTCAAAGCCTGGGCCGTGTGGTGACGGGCTTTTTCATCGCCCTGGCGTTGGGTGTCGTGATAGGCATCCTGATGGGCTCAAGCCGGGCTGTCCGGGAAAGCCTAGACCCCATCATCGAGAGCTTCCGGCCCATCGCACCCATGGCCATCCTGCCCATTGCCATTTTGTGGTTCGGTACAGGAACCACCTCCGCACTGGCCATCGTGAGCTACGCCGCATTCTTCCCCGTGCTGGTCAACACCGTGCATGGCGTCAGCCGCATCGACCGCAAGCTGGTGCTGGCGGCCCAAACCATGGGGGTGCCCCGCTTGACCGTGCTCACACGCGTGATCCTGCCAGGTGCGCTGCCAAGCGTGCTGCTCGGATCCCGCCTAGCCATGGGCGTGGCTTGGACCGCCATCATCGCGGCGGAACTTGCCGTCGGCGCCAAGTCGGGCGGCGGCGGGTCCGGCGGTATCGGACAGATGATGTTCGTGTTCTATGCCTACAGCATCAACCTCAACGCCATCGTCGTGTGCATGGTGGTGGTGGGCCTCGTGGCACTGCTGATTGACCGTATCTTTCGCGCCGCCGAGATCCGGCTGCTTCCCTGGAGAAACTAATCATGACCGAGCAGACCCAATCCCCGTGCAAGCTGCGCCTGCAGGGCGTCTCCAAAAGCTTCATCGCCCCTCGCACGGGTGAGAAGACGCTGGCCGTGACCGATGTCAATCTGGACATCGACAGTGGTGAGTTCATCTGTATCGTCGGGCCTTCAGGCTGCGGAAAATCCACCATCCTTAATATGGTGGCAGGCCTTGACACACCCAGCACCGGCACCATCGAAAAAGACGGCGCACCCGTGACTGGCCCCGGCGCCGACCGCGGCGTGATGTTCCAAGACTACGCGCTCATGCCCTGGCAGACTGTGGAGCAGAACGTCGGCTTCGGCCTGCGCTTTGGCACGCCAGGCAAACCTTTCACCCCCGAGCAGCGCGAAGAACGTATCCGCCACTTCATCAAGCTGGTGCGACTGAACGGCGCAGAGAAAAAGTATCCTCACCAGCTCTCGGGCGGCATGCGGCAGCGCGTAGCACTGGCGCGCCTGCTGGCCAACGGCCCCGACATCCTGTTGATGGATGAACCGCTGGGCGCGCTGGATGCGCAGACCCGCCTGATCCTGCAGGTCGAGTTGCTGCAGATCTGGGGCCAGACGGCGCCCAGGGAGCAGCGCAAGACGGCTATCTTTATCACCCATGACATTGAGGAGGCCGTATTTCTCGCCGACCGTGTCGTGGTCATGAGCAGCCATCCGGGCCGGATTCGCGCGGTGATCCCCATTGAGCTGCCACGCGACCGCAGCGAGCACACACGGGCCGAACCCAACTTCGGCCGTCACGTGGACCAGATCTGGAGCCTGATCCGTGATGAGGCCTACCGCGCCATCGGTGGCAGCGAAGAAGTGGCGGCTCCGGTGTGATCCTGAGCCCGCCTAAATCCATTTTTCCGAGCGTTACTTTATTTAATTTACATAGGAGACATCCATGACTGCATCGAACAACTTCACAAACACACGCCGGCAGCTCGTCCTCGGCGGCTCCGCCCTGGCCGGCGCGGGCCTGCTGGGCATGCCAGCCATCATCAAGGCACAGGGCTCCCGCCAGGACCTGAAGATTTCCATCGGCCGCATTCCCTGGGCGGCTGGCAACTCGCCCATGACCCAGTACATGATCAACAACAAGCTGCTCGAAAAACGTGCAGCCGAGTTCGGCTACAACCTGAGCATTGACTGGCGCGAGTACCCGACGGCTTTGCCCATGGTCGAGGCCATGGTTGGCAACAACCTCGACATCGGCATGTGGGGTAACACGCCGATCACCCGCGGTATTTCCAGCGGCTTGCCCATCAGTCTGCTGGTGGTCGGTGAGGGGCACTTGCGCTTCCTGATCACGACGCGAAAGGGCTCACCCGTTCGCAACTTCCAGGACCTCAAGGGCAAGACCGTCGGCGTTTCGTTGGGCGGCGACCCACAGAGCGCGTTGTTCCAGATGCTGCGCTACGAAATGGGCGTGGACGACATCAAGGACACAGGCATCAAATTCATCAACATGCCCACACATGCGCAGGCGGCCTCCGTTCCGACTGGCGTAGACGCCACCTGCACCATCTACCCGGCCTACCTGGCAGCCCAGGCCAGCGGAACGACGGCCATCGCCAACTCGTTCGGCTACACCGAAGAGCACTATGACGGCCCGGCCGGCAAAGGCGCAGGCATCCTCCTGCCCAACGTCAGAAAATCGCCATTCTTTCCGGACGGCTACTACCTGCATCGTTCGTTCTGGATCGGTCGCAATGGCCTGATTGAAAGGCACCCTCAGGCGGTGGTCGCGTTCCTTGTGGCCCAGCAGGAAGCCGTCGCTGCCCTGACAGCAATGGAAGCTGGCGCCGTGTCCCAGCTGGTCAAGGACTACTGGAAACTCGACCCCGAACAGGGCGCCAAGGTCGTCAAGGACGACGTGCTGTTTTCGCGGGGCTGGTCGTGGCCCACCGAGGCCGATGCCCGTGCCGTGCTCGAGACCTCTAAATTCATGGCCGAAAACAAGGTCATACCCAAGGCGCTGGAGTGGTCAAAGATCAAGGATGCTTTCGCCCGTACCGCGCCGCTGACCAAGCAGGCCTACGACAAGCTCGGCGCCAAGCCGGGCGCAGCCGAGTTCACGCGCAAGAACGTCAGTGACCTTCGCGGACGGCCCGTCTGGGAAATCCAGCAGTGGAGCGAACAGGCTTGACGCCGGTTTCCCCGCAGTGAATTCTTAACGCAGGAGCAAATTATTATGAAAATCGGATTCATCGGCCTCGGTGTGATGGGAGGCCCCATGGCCGCCAATATCGTCAAGGCGGGGCATCAACTCACCGTCTATGACCGCAGCCCGCAAGCGGTCGAAGCACTGGTCAAGTTGGGCGCTCGCAGCGCCTCTTGCGGCCGCGAGGTCGGCGCTGCCAGCGACTTCGTC
>JBIKPY010000114.1:0-4426 GCA_044357185.1 Polaromonas sp.
GTCCGAGTGCGTAAACCACACCGAACTGGCGCTGGTCAACGACAAACAACATGGAACTGAGCAGCACCACGGCCACCAGCAGCGAAGAAGCTAAAAATCCTAATCTGTTCACGGTGTGTCCTTAGCGAGTGCGTGCGTCACGAGCGCGCGTGTCAGCCGGGGGGGGTGGCGGCAAGGCAGGTGCCGGCACAGGGTTGCTAGGCGGGGCAATCAAAATATCTGAGCCCGTGGCACCCTGAGCACTCATTTGAATAATCTTGTCCAGCGGCAGATACAACAGGTTGGAACCCTGCCGGGACTCGACCATCACCTTGGTAACGTTCGAATACACCTGCTGCATTGCGTCGGTGTACATGCGGTCCCGCGTGACTTGCGGTGCCTTCTGGTACTCATTGAGCACAGAGCGAAAGCGCTGCGCATCACCCTGGGCCTGCGCCACAATCCTGGCCTTGTAGGCTTCAGACTCTTCTTTGAGACGTGAAGCCGAACCGACGGCGCGCGGAATCACATCGTTGGCATAAGCCTGTGCGTCATTTTTGGCGCGTTCGCGCTCTTGACCGGCTTTGAGAACATCGTCAAACGAAGCTTGAACCTGCTCGGGCGGACGCACACCACTTTGCTGCAAATTGATGCCGACAACTTCTACACCCACCTTGTAGCGGTCCAGGATGGTTTGCATCAGGTTGCGCACCCGGGGGCCGATCTGGTCACGCTCTTCGGCCAAGGCAGAGTCCATGCGCATCTTGCCGACGACTTCCCGCACAGCCGTTTCAGCGGCCTGCACCACGGCACCAGCAGGATCTTTGCTCTCAAACAGGTAGGCGCGGGCATCGCTCAAGCGGTACTGCACAGCAAATTTAATTTCAACGATATTCTCGTCTTCGGTCAGCATGGCCGACTCACGCAGGCCAGTAGCTTTGATGACCGTGTCACGGCCTACATCGACCGAGCGGATCTGAGTGACCACCACCATCTCGTGGCGCTGCACAGGGTAAGGTAGGCGCCAGTTGAAGCCGGCACCGACTGTGGCCTTGTAACGGCCGAACTGGGTAATCACCGCTTGCTGACCCTCTTGGACGATGAAAAAGCCGGTGCCCAGCCAGATCAACACAGCGATGGCCGCAATCAGGCCGACACCGATACCGGCGCTTTTCATGTCCGGCTGAAACCCGCCACCACCACCGGAAGGCCCGGCAGGGCCGCGGGGACGGCCACCACCGCCCTTGATGCCGCCCAGAAAACCGCTCAGCTTGCGGTTGAAGTCACGCCAGAGCTCGTCCAGATCCGGCGGGCCCTGGTTGGCACCCCGGGGTTGAGGCTGCCGCGGGGGCGGCGGAGCCGGAGAATCTTCAGGCCTGGCTTCTGGCTTGGGGCCACCTTCGGCGGGCGGGGACTTGTCTTCGTCGCGACCCCAGCGCGGATCATTGAGATTGAACATGCCGAGCGCACGCTGTTTCAGGCGTGCGGGCAAGGCCGTTATCGTCTGGAGCACAGGGTTCAGATTCATGGATCGATTTCTCTTGTTATTTGTTAACAATGACATTGTGCCTAATTAGGCAACAGCCTCTGGCGTGAAAGGGGAATCCTCGCCAAGCGAGGAACCTGCCAAATCCGCCAGCAATTGCCTCAACACGGGCAGACCTTCCCCGGATTGCGCGCTCACAAAGACACGTTGCAGACTGCGAGGTGACTCGGATTCAGGGTCATTAACCTCAAACATGTCCACCATATGGAGCGGCCAGCGGGCATTTTCAAGCGCGTCGAGCTTATTAAAGACCAGCAATTGAGGCACCCCGCCGGCTCCGATCTCGGTCAGCACGCGCTGCACTTGCTCTATTTGCGCCAAAAAATCAGGATTGGAGCCGTCCACCACGTGCAGCAGCAAGTCCGCGTCAGCCGCTTCCTGCAGCGTCGCCTCAAAAGCATCAATCAGCCCGTGCGGCAGATCGCGGATGAAACCCACCGTGTCTGACAAGGACACCGAGCGCGCAGCGTCACCCAGGTAAAGCTGGCGCGTGGTGGTGTCCAGCGTGGCAAAAAGCTGGTCTGCGGCATAGGCTCTGGCTTTGACCAGGGCATTAAAGAGCGTCGTTTTCCCTGCGTTGGTGTAGCCCACGAGAGAGATAGAAAAAGCGTTGCGCCGGTCGCGTTGCTTGCGCTGGGTCTGCCGCTGGCGCTTGACTTTGGTCAGACGCTCCTTGGTGCGCTTGATGGACTCACTGATCATGCGTTTGTCGAGTTCGATCTGCTTTTCGCCCGGGCCGCCGCGCACGCCGGCGCCGCCGGTTTGGCGCTCCAGGTGCGACCAGCGCCGCACCAGCCGGGTTGAGAGATATTGCAAGCGCGCCAGCTCGACCTGCAGCTTGCCCTCGTGGCTGCGGGCGCGTTGGGCGAAAATCTCGAGAATGAGAAGGGTACGGTCGTTGACCGGCATGTCCAGCGTGCGCTCTAAGTTGCGCTGCTGCGCCGGACTCAGCGACTGGTCAAACAGCACTTCGGTTGCGCCGACCTCGCGGGCCATCATTTTGATTTCTTCGGCTTTGCCGGTGCCCACGAAAAGCGCCGCATCAGGCGCTTTTCGTTTGCAGGTCATGCGAGAAACAGGGGTCAGGCCCGCCGTTTGGGCCAAAAGTCCCAACTCTTCGAGATGTGTGTCGAAATTCGGCAGGCCGAAATCAACACCGATCAAAATGACGTTGGTGAAAGCTGCGGGGCGCAAGTCCACAGGGCTTAGCTAGCTGGGCTTTCGTCGGACTCGGAGGTGCTGAAATTCACAGCGCGTCCGGGAACGATGGTAGAGATAGCGTGCTTGTAAACCATCTGGGTCACCGTGTTGCGAAGAAGTACAACGTATTGGTCAAAAGACTCAATCTGACCTTGCAGTTTGATGCCGTTAACGAGGTAAATCGACACTGGCACATGTTCACGGCGCAGGGTGTTAAGAAAAGGGTCTTGCAAGAGCTGACCTTTGTTGTTATTGATCACGATATTCTCCGTGTTTCAGAGTGAGTTGATGAAGCCTTACCTTACCACAGCACTTTCTGGCAGGCGGGCAGCCCTAGTCCGATTCCTTGCCCGAAAAAGGGTTGCTCGAGGTCTTCATCTGGATTCGCATGGGCGTGCCCACCAGGTCAAACTCTTTGCGAAATCGCCCTTCCAGGTAGCGCTTGTAGGACTCGCTCACATGCTCCAGCGAGTTGCCATGAACAATGATGATGGGCGGGTTCATGCCGCCCTGGTGGGCATAGCGCATCTTGGGGCGGAACATGCCCGAGCGCTGCGGCTGCTGGAACTGCACCGCTTCGAGCAGCAGCCGCGTGAGCACCGGCGTGGACATCTTGCGGTTGGCCGAGGCGTGGGCCTGGATGATGGATTTCCAGACCGGCGCCAGACCCTGGCGCTTGATGGCCGAAATGCGGTGGATGGAGGCGAACTTGAGAAAACCCAGCCGGGTTTCGATGGAGCGCTCCAGGGTTTCGCGCTGGTAGCTGTCTACCGCGTCCCACTTGTTGATGGCCAGCACCACGGCGCGGCCCGACTCCAGGATGTAGCCTGCGATGTGCGCGTCCTGGTCGGTCACGCCCTGCGTGGCATCTAGCAGCAAGAGCACGACGTTGGAGTTTTCGATGGCTTGCAGGGTCTTGACCACCGAGAACTTCTCGATGGCCTCAAAGACTTTGCCCTTGCGGCGCAGCCCGGCGGTGTCGATCAGCTCAAACTTCTGACCGGCGCGCTCGAAGGGCACCGAGATCGCATCGCGTGTGGTCCCGGGCAGGTCAAAGGCCACCAGGCGCTCTTCGCCCAGCCAGGTGTTGATCAGGGTTGATTTGCCCACATTGGGCCGCCCGGCCACGGCCAGTTTGATGACAGTCGGGTCTTCGGGTTCGCCCAGCTCATCGGGGTCTGGCAGGTGCAAAGGCGCCAGCGCCATGTCCACCAGCGTGCGCATGCCCTGGCCGTGCGAGGCCGACACGGGCAGCACCTCGCCCAGACCCAGCTCAAAGAATTCGGACAGTTGCACGCCCTCTGTCATGCCTTCGGCCTTGTTGGCTGTCAGCACAGTCGGCTTGCCAAGCTTGCGCAGGTATTTCGCAATGTCGTGGTCCTGGGCATTGAGCCCGGCCCGGGCATCGACGACAAACACCACCACATCGGCCTCGGCCACCGCCTGACGGGTCTGTTTGGCCATTTCCTTGTAAATGCCGGATGCAGCATCGGGCTCAAAGCCACCCGTGTCGATGACGATGTATTCCTGCGAGCCGAGCTTACCGTTGCCGTAATGCCGGTCGCGTGTGAGCCCGGCAAAGTCCGCCACAATCGCATCCCGCGATTTGGTCAGGCGGTTAAAGATCGTCGATTTGCCCACATTCGGGCGGCCCACCAGGGCAATAACAGGTTTCATCAAAAATCTTTGAACAGGCGCTTA
>JBIKPY010000017.1:0-40191 GCA_044357185.1 Polaromonas sp.
AAACATGGTGGGCGTGAGAAATAGCGTGAAGT
The DNA here is from genome assembly GCA_044357185.1 of Polaromonas sp. Classification (GTDB taxonomy): domain Bacteria; phylum Pseudomonadota; class Gammaproteobacteria; order Burkholderiales; family Burkholderiaceae_C; genus Polaromonas. Next base: position 33 of record JBIKPY010000017.1, read on the forward strand.
AGTAGGTGAAAAAGTCGTAGCCCTTGGCCAGCGCGTTAAAAATCAGCGCAATGCTGGAGAACACGATGCCGACCAGGCCCAGCAGCGGCCAGGCCAGCAGCAGCATGGGGCTGTGGCTGATGTCCAGCGCCAGCATCACCAGCAAAATAACGCTGATGGTGAACAGTGACTTGAAGGCGGCCCAGAGCATTTCGGCCATCAGCACGTCGTCAAGCTGTATCGGCGCGTTCATGATGCCGTCCCAGGTGCGCTGCACATGCATGCGCGAGAAGGCTGAATACAGGGCTTCAAAAGATGCGGCGTTCATCGCGCTCATGCAGATCGAGCCGCTGGCCAAAAACAAAATATAGGGCACGGCCACGCCACCCAGTTGCACTTGCCCCACCAAGGCGCCCAGGCCGTAACCAAAGGCGACGAGGGTTATCAGCGGCTCGGCGATGTTGCCCACCAGGCTGGGAATCAAGAGCTTGCGCCAGACCAGCAGGTGGCGGCGAAAAACGGGCAGCCAGCGCATGCTCAGGCGCGGTGCGCGCCACAGGGAGGGTGTGTTGCTCATCATGCGTCCTCGCGGATCTGGCGGCCGGTGAGCTTGAGGAAAAGGTCTTCCAGGTTCGCCGGGCGGTGCAGCGTGCGCAGCTGCGGGTAATCGGTGAGCGCGGCCAGCAGGGCCTTGGCGTCCTGGGTGTAGAAAAACACCGTCTCGCCGCTGACTTCGGTGCGCGCGGCCAGCGCCTTGAGTGGTGACTCTGCCAGCGCCAGCGCGCCCTGGCCGTAGACCTCGACCACGTCGGGCTCCAGGTTGTTGGCGATGAGATCGCGCGGTGTGCCTTCGGTCATTTTCTGGCCGTGGTCCAGCACCAGCAGGCGGTTGCACAGGCGCTCGGCCTCGTCCATGAAGTGCGTGGTCAGCAAGATCGACTTGCCCTGCTGCACCAGCCGCTGCAGCCGCTCCCACATCAGGTGGCGGGCCTGCGGGTCCAGGCCGGTGGTGGGCTCGTCGAGCAGCAGCAGTTGCGGGTCATTGACCAGCGCGCGCGCCAGCGACAGCCGCCGCTTCATGCCGCCCGAGAGTTCACTGAGCTTGGCGTCGGCCTTGTGCGTGAGCGAGGCAAATTCGAGCAGCTGCGGAATACGCGCCTTGATACGCGCGTCGGGCATGCCGAAGTAGCGGCCAAAGACCAGCAGGTTTTCGGCGCATGAGAAGTCCGGGTCCAGGCTGTCGAACTGGCTGACGATGCCCAGCCGCGCCTTGATGGCCAGCGCGTCGGCAGGCATCTGCAGCGCAGGCGCGCCGCCGCCGGGAAAGAAAGACACTTCGCCGGCGTCGGGTGTGGCCAGGCCCAGGCACATGCGGATGGTGGTGGTTTTGCCGGCGCCGTTGGGCCCGATCACACCCAGGCACTCGCCGGGGGCAATCGAAAACGACAGCTCGTTGACGACTGTGGTGCTGCCGTAGCGCTTGCTGAGTGAGCGGGCAGAAAATATCGGGGTGCTGGTGTCGCGGTTCATGGCGAGATTGTGCCTCGCTGCATCGGTAAAATTCATCCTTCAGCTCTTTCCCCTTTCACTTCAGGCGCAACCCCCATGAAAACTCTTGGCTCCCCCCTGTCCCCCCACGCCACCAAAGTCATGTTGCTGGGCTCCGGCGAGCTGGGCAAGGAAGTGTTGATTGCGCTGCAGCGCCTGGGTGTCGAGACCATCGCGGTAGACCGTTACGAGAACGCGCCCGGCCAGCAGGTGGCCCACCATGCGCGCACCATCACCATGAGCGACCCGGCACAGCTCAAGGCCTTGATTGAAAAAGAGCGGCCGCACCTGGTGGTGCCCGAGATCGAGGCGATTGCCACGCCCATGCTCGAAGAGCTGGAAGCCGCCGGTGTGGTGCGCGTGATTCCCACCGCCCGTGCCGCGCGCCTGACCATGGACCGCGAAGGCATCCGGCGCCTGGCCGCCGAGACGCTGGGCTTGCCGACCAGCCCCTATGTGTTTTGTGATTCGCTGGCCGAGTTGCAGGCCGCCATCGACACAAAGATCGGCTACCCCTGTATCGTCAAGCCGGTGATGAGCTCCTCGGGCAAGGGCCAAAGCAAGATCGCCGGGCCGGCCGATGTGAGCGCCGCCTGGGACTATGCCATGGCCGGCGGGCGCGTCAGCCACGGCCGCGTCATCGTCGAGGGCTTCATTGACTTTGACTACGAGATCACGCTGCTGACGGTGCGCGCCGTCGGCGCCAGCGGGCAGGTCGAGACGCAGTTTTGCGAGCCGATAGGCCATGTGCAGGTCAGCGGCGACTATGTCGAGAGCTGGCAGCCGCAGCCCATGCGCCCGGCCGGATTGCAAAAAAGCCGCGACATCGCCAAGGCTGTCACCGACAACCTGGGCGGCCAGGGCCTGTTTGGCGTTGAGCTCTTCGTCAAGGGTGACGAGGTCTGGTTCAGCGAAGTCAGTCCGCGCCCGCACGACACCGGCATGGTGACGATGTGCACGCAGTGGCAAAACGAATTTGAGTTGCACGCCCGCGCCATTTTGGGTCTGCCGGTCAACACGGCACTCAAAAGCCCGGGCGCCAGCGCCGTGATTTATGGCGGCGTCGATGCCAAAGGGATTGTGTTTGACGGCGTGGCCGAAGCGCTGGCTGTGCCCCACACCGACATTCGCCTCTTCGGCAAGCCGGAGAGCTTTGTCAAACGCCGCATGGGGGTGGCGCTGGCCTTTGATGCCGATGTTGAGTTAGCTCGCAAGCGCGCCAAGCAGGGGGCGGCGCTGGTCAAGCCGCGCGCGGCGGTTTAAGGTGGAGCTGCGCCAACTTCGCTACTTTGTCCGGGTCGTCGAGCTGGGCAGCATCAGCGGCGCTGCGCAAGACCTCGAGCTGGTGCAGTCGGCGCTGAGCCAGCAGATCAGCCGGCTCGAAAGCGAACTCTCGACCCGCTTGTTGCAGCGCAGCCCCAAGGGCGTGACGCCGACCGAAGCCGGGCTGGCGTTTTTTCATGAAGCGCAGCTGGTGCTGCGGCATGCCGAGCAGGCTGTTCGGGCGGCGCATCAGGCGCGTTTGACAGGCAGCGTCAGCGTGGGCATGGCGCCGACCACGGCCGCCGTGCTGGGTCTGCCGCTGCTGCGCGCCATGCGCGAGCGCTACCCCGACGTGCGCCTGCACGTGGTCGAAAGCCTGTCGGGTCACCTGACGGCCATGCTGAACGCGCGCCAGCTGGACCTGGCCATGCTGTTCGACAGCCAGGCCGGCCGGCGCTTGAGCGTGATGCCGCTGCTGGAGGAAAAACTGTTTTTGATCGAGTCGCGGCGCGCTTCAATCGCTCCTGCCCGCAAGCGCTTGAGCGTGGCGCAGCTGGCCGGCTTGCCGCTGATTTTGCCCACCGGATCGCACGGCTTGCGCAGCACGCTCGAAAGTGCTTTTGCCCGTGCCAAGTTCAAGCCCAAAGTGATTGCTGAGATTGATTCCTTGGCCATGCTGATGGACGCGGTGGACAGCGGCCTGGGCTGCACCTTGCAACCCTGGGCGGCGGTGGCTCGCTTTGCGGATGCCGGGCAGCGCTTTGTACTCACTGAACTGCGCGACCCGCTGGCTTTGCGTGCCAGCGCGCTGTGCAGTCTGTCGGACGACGAGCTTTCACCGGCGGCGCTGGCCGCGCGCGTGGTGCTGGCTGATTGCACGCGAGAGGCCGTGCGATCGGGTCGCTGGGTTGGCGCCAGGCTGACGGGCGAGACGGCCGCCTGAAAGAGGGCGCCTGAAGCCTGGCGCTCCAGCCATCACTTTGCGTGATGGCCCCATGCCTTGCGCCTGCTTGCCGGGCTGCTCTGACTGGCTCTAAAGTAGATGTCATGACTTTTATGGCCCGAGGGATAATCCACTGATGCAAGCGCCAGCACCGCGCTAAGGTGTGAAGCCCGGCTCTCAAAGCCGATACATTGCATGGTTGATAACTATCCGGAGACCTTCATGAGCACTTCTTTCTTGTCCCGCCGTACTGTCCTGCAAGCCGCCGGCGCTGGCGCTGCCAGCTTGGCCCTGCCCGCTATCGGCCAGTCAGCCTGGCCATCCAAAGCAATCCGCTTTGTGGTGCCCTTTGCCCCGGGCGGCACCTCGGAGATCGTGGCGCGCTCGGTGGCGGCCGAATTGACCAAGCAGTTAGGCCAGTCTGTCTTTGTTGAAAACAAGCCAGGTGGCGCCGGCGTGACAGCCATGCAAGACGTTGCCAAAGCTACGCCGGACGGCCACACCATCATCCTGGGCCATGTGGGCACGCTGGCCGTGAACCCCTACATGCTGAAAAACCAGCCCTACGACGTCAACAAAGACTTCATGCCGGTGACGCTGCTGGCCAAAGTGCCCAATGTGTTTGTGATTCACCCGGACGTGCCGGCGACCAACTTCAAAGAGTTTGTGGCCTACGCCAAAAAGAACCCCGGCCAGCTCAATTACGGCTCTGCCGGCAATGCCAGCGCCGGCCATCTGGCCATGGAATACCTCAAGCTGGTTACCGGCATGTTCATCACGCACATTCCTTACCGCGGCACCGGCCCTCAGCTCACTGACCTGCTGGCCGGTCGCACGCAAGCCTCGTCGGCCGGATTGCCGGCGCTGGGTGCTTACATCCGCAGCGGCAAACTGCGCGCCATCGCCGTGGGCACCGCGCAGCGCATTTCCACCCTGCCGGATGTGCCAACCGTGGCTGAAATGGGCTTCAAGAATTTCGAAACCTCGCAGTGGTACGGCATTCTGGCGCCCGCCGGCACGCCCGCCGACGTGGTCAAACTCTTGCAGGAAGAGTCGCTCAAGGCCTTGAAGTCTTCGGCCGTGACAGCGCGTTTTGCCACCGACAGCGCCATCGGCGGTGGCGGGCCGGCCAGCGAGTTCGCCAGCTTCATTGCCGGCGAGCAAAAGGTGTGGAGCGACATCGTCAAGCGGGCGCAAATCCGCGCAGATTGATTTTTTACAAGGGGTTGGTGAATGCTGGATGTTCTGGTGATCGGTGGCGGCAACGCTGCCTTGTGCGCTGCCCTGATGGCGCGCGAAGCCGGCGCCAGCGTGCTGGTGCTCGAGTCGGCGCCTCGCGAGTGGCGCGGCGGCAACTCGGTGCACACCCGCAACCTGCGTTGCATGCATGACGCGCCGCAAGACGTGCTGACTGAGGCCTACCCCGAAGAAGAATTCTGGCAAGACCTGCTCAAGGTCACCGGCGGCCTGACCACGGAAAGCATGGCGCGCCTGGCGATCCGTGAGTCATCAAGCTGCCGCGGCTGGATGCGCCAGCACGGCGTGCGCTTTCAGCCATCGCTGTCGGGCACGCTGCATTTGTCGCGCACCAATGCGTTCTTCATGGGCGGCGGCAAGGCACTGATGAATGCCTACTACCGCAGCGCAGAACAACTGGGCATCGAGGTGCGTTATGAGGCCGAAGTCGAGCGGCTCGAGCTTGACGCCGGCCGCTTTGTTGCTGCGCACGTCAACGGCCAGGCCGGTGCGCAGCGCATTGAGGCGCGCGCCTGCGTGGTGGCCAGCGGCGGCTTCGAGTCCAACCGCGAATGGCTGCGCGAGGCCTGGGGCCAAAACGAAGCCGGTGAGTGGCCGGCCGACAACTTCGCCATACGCGGCACCCGCTTCAACATGGGCGTGCTGCTCAAGGACCTGATGGCGCAGGGGGCCGACACCATCGGCGCGCCTGACCAGAGCCACTGCGTGGCGATTGACGCGCGCGCGCCGCTCTACGACGGCGGCATCTGCACCCGCGTTGACTGCGTGTCGCTCGGCATTGTGGTCAACCAGCAGGCCCAGCGCTTTTATGACGAGGGCGAAGACTTCTGGCCCAAGCGCTACGCCATTTGGGGCCGGCTGGTGGCCCAGCAGCCCGGCCAGCGCGGGTTTTCGATCATCGACGCCAAGGCCGTGGGCCGCTTCATGCCGCCGGTGTTTCCCGGCGAAAAAGCCGACACGCTGGAGCAGCTGGCGCGCCAATTGGGGCTGGATGAACAAGCCTTCGTCAAGACCGTGCAAGACTACAACGCGGCTTGCCGCATCGGCAGCTTTGACCACGCTGTGCTCGATGATTGCCACACTGAAGGCCTGAGCCCGGCCAAGACGCATTGGGCACGGCCCATCGACACGGCGCCGTTTTACGGTTACGCGCTCAAGCCCGGCATCACCTTCACTTACCTGGGCATGAAGGTGGACGAAACCACCGCCATCCGCTTTGCCGATCAGCCCAGCCCTAACCTCTTTGCCGCCGGTGAGCTGATGGCCGGCAATGTGCTGGGCAAGGGCTATACCGCCGGTGTCGGCATGACCATCGGCACGGCCTTCGGCCGCATCGCCGGCGTGCAGGCCGCCAAGGCCGCGCGCAGCCTGAAAAATTTGACGGAAGACAGCCATGCAGCAGCTTGAAGCCCTGACCCGCGAGGCGGTGGCCCTGGCCTCCGGCGCCTTGCCCGAACTGACAGCGAACGAGGCTGAAGTCTCCCGGCAAATGCAGATCTGCAACGCCTGCCGCTACTGCGAAGGCTTTTGCGCCGTGTTCCAGGCAATGACGCGGCACCTGGAGTTCGGCAAGGCTGACATTCATTACCTGGCCAATCTGTGCCACAACTGCGGCGCCTGCTACCACGCCTGCCAGTACGCGCCGCCGCACGAGTTCGCCATCAACGTGCCGCAGGCCATGGCCAAAGTGCGCGTGCAAACCTATGCCGACTACGCCTGGCCGCCCGCGCTCGGTGCGCTTTACCAGCGCCAGGGCCTCATGATCTGCTTAGCGCTGGCGGCGGCTTTGGCACTGTTTCTGGTGCTGGCTCTCGGGGTGAATGGCACGCTATGGCATAAGCCGCTGGCGGGTAATTTTTACGCGATCTTTTCGCACAATTTGATGGTGCTGATGTTCGCACCGATTTTCTTGTTTGCTGTGCTGGCGCTCTCTCTGGGCGTGCTTCGTTTTTGGCGTGATGTCTCACCCGCTAAAGCATCTGAAGCACTGGGTGAGTCTGCACTTGAAGCGACTTCGGCCGCACTGCGCCTGAAGTACCTGGACGGCGCCAACCTGACCAGCGCCGACGAGCCCGCTGAAGGCTGCCCCAATGGCGACGACGCGCCCACGCTGTGGCGCCGGCGCTTTCACCATCTGACCTTTTACGGTTTCATGCTGTGCTTTGCCTCCACCTCGGTGGCCACGTTCTACCACTACCTGTTCAACTGGCAGGCGCCTTATGGCTACACCAGCCTGCCCGTGATCTTGGGCACGGTAGGCGGCATCGGCTTGCTGATCGGGCCGGCCGGCTTGCTGTGGCTCAACCTGCGTCGCCACGCCAGCCACGGTGACGCTGCGCAAAAACCCATGGACCGCGGCTTTATCGCCTTGCTCTTCCTAATCAGCCTGACCGGCCTGGCTCTGCTGGTCTGGCGCGACAGCGCCGCCATGGCCGTGCTGCTGGCGGTGCACCTTGGCACGGTGATGGCGCTGTTTGTAACGCTGCCCTACGGCAAGTTTGCGCACGGCATTTTCCGCAGCGCCGCTCTGCTCAAGTTCGCCATCGAAAAGCGCCAGCCCACGCAACTGGCTTTGCCTGAGGCCTGAACGCGTCCCGCGTTCTTACTGAAACGCCACCTCTGAAAAACTGCGCAGCTTGCGGCTGTGCAACTGGCTGCTGCCCTGGCTGCGCAAAAGCTCCAGCGCACGGATGCCGATGCGCAGGTGCTGGTCCACGCGTTCGCGGTAGAAGTGGTCGGCCATACCGGGCAGCTTGATCTCGCCGTGCAGCGGTTTGTCGCTCACGCACAGCAAGGTGCCGTAGGGCACGCGAAAGCGAAAACCGTTGGCGGCGATCGTGGCGCTTTCCATGTCCAGCGCGACCGCTCGGCTCTGGCTGAAGCGGCGTTGCGGTTGGTTGGCCGGCAGCAGCTCCCAGTTGCGGTTGTCGGTGCTGGCCACGGTGCCGGTGCGCATGATGCGTTTGAGCTCAGGCCCTTGCAGGTGCGTGACGTCTTCAACCGCTTGCTGCAAGGCCATCTGGATCTCGGCCAGCGCCGGGATCGGCACCCACAGCGGCAGCTCTTCGTCGAGCACATGGTCTTCGCGCACATAACCGTGTGCCAGCACATAGTCGCCCAGTTGCTGGCTGCTGCGCAAGCCGGCGCAGTGGCCCAACATCAGCCAGGCGTGCGGCCTGAGCACGGCCACGTGGTCAGTGATGTTTTTCGCGTTGGCCGGGCCGACACCGATGTTGACCATGGTGATACCGCTGCGGTCGGCGCGCAGCAGGTGGTAGCCCGGCATTTGCGGCAGGCGCGGCGGTGCCAGACCAAAAGTGTCAACGGCCTCTGCCGGCAAACCGACGCGCCGTGTCACCACATTGCCCGGCTCGACAAAGGCCACATAGGGGCTATCAGGCCTGCGCATTTCTTCATGGCCCAGCCGCACGAACTCGTCGATGTAGAACTGGTAGTTGGTGAACAGCACAAAGTTTTGAAACCAATCGGGCGAGGTGCCGGTGTAGTGGCGCAGGCGTTGCAGCGAGTAATCGACCCGCGCCGCCGTGAACAGCGCCAGCGGCTGCGGCTCGCCGGGGCGCGCTTCGTAAGTGCCGTTGGCAATGCCGTCGTCCATGGCGGCCAGGTCGGGCAGGTCAAAGGCGTCGCGCATCAGCATGCGGCGCTCGGCGCTCAGGCTGCCTTCTATGTGGTCGCGCTCGGCAAATGAAAAATGCACCGGTATCGGCTGCGAACTGGTGCCCACTTCGAGTGCCACCGAATGGTTTTGCAGCAGCAGGCGGAACTGCTCCAGGTAGTAGGGGCCGTACAGCTCGGGCCGGGTCAGGGTGGTCTCGAAATGGCCAGGCCCTGCCACAAAACCGTAGCTCAGTTGCTCCATGTCCGGCGTTTCCAAAATAGCGCGCGCCACCGTGCTGGTGTGAATGCGCACAAAGGGATAACAGGCGCGCACGCGGCCGGGCAGGGTCTCGCCGGCCACGTAGCGCTGCATGCAGTCGCGCAGGTGGGCGATCTGTTGGCTGTAAATCAGCTGCACCTGGGCCAGCGCTTGGGCAGCGTTGGTGTGGCGCGTGGGCGCGATGAAGGCGGGCAGGAAGGGGGCGGCTTTCATGGGTGTGGCCTTTCTTCAGGCTTTGACAGGTTCGCGCATGGTCACAAACTCTTCAGCCGCCGTCGGGTGAATGCCGATGGTGCTGTCAAAAACGGCCTTGGTCGCGCCGGCTTTCATGGCGACGGCAAAGCCCTGCACGATCTCGCCGGCTTCGGCGCCCACCATGTGCAGGCCCACCACGCGGTCTGAGGCTTCATCAACCAGCAGTTTCATGAAGGTACGCTCGCTGCTGCCGCTAAGCGTGTGCATGAGCGCCTTGAACTCGCTTTTAAAAACACGCACCGCGCCAAAGCGTTCGCGCGCCTGGGCCTCCGTCAAACCCACCGTGCCGATGTTCGGATGCGTGAACACCGCCGTTGGAATGAAGTCGTAGCTCATGCTGCGCGGTGCCTTGCCGGCTGCGGGTCCGAGCAGATGGTCGACCACCACCATGGCTTCGCCCAGCGCCACCGGCGTCAGTTGCACGCGCGCGGTGACGTCCCCCACGGCGTAAATGTGCGGTAGAGAGGTTTGGTAGTTGTCGTTGACCAAAATAGCGCCGTCGGGTTTTTGCGCGATGCCCAGTGCTTCCAGCCCCAAATCTTGCACCAGCGGTACCCGGCCGGTGGCGTAGAGCACCGCATCGGCTTCGAGGCTGCTGCCGTCTTGCAGCGTGACCTGCAGTCCGCTAGCGGTTTTGACGATGGAGGCCACATCCGCATTCAGCCGCAGGTCCACGCCGGACTTGAGCATCTCAGCCGCGATGAAGTGGCGTATTTCTTCGTCAAAGCCGCGCAGCACTTGAGCGCCGCGGTACAGCTGCGTGACACTTGCGCCCAGGCCCTTGAAGATGGACGCGAACTCGCAAGCGATGTAGCCACCGCCAACCACCAGCAGGCGCTTCGGAAAGGGGTCGATGTCAAAAATCTCATTCGATGTGATGACATGCTCGCGCCCGGCGATCTCGGGCACGCTGGGTTTGCCTCCGGTGGCAATGAGTATGTTTTTAGCGCTGTAGCGCTGCGCACCGACGGCCACCGTGTGCGAGTCCACCAGCGTGGCCCAACCTTCAATCACCAGCACGCCTGCGCCCTTGAGCAGTTGCAAGTAAATGCCGTTAAGGCGCGTGATCTCACGCGCGCGGTTGGCCTTGAGCGCAGCCCAGTCGAGCACGGGCGCGGGGCCTACCCAGCCAAAGCCGTGTGACTCTTCAAAAGATTCTGCAAAATGCGCGGCGTAGCTGTAGAGTTTTTTGGGAATGCAACCCACATTGACGCACGTGCCGCCCATGGCCTGCGCTTCGATCAGCGCAACTTTGGCACCGCGTTGCGCCGCCATTCGCGCCGCCCTAACACCACCGCTGCCACCACCGATCACCAGCAAATCAAAGTCAAAAACTGTCATGAAAACCCTTGGATTGGAAAGCCTTGAGGCAAACCTTAGCACTGTTGGATGACGTCTTCAAACACCCAAGCCCGATAATCCACCTATGACTGCCTCCCCCGCCCCCCTCGATTTCGCCCGCCTGCCCTTGACGCCTGCTGCTCTGGCCAACCTCCAACTGCTCGGTTACACCCAGATGACGCCCATCCAGGCGGCCAGTTTGCCGATTGCGCTGCTGGGCAAAGACCTGATCGCACAGGCCAAAACCGGCAGCGGCAAGACGGCGGCCTTTGCGCTGGCTTTGCTGGCCAACCTGAATGCGCGCCGCTTTGCGGTGCAGGCAATGGTGTTGTGCCCGACGCGCGAGCTGGCTGACCAGGTGACGCAGGAGATCCGCCGTCTGGCGCGGGCTGAAGAAAACATCAAGGTGGTGACGCTGTGCGGCGGTGTGGCCCTGCGCGGGCAAAACGCCAGCCTGGAACATGGCGCGCACATTGTGGTCGGCACGCCCGGTCGCATCATGGACCATCTGGAGCGCGGCCATCTGGACCTGTCCGCACTCAACACTTTGGTGTTGGACGAAGCCGACCGCATGCTCGACATGGGCTTTTTTGACGACATCGCCAAGGTGGCGCGCCAGTGCCCGCCCGAGCGGCAGACTTTGTTGTTTTCAGCGACTTATCCCGAAGGCATTGCCAAACTCAGCCAGCAGTTCATGCGCCAGCCGCAGACAGTGAAGGTTGAGGCGCAACACGAGGCCAGCAAGATCCGCCAGCGCTGGTACCAAGTGCGGGACAGCGAACGCCTGCACACGGTCTCCAAAGTGCTCAACCATTACCGCCCGGCCAGCACGCTGGCCTTTTGCAACACCAAGGTGCAGTGCCGCGAGCTGGTGCAGGTCTTGAAGGCGCAGGGTTTCAGCGCGCTGGCCTTGTATGGTGAGCTGGAGCAGCGCGAGCGCGACCAAGTGCTGGTGCAGTTTTCTAACCGCAGTTGCTCGGTGCTGGTGGCCACTGACGTGGCGGCGCGCGGGCTGGATATTTCGCAGCTGGAGATGGTCATCAATGTGGATGTGACCCCCGACAGCGAGGTGCATATTCACCGCATCGGCCGCACCGGCCGCGCTGACGAAGAGGGTTGGGCGATCAGCCTGGCGTCTATGAACGAGATGGGCGCGGTCGGGCGCATCGAGCAATTGCAAAACGCCGAGTCCGAGTGGCACAAGGTGGAAGACCTGACGCCGGCCAGCCAGGAACCACTGGTGCCGCCCATGGTGACCTTGCAAATTGTGGGCGGCCGCAAAGAAAAAATCCGCGCCGGCGACGTGCTGGGCGCGCTGACGGGCGAGGCCGGCTTCAAGCGCGAGCAGGTTGGCAAGATCAACGTGAACGAATACTCGACCTACGTGGCGCTGGACCGCCGAATTGCCGACGAGGCGCTGCAAAAACTCAGCGCCGGCAAGGTCAAGGGCAAGAGCGTGCGCGTGCGCTTGCTGGACGACGAATCTTGACACCGGCATGAGAGACACCGACACCACCGCAGCCCCTGCCAAGCCCTTGGCGTTGGTCATAGGCGCCGGTGGCGGCTTGGGTGCTGCGCTGGTGCAAACCTTGTCCATACCCGGCGAGCACGGCATCGACAGCGTGCTGGCGCTGGGACGCGCCACGCAACCGGCCATCGATTACAGCGACGAAGCCAGCCTTGAAAACGCTGCCGCCTGGGTGGCGGCGCAGTGCGCTGCAGAGGGCGCTGAGTTGCGCCTGTTGATCGTGGCCAGCGGTTTTTTGCACGGCGCAGCGGGCCAGCCCGAGCGCAGTTGGGCGCAGCTGGACGCTGACTACCTGAGCGAGGTGTTTCGCATCAATACCATCGGCCCGGCGCTGGTGATGAAGCATTTTTTACCGCTCCTGCCCCGGCAGGGTCGCTGTGCAGCCGGCTTTGTGTCGGCCAAGGTCGGCAGCATCGGCGACAACGCGCTGGGCGGCTGGTACGGTTACCGCGCAGCCAAGGCCGCACTCAACCAGCTGGTCAAGACGGCCGCCATCGAACTCAAGCGTCGCAACCCCCAGGCCCTGTGCGTGGCACTGCACCCGGGCACGGTGGACACTGCGCTGTCAAAGCCTTTTGCCAAAACCGGACTCAAATTACGTTCGCCTGATGTGGCCGCCAAGGAATTGCTGTCGGTGCTGGCAGGTCTTGAGCCGCAACAAACCGGTTCTTTGGTGGACTACCAGGGCAATACCTTGCCCTGGTAGGGTTCTGCACGGTCAGCGCGCGTCGACCAGCGCCTTGATGTTGAGCGAGTGACCCGCGCCGTCATCAAATCGACTTGCAGATATCAAAAAATGTAGTTTTGAAAAGGAAACTCCAAATGAAACTTCGCGCAATGTCTTTGTGTAAACACTGGTGCATGGCTGCGCTCTTGTGCGCCGTCGCCCAAGTGGCTGCGGCCCAGCCCTTCAGCTTTGTAGCCTTGGGTGATCTTCCTTACGGTCAAGCCGCCCAGGGCTACGCGCCCTACAAATCGCTGATCCGTGCCATCAACCAGGAGCGCCCTAATTTTTCGATTCACATCGGTGACTTCAAGTCGGGCTCGACGCTGTGCTCGGATGAAGAGTCCAAAGTACAACTCGGGCATTTCGGCTTGTTTGACAGCGCCCTGGTCTTCACACCGGGCGACAACGAATGGACCGACTGCCACCGCGCCAATAACGGCGGTCATGATCCGCTGGAGCGCCTGCAGGCTTTGCGTGCCACTTTTTACAAGCCGGGTTTGTCGCTGGGCAAGCAGCCATTGGCAGTGCTGAACCAGTCAACCGCGGCGCCGGCTTTTGCCAAGTTTGTAGAAAACCAGCGCTGGACGCACCAGGGCGTGGTGTTTGCCACGCTGCACATTGTGGGCAGCAACAACAACTTTGAAGTGCGCGACCCGCGCGCCGTGGCTGAATTTTTTGATCGTGAAAAGGCCAATATCGCCTGGATACGTGAAGCCTTTGCAAGCGCAGTCCAGTCACAGGCCAAAGCCATCGTGCTGGCCATGCAAGCTGACGTGTTTGAAGCCAAGAGCCTGTGGGAAGACTTTCCTGCGCACTCGGGCTACCGCGCCAGCATTGGCGAGACTTTGCTGCCCCTGGCGGCGCAATCCAACATCCCGGTGCTGTTGATTCACGGCGACAGCCATGTTTTTCGCTTTGACCAGCCTTTTATGCTGAACAAAAAACCGATCCCGCAACTCACCCGGCTGGAAGTGCCCGGTGCCGGTGACGTGCGCGCCGTGCATGTGACGGTGGACACCCGCCAGCGCAACCCCTTTGCGGTGCGCTTGCTGGAGCCGGCTGCTACGCCCTGATTTGCAAGGCTGGTGGCCGGTTTGTGCGACCATCGCACACATGCAAAATTTTTGGCCTTCCAGCGGTTTTGACCAGCTCCAGCGCAATGCGCGGGGCTGGCTGGTACCGACCGACGATTACCTGCGGCTTTTTTTGCAGCGGCCCGAACTGGCGCTGCTGCCTGAGTCCTGCCCCAATGAGATCAAGCTGCACGAGGCGCTGCAAGCCGAGCCGGCCCGCGCTGTCGGCCTGGTGGAACTGGCCGCCATCAAGGACGCTGACGCCCGCGAGAGCTACACGCTGTTTGTCAACTTTCGCAACGACTTGCTGGCCGCCGGCAGTTTGGAAGCCTGCTACCTGGGGCTTTTCAGGCGGGGTGTGATGGGCGTGCCACCGCTGTTTCTGGATTTACTGGCGCAGGCCATTGCCCGCAATGTTTTGCATGACAGTCAAGATGCTTATGAAGTACGGGCGGCGGAGATGCTGTTTCGGCCGCAGCGCCTGACGATAGAGCAGGGGCAGATACTGGCGGGTGACTTGAGCGTGCTCGACATGCTCAAAGACACCGGCGGCCTGGGCGACATCGGCCGTCTGCTGGCTGAAGCCAAGGCGCCTATGCGAGAAGTTCGCTTGCAAGTGCTGAGCGACGACAACGCCGCCGACTACTGGCGTGCCGGTGAGCGCTACAACTTTTTGTTAGACCTCACGCACGAGGTGAACAACGACCTCAGCCACGGACTGGTGTTGACCATGACCCGGGCGCGCTCTGGCTTGAGCGCATTGGCGCGGGTTCTGGAGAAATGGGTGCAGCACATGCTGGGCGTGGCGGTGCGCGTGCGGCCTTTGCAAAAAATTGACGATGCCGCCTGGCGCTGGCATGTGGGCCTGGATGTGCATGCCTCGGCTTTGCTCAATGACCTGTACGAAGACAAACCGGTAGAGCCTGATCGCTTGCAGCGCCTGCTCAGCCTGTTCCGTTTGGAGTTCGATCAGCCGCAGGAAATGCGTGCCGATGTGGCGGGTAAGCCGGTCTACCTGGGGTTGATGATGAGCGAGGACCGGGCCTTGCGTCTGAAGCCTCAAAACCTGCTGCTCAACCTGCCGCTGGCGGCCTTGGCATAAAATGCTCCATTCAGCTATTTTTAACCGGAGTCTTCCATGCCTAAAAAAATCCGAGTCGAAGCCGACAGGTGCGCACCTAAACCCACTCTTGCTCCCGGCATGACACGTACTGCCGGCCACGGCCAGAAAGTCAGCCTTGAACGCGGCTCCTGGACCCGCAGCAAGAAAAACCCGGGCAAACGCCCCAGCAAGGGCGGTTAATTCCCTTTCAGGTGCAGCCCTGGCGCTGCACCGCTTTTTCTACGGTCTGCCCATGGCAGGCCGTTTTTTTTGGCGGTTTTGTCTTTAGCGACTGTGTTGCAGAAAAAAGGCCAGCATGGCCGCAGAAGCGCCGGGAGCCTCAGGGTCTGTGTAACTGCCTTCCGGGTTGCCGCCAGCCCAGGCGTGCGGGCTGCCAACAATGGACCAGTGTTCGATAAAACTGCGGCCATCGTCGCCTTTGTAGACGCTGCGCTTTGCCTGACGCAAGTTCTCGTCGGCGGACGGCGGGCTCAGCAGTGCTTCGCTGTGTTGCAGCGCCAGGCCGCTGGCCGTTAGTGCTGCCGTGGCAGCCTGCACGATGCTTTGGCTGTTGCCCGGGTGAACAGTGGTGTCTGCGCTGCCGTGAAAAACGATGGTCGGCATGCGGTGTTCAAGCGCTTGCGGTCCCGTCAGCTTGCGGTGCTGCCCGCCAACGCGCATGGCTTTGAAGGCTGACATCACGTCTTTGGCCGCGCCGGTCGGCAGACCCGAATGCACGCCCAGGGCTGCGAACAGCTCCGGGTAATGGGCAGCGACGATGGCGGCCATGGCGCCGCCTGCCGACAGACCGGCGATATAGACCCTGGCTTCGTCAACCGGGTAGCGGGCGATGATCAGTCGGGTCAAAGCTGCGAGCATGGCCGGCTCGCCGGCACCGCGTCCCTGGTGTGATGTGTCAAACCAGTTCCAGCAGCGCATCTGGTTGGCCTTGGTCAGCTGCTCCGGGTAAAGCACCAGACAGGGCGCCTGGGCGGCCAGGGTGTTCATGGCCGTGCCGCGGGCGAAGTCGGGCGCATCTTGTTGGCAACCGTGCAGCATCACCAGCAGCGGCAAGCGGGCGTCCAGCGTATCTACGACCGCAGCTTGCGCGGGTACATACAAATTGAATCCGTAGCGCTCGCCATCAAAGTCGAACACTTGCCGGTTAAAGCTTGCGCGCCGGGCTTTGGACGGTGAGTCTTCCAGCGTTGGCAGTAATTGTGGCGCTGCTGCCTCATCCGCATCGAAGGCTAAAACCGCCTGGGTGCCCGGTGCAGCAGATGGCGTTGATGGCGGAGTTGGCTGAGCTGGCTGAGCTGGCTGAATTGTTGCGGGCGCTAAGTCGTTTCCGGGCGGGTTCACGCCGGCCGGTTGTTCAGGCCCGACGCGGCGAAGTCTTTGCAGCGCGACGCTGGCCCAGCGGCGCAGATTAAAAAAGGGTTTGGCTTCTCCCGACTGATTCAACCACCAAGGCATTTACCTCACTCCAAAAATCTTGATTGCGATGCCACACAGAATACGCCCATGAAATGACGTACGCAAAAACGGATGACTCGGCTACCATGGCGCTATGCCATTTGTTTTTCTTCAGTGATGGAAAAAAATTCGCCAAATCAAGCGCTTGAGCAGGCCCTGGCTGCGCTTAAAGCCAGCGAGGAGCGCTTTCGCGAGCTCGCCGAAAATACCGAAGATGTTTTTTACAGCCGCAACGCCAGCACCGGCGAGTTGCTCTACATCAGCCCTGCCTGCGAACGCCTGATCGGGCGCAAGCTGCAAAGCTTTTATGACAAGCCGGGCCGTTATCTGGGCACCGTGCATCCGGATGACCTGGCGGCCGTCAAGGCTGCCGTAGAAGCCAACATGGGCGGTCTGCCCACCGAGGTTGAGTGCAGGTTGATCAAGCCCGACGGCGATATCGTCTGGGTTCGCCATTTTGCGCACCTGGTGGGTGAGCGCGTGGTCGGCACCATACGCGACATCACCGCTCGCAGGCTGGCTGACGCCGAACTGGCCCGCAGCACGCGCGCCCTGAAGTTGCTCAGTCAGAGCAACCGCGCCTTGACCCGTATAGAAGACGAGTTGCAATTGCTGGGCGAGATTTGCCGGCTGGCTGTCGAGGTGGGTGGCTACCGCATGGCTTGGGTCGGCTACGCGCGTGATGATGAGGGCCGCAGTGTCGAGCCCATGGCCCATGCCGGCCATGAGGCGGGCTATCTCAGCAGCGTGCGGCTGAGCTGGGCCCAGGGGCCTGCCGGCACCCCGGGTTCTGCCTGTGATGCAATCCGCCGCAATGAAGTGTGCGAGTCGCCCGATCTGCAGGCCAGCCCCGGGGATTTTCAGCTGGCCCGGGAGGCGCTGGCCCGCGGCTACGGCAGCGTCCTGGCCTTGCCGCTGCGCCACGGCGGAAAGACCCTGGGCGTGCTGGAGCTGTATTCGGCCGAAGCGCAATCTGCCCGCATTGAAGAGATCGGTCTGCTGCAGGAGTTGGCCGACAACCTGAGTTTCGGCATTGACAACATACGCTCGCGCTTGTGGCGCAACCGCATGGAAAAGGCGATTGCGCAGATGGCTGCGGGTGTCTCCATGCAGAGCGGCGGCAATTTTTTTGAAATGCTGGTGCGCAATATGTCTGAGGCCATGGGTGCAAATGGCGCTTTTGTCGTGCGTTTGTTGCCTGGCGACCCATTGCGCGGGCGCACCGTGGCCGCTGTGTTCAATGGGCAATGGGTGCCGCAGCTTGAGTATGCAATTGCGCAGGCACCTTGCCGCGGCTTGGCGACCACCTCCAGCCTGATCGTGCCCGAGCATGTGCAAACCTTGTACCCTGAGGCTTCGATTTTGAGCAAATGCGGCTCCCAGGCCTATGCGGGCCACCGGCTGGAAAATTCTTTGGGGCAGATGGCCGGTATGTTGGTGGTGGTGTTTCGCGATCCGCTCAAAGCAAGCCAGACCGCCCTGCTGCATTCGACTCTGCAGATTTTTGCTTCACGCGCTTCGGCAGAGCTTGAGCGCTTAGAGGCCGACGTGCAGATCCGCAACCTCAACGCCAGCCTGGAGGACCGCGTCCAACGGCGCACGGCCGAGCTGAAGTTGGCCAACCAGGAACTGGAGTCCTTCAGTTATTCGGTGTCGCACGACCTGCGCACCCCTTTGAGCGCTGTCGATGGTTTTGCCAGCTTGATCGAGATGTCTATTGAAGGCCTGCCGGAATCGCAGATCGGCAAGAGCCGGCATTTTTTGCAACGCATCCGCGCGGGTGTGGTGCAAATGGGCGAGCTGATAGACGCCTTGCTGTCATTGGCCAAGTTGGCACGCGAACCGCTGCGCCGCGAACCTGTGGACCTCAGCGCAATGGCCGCTGAGGTGCTGGCATCGCTGAGTGAACGCGATCCGTCCCGCGTCCTGCAGGCGCAGATTGAGCCCGGTCTGCGCACCACCGGCGACCATCGATTGCTGCGACAGCTGATGGAAAACTTGCTGGGCAACGCCTGGAAATTCAGCGCCGGACAGGCCATCACATGCATCAGTTTTGAGGGGCAGGCAGATGCTGAAGGCGACCCGGTTTTTTGCGTCAAGGACAAGGGCGCGGGCTTTGACATGGCCCACGCCGACAAGCTGTTTGCGCCATTCCAGCGCATGCATTCTCCGTCGCAGTTTGAAGGCAGCGGCATCGGTTTGGCCACGGTGCGGCGCATCGTGTCACGCCACGGTGGTCGCATCTGGGCAGAAGCGGCCGTCGGCGAGGGCGCGCGCTTTAGTTTCACCCTGGGTTCGGGCAAGGGCGCAGCGGAGCCGCAGCAAGCCTGACAGCAAAGGCTTTAAATTGAACTTAATAGTCACAATGAAATCGATTTAATTTTTATTTGGAATAACTGTTTTTTAAAAAAACTTTAAGTCCAGTGCTGCGATAAAATTCAAGGCATGGTGACCTTTATTTCCCCGGCAGGTGCTGCCCTCAGTGCGACGACCCAACCCGTGGTCAAACCCTCTTTCAAAGCACAGATGTTGGTGGCGCGCGAAGACGCCATCGTTGAGGCGGTTAATTCTTTGTTGGCCGAAAAAGGCTTTGACCTGATGACCGTCGACGAGGTGGCGGCCAAAGTCGGTATTGCCAAAGCCAGCTTGTACAAGCACTTTCCCAGTAAAGAGGATCTGGCCGCCGCCGCCATGGTGCGACTGCTCAGGTTGGCCAAGAACTTTTTGGCTGAACTCCCGGCGCAAGCTGAGCCGCTGGTGCAACTCAAGGCCGTGGTGCGCTGGATGATGCAATTGCAATTGGCCGGGCAAATGCCTTCTTTGCCCAGCCAGAACTCCAGCCTGCGGGCCACCCTTCTGGCCAACCGGGACTACCTTGACAGCTTGCTGCAAGTTAGCGACCACATCGGTCAGTGGATAGAGGCTGCCCAGCAAGACGGCAGTTTGAACCCCAAGCTGCCGCCGCTCTTGGTGCTCTACACCTTGTATTCGCGTGCTTGTGACCCGGTGCTCGAATTCATGCAGGCCAGCGGTCAACACAGCGACGAAGAGATCGTCTCTCTGGTCTTGGCCACCTGCTTTGACGGGCTGGCTCAGACGGCGATCAAAAGTTCCGGCCTGTAGTTTTTTTGCTCGCCCTTGCGGGCATAGCCCAGCGGATTGGCCACCACGCGACAACCCCGGCTGACGTAGTCCTGCGCGCAGTGCAGATGGCCGTGCAGCCACAGCTTTGCGGCAGGCAGCAGATCGTCCAGCGCATTGCAAAAACCGGCGGTGCCTGGTGTCAGCCCGTAGCGCGGGTCGGCGCTGAGCAAGCTGGGTGCAAAGTGCGTGACCGCCACGGTGGGGCCGTCAAAGCCGGCGGCCAGTGCCTGGCGCAGCCAGCGCTGACTTTCTAGAGCCCGCTCCCGCAGCTGTTCGGCCAGCAAGGGCGCGCCGCCTTGCAGGCTGTGATTTTTGCGCAGGTAAAAATTCGCAGCCCGGAAGGCTTTGTCGCGCGCCTTCAATTGTTCGGCCAGAGCGCCGGGTGCCGCGGCTGCAAGGTCATTGGCTGCCGTGCCGGGTGCGCTGCTCAAGCCGTCAAAGTCGCTCCAGAGCGTGCAGCCGACAAAGCGCACACCTTGCAACACCACGCTTTCTTGTTCCAGCCAAATCAATCCCCAGCGCTCGCAAGCCTGACGCAGACGCTGGTGGGCTTGGTCGAACTCCAGAGCGTCGTATTCATGGTTGCCGGGCACAAAAATGACCGGCGTCGGCCATGCGGCACCACCTTCGTGAACCGGCCTGGGTGAAAAGCGGGCCAAGCCGAAGTCCGGCACGGCCAGGCGCGTCAAGTCAGAGTTGTGCTGGTAAGAGCCGATGTCACCTGCCAGCACCAGCACGTCGGCGCCGGCCAGGGGCTGCGCTGAGAAATGCGGGTGCGACTCCAGGTGCAGGTCGGACAAAAGCTGAATATTCACCGATCAAGCGTCCGTCAATCAAGCGCTGGGCGTTTGCTGAAATGCGGAGTCGGTGGCGCGTTGCACCACCTCGCGCAGCCATACATGGCTGCTGCGCTGTTGGTTGCGTCTGTGCCAGACCGCGTCCACCAGCACCGGTGAAACTTCAAAGGGCAGGGGCCGGAAAACCAGCTGATCGGCAAAACCCGTGACCTTCAAAAAATGCAGCGGCAGCACCGTCAGCAAATTGGCATTGGCCACCACCCGGGCGGCGGTGAAGAACTGGTTGACTGTCAGCACCACAAAGCGCTCACGTCCCAGCGTTGCCAATGCCTCGTCTATAAAGCCGAAGGGCCGGCCCGAAAAACTCACCAGCATGTGCCTTGCTGCGCAAAAAGCGTCTATGGTCAGCGGGCCTTGGGCCAGCGGATGGTCTTTGCGCATCACGCAAACGTATTCACCGGTAAAGAGCCGCTGGTGAAAAAATGGCTGGGGCTCGCCGCTTTGGGTGCGCGCCGTCAAGTCAGCCAGCATGGACGGAAAGTAGCCCACGGCCAGGTCGCAAGCCTCTTCGTCGAGCATGCTGCGCGGGTCGCGGGTGGTCAGGGGAACCACGCGCAGCGTCACGCGGGGAGCTTGTTTTTCAAGTGTTTCCGTCAGGCCCGGGATCAGTTCGGCGGCGGTCGCATCCGACATGGCGAGCACAAAGCTGGTGTTGGCCTCGGCCGGTACAAATTCGTTCGGTATCAGAGAGCTTTGCAGTTGCGCCAGCGCTTCGCGCACAGCCGGCCAGATGGCGCGGGCGCGTGGCGTGGGCGCCATGCCCTGGCCGCTGCGCTGAACCAGCTCGTCCCCCAGGGTTTCGCGCAGACGACGCAGCGCATTGCTCACGGCCGGCTGCGTCAGCGAGAGGTTGCGGGCAGCCCGGGTCAGGCTGCCCTCGGCCATCACCTCATCAAAAACGCGCAGTAAATTCAGGTCCAGCGTACGGAAGTTGGGGGTGCTCAAGAAGACTCCATTCGCAAAAAAGTGTACGCAACATAGTAAATCAATTTTGTGAATGAATTAAATCACAAATATAAAGTTGAACAGCATGGGTAATAACCCTAGTATCAAGGCCTTGTTCAACGTTGCTGTCGTCTTAAAACAAGCTTTTGCAGTCTGAACGGCACCTAGAGGAAAAAATCATGACCAGTTTTGTCAATATTCAGTACGCCAATGAGCATCCAGGCGTGAGCCGTATCGAGGCTGCCATTGAAGGCGCTTTGGCCTTGCGCAAGCGCTGGTCGCCGGCAGGCGCAACGCTCGCCTTGTTGCTTTGCGCTGTGCTGGCTGCCGTGCTGGTGGTGGGCTACCAGGTGATGGACAGCCTGGCTGAAGGACATCTGCTGGTTTTGTGGATCGCACTGTGGCTTTTCAGCTTTGCCGCACTGGCCTTGCTGTCCGGCACGGTCAATCGATTGATTGAGATGACACGCAGCGGCTTGGACGGCTGGGCTCAGCGCCAGGCACGTGACCGCGCCGACCAGCGTCTGTGGCGCATGGCGCAAAGCGACTCCCGCGTGATGGCTGATTTGCAAATGGCTTTCAGCCGTCAAAACGCCGAGGGCGATGCGCAGCACGCCACGGCCGGCCCGCAGACAGTGTTGACACAGCGCGCCCTGCGCTTGGGCAGCGCTGACTTGCGCGCCTTTTTGAACCAGCTGCGCTAAGCCATAGCGCCAGACCTCAGGCTGCCATTCGTTTTTCGATGGCGGCCTTGGTGTCTTTCAGGGCTTGCGGCAGGTGGTGAGCCAGTTGCGTGAACAGCTCGGTGTGCAGTGCCAGCTCTTGCTGCCAGTCGGCTTTGTCCATGCGCGTGACGATGTCAAACTGCTCGGCACTAAAATTCAGGCCCGTCCAGTTCAAGTCCTGGTAACGCGGACTGATACCGCTGAAGTGCTCATGCCCCTGGCCTGAGCCGTCAATGCGCTCAATCATCCACTTGAGCACGCGCATGTTTTCGCCGTAACCGGGCCAGACAAACTTGCCGTCCTCGCCTTTGCGAAACCAGTTGGCGGTGTAAATTTTGGGCAGCTTGGCGCCCTTTGCGGCGAGCTTTTGGCCCATGTCCAGCCAGTGCTGGAAATAGTCGCTCATGTTGTAGCCGGTGAAGGGCAGCATGGCAAACGGGTCGCGGCGCACGCTGCCGTTGCCGCCGGCCATGGCGGCCGTGGTTTCAGAGCCCATGGTCGCGGCCATGTAAACCCCTTCGGTCCAGTTGCGCGCTTCGGTCACCAGGGGCACGGTGGTCGAGCGGCGACCGCCGAAGATGAAGGCGTCAATCGGCACGCCCTTGGGGTCGTCCCAGGCGCTGTCGAGTGCCGGGTTGTTGGTGGCTGCCACCGTGAAGCGCGAGTTCGGGTGCGCGGCCTTGGCGCCGGTCTGCTTGGCGATCTCGGGTGTCCAGTCATTGCCCTGCCAGTCGATCAGGTGCGCCGGCAGGGCCTTGCCCGGTGCGTCATGCTCCATGCCTTCCCACCAGACATCGCCGTCGTCGGTGAGCGCGACGTTGGTGAAGATGGTGTCTTTGGTCAGGCTGCGCATGCAGTTCGGATTGGTCAGCATGTTGGTGCCCGGGGCCACGCCAAAGTAGCCGGCCTCGGGGTTGATGGCGCGCAGGCGGCCGTCGGCCGATGGTTTGATCCAGGCGATGTCGTCACCGATGGTGGTGACCTTCCAGCCCTCAAAGCCAGCGGGCGGCACCAGCATGGAAAAATTGGTCTTGCCGCAGGCGCTAGGAAACGCTGCAGCCACGTGGTACTTACGGCCTTGCGGGTTGGTTACGCCCAGGATCAGCATGTGCTCGGCCAGCCAGCCTTCGTCGCGGCCCATGATGGAGGCGATGCGCAGCGCAAAACATTTTTTGCCCAGCAAGGCATTGCCGCCGTAGCCTGAGCCGTAAGACCAGATCTCACGCGTTTCAGGGTAATGCACGATGAACTTGGTCTTGTTGCAGGGCCATGCGACGTCTTTTTGCCCGGCTGCCAGCGGCGCGCCCACAGTGTGAATGCAAGGCACGAAATCGCCCTCGGCGCCCAGCACGTCATACACGGCACGGCCCATGCGCGTCATGAGCTTCATGTTGACCGCCACGTAGGGGCTGTCTGAGAGTTCGATGCCGATGTGCGCAATCGGCGAGCCCAGCGGGCCCATCGAAAACGGCACCACGTAGAGCGTGCGGCCTTTCATGCAGCCGTCAAACAGCGGTGCCAGTGTGGCGCGCATCTCAGCTGGGACCACCCAGTTGTTGGTCGGGCCGGCATCTTCTTTTTTGGCGGAGCAGATGTAAGTGCGGTCTTCCACGCGGGCCACATCGCTGGGGTCGCTCAGCGCCAGAAAACTGTTGGGGCGCTTGAGCGGGTTGAGCTTTTGCATGGTGCCGCCATCGACCAGCCGTTGGCACAAGTGCTGGTATTCGGCCTCGCTGCCGTCGCACCAGTAAACCGCATCCGGTTTGCACATGGCGGCCACGTCGGCGACCCAGGCGATCAGTTTGGCATGTTTGACATGGGCGGGCACATTCAGTGCGAGCCCTTGCATGGCGGGGTGGTTCATAAAAAAGCTCCAAGGTTAAAAAACGTGATTTCGGCAACTACCCCGTCTGGCCTTGCGGCCATCGAAATGAGAGGGGTGACTGTCGAAATAGCGCTGCAATGGATCCGGGCGCAAGCATGCAAAGTAGGACTCGCAGTGAGCAGACTCCAGGCGCTCGGGAAGGTCATTCTAAGAACTTCGGCTGTAAGTTACAGCGTGGTTACAAGCTATATATATGCAAAACTTGCATAGCCTTATGCCGCCAAGGCGTAAAAAAACCCGCCAGGGCGGGTTTTGGGCTTGGGGCGCTGAGGCGCCCGGTGGCCGTGATCAGGCCATGACAACGGCGATGAAGGCGAGCATGAAAATCAGCACGCCGCCAGCCAATGGCAAAACAATCGGCATCATCGGCACGATGGCCTCGATGGCGTCCACTTCTTCAGCGGGTTTGCCATGGTCGGAAGAAGAATGAGAGTGCGGGTTGGACATGAAAGTTCCTGTGGGCTTTTGTAACTGATGAGCATTTTAACCGCTTGCAAGATGGCCTGCGCTTACATACTGCGCCGGTACTGCCCGCCGACTTCAAACAGCGCGTTGGTGATCTGCCCCAGTGAGCAGACGCGCACTGCGTCCATCAGCACTTCAAACACATTGTCGTTATGGATAACGGCCTGTTGCATGCGCTTGAGCATGGCCGGTGATTCATTGGCGTGCTGCGCATGAAAAGCTTGCAGGCGCTGTAACTGGCTTTGCTTTTCTTCGTCGGTGCTGCGCGCCAACTCCAGCTTGTCCATCACCTGGTCGCCGTGCGGGTTGCGGAAGGTGTTCACGCCGATGATGGGCAGCTCGCCGGTGTGCTTGAGCATTTCGTAGTGCATGGACTCGTCCTGGATGCGGCCGCGCTGGTAGCCGGTTTCCATGGCGCCCAGCACGCCACCGCGCTCTGCGATGCGCTCGAACTCGGTCAGCACAGCTTCTTCGAGCAGCTCGGTGAGCTCTTCGATGATGAAAGCACCTTGCGACGGGTTTTCGTTTTTGGCCAGGCCCCATTCGCGGTTGATGATGAGCTGGATCGCCATGGCGCGACGCACCGAGTCTTCGGTGGGCGTGGTGATCGCTTCGTCAAAAGCGTTGGTGTGCAGGCTGTTGCAGTTGTCGTAAATCGCAATCAGCGCTTGCAGCGTGGTGCGGATGTCGTTGAACTGAATCTCTTGCGCATGCAGGCTGCGCCCGCTGGTCTGTATGTGGTACTTGAGCTTTTGGGACCGTTCGTTGGCGCCGTATTTTTCTTTCATGGCGACTGCCCAGATGCGGCGCGCCACACGGCCCATCACGGTGTATTCCGGGTCCATGCCGTTGGAAAAGAAAAAGCTTAAGTTCGGCGCAAAGTCGTCAATGTGCATCCCGCGCGCCAGATACGCTTCAACAAAGGTAAAGCCGTTGGACAGCGTGAATGCCAGCTGGCTGATCGGGTTGGCACCGGCTTCGGCGATGTGGTAGCCGCTGATGGACACGCTGTAGAAATTGCGCACATCATGGTCTACAAAGTACTGCGCCACGTCGCCCATCACCTTCAATGAAAATTCTGTCGAGAAGATGCAGGTGTTCTGGCCCTGGTCTTCTTTCAAAATGTCGGCTTGCACCGTTCCGCGTACATTGGCCAGCACCCATTCTTTAATTTTTGCCGTCTCGGAGTCGGTGGGTTCGCGGCCGTTTTCTAGCTTGAACTTATCAATATGTTGGTCAATGGCGGTGTTCATGAACATGGCCAGAATGCTGGGTGCAGGTCCGTTGATGGTCATGCTGACCGAAGTGCCGGGGTTGCACAGATCAAAGCCGCCGTAGAGCACCTTCATGTCGTCGAGCGTGGCAATGCTCACGCCGCTGTTGCCCACCTTACCGTAAATATCGGGGCGAAGATCCGGGTCATTGCCGTACAGCGTGACCGAGTCAAAGGCGGTGGACAGTCGCTTGGCCGCCATGCCCGAGCTGAGCAGCTTGAAGCGCGTGTTGGTGCGAAAGGCGTCGCCCTCGCCGGCAAACATGCGAGTCGGGTCTTCGCCCTCGCGCTTGAAGGCAAAGGTGCCGGCGGTGTAGGGGTAGCTGCCGGGCACGTTGTCCAGCATCAACCACTGCAGCACCTCGCCATCGTCGTGGTATTTGGGCAGGCTGACTTTACGAATCGGTGTGCCTGACAAGGACTTGGTGACCAGCGCCGTGCGGATTTCCTTGTCACGGATTTTGACCACGTATTCTTCGCCGGCGTAGGCCGCTTGCATGTCCGGCCACTGAGCCAGCAGGTCGCGTGCGTCGGCATCCATGCGTGCCTTGCGGTGGCCAGCCAGGTCAAGCGCTGCTTCAGCAGCGGGTGCCCGGCCTGGCTTGTCGATTTTCAGCATGGCAGCAGCGGCCTTGAGTTGCTGCACTTCACGCGCGAGTTGGCCTTGCGCTGCAGCCCGTTTTTTGTAGCCGCGAACCGTCTCAGAAATTTCAGCCAGGTAGCGCGTGCGCGCTGCCGGCACCACCGGGGTCTGGTTGGTGCTGTGGCGCACGGCCACCTGCGGCAGCGTGCCGGCTTTGAGGCTCAGGCCGAGTTCGACCAGCCGGGGCTTGAGCGCCTGGTACAGCGCGGTCACGCCGTCATCGTTGAAGCGCGCGGCCATGGTGCCAAACACCGGCATCTGTTCGGTGGGCGTGGTCCATGCTTCCTGGTTGCGCTGCACTTGTTTGGCCACATCGCGCAGCGCGTCCAGCGAACCCTTGCGGTCGAATTTGTTGATGGCCACAAACTCGGCAAAGTCCAGCATGTCGATTTTTTCGAGCTGGCTGGCCGCGCCGAACTCGGGCGTCATCACGTACATGGGCACATTCACATGCGGCACGATGGCGGCGTCGCCCTGGCCGATGCCCGAGGTCTCGACGATGATCAGGTCAAAGCCGGCCACCTTGCAGGCGGCGATGACGTCAGGCAGGGCTTTAGAGATTTCAGAGCCGAAGTCACGCGTTGCGAGACTTCGCATGAAGACACGTGCCCTCACGCTCGCCACTGCGTGTGCTTCGCTGCCCCCCGCGGGGGCCGCCCGCCTGCCGCCCGGCAAAGCCGGTTCGGCGGCTTGAACTGGTGAAGAGCTTACCGACCATGGGCTGATCGCGTTCATGCGGATGCGGTCGCCCAACAGCGCGCCGCCGCTCTTGCGGCGGGAGGGGTCGATGCTGATCAGCGCAATGCGCAGGCTGTCGCCCTGGTCAAGCCGCAGGCGGCGTATCAGCTCGTCGGTGAGTGAGGATTTGCCCGCGCCGCCCGTGCCCGTGATGCCGAGCACAGGCACTTTGCATGTGGCTGCCTGCTCGCGGATCTGCTTGACCAGCGCCGCGTCGGCCTTCTCGTTTTCCAGAGCGGTGATCAGTTGCGCCAGCGCGCGCCAGTTCATTTCGCCATGGCCTTCAATGGCTTTCATGGTGTGCGGTGCATAGCCGGTCAGGTCTTTGTCGCAGCGCATGACCATCTCGCCGATCATGCCGGCCAGGCCCATCTTTTGCCCGTCTTCGGGGCTGTAGATGCGCGTCACGCCATAAGCATGCAGCTCGCGGATTTCGGGCGGTACGATCACGCCGCCACCGCCGCCAAACACCTGGATGTGCTCGCCGCCACGGGCTTTGAGCAAATCGATCATGTACTTGAAGTACTCGACATGCCCACCCTGGTACGAGCTGATGGCGATGCCCTGCGCATCTTCCTGCAAGGCGGCTGTGACCACTTCGTCCACGCTGCGGTTGTGGCCCAGGTGAATCACCTCGGCGCCCATGCCCTGCAAGATGCGCCGCATGATGTTGATGGCTGCGTCGTGCCCGTCAAACAAACTGGCGGCCGTGACAAAGCGCACCTTGTGCGTGGGGCGGTAATTGGCCAGGGCCTTGAATTCGGCGGACAAATCTGACATGTGCGTCTCCATGAAAATCATCAAGGCAAGCCCGCGGGACGGGCTCATGTTGACGTTAACGTCAATCTTAGCGACATTCGCCGCCCCAAAGCCTCACCCAAAAAAAGGGGCGCCGAAGCGCCCCTGAAAAATCAAGTGCCCTGAAATTACTTGTACAGCATTTCAGGCAGCCACAGGCCAATGGCCGGGAACTGGTACAGCAAGAAGATAGCCAGCACCTGAATGGCCATGAAAGGCAGCATACCGGCAAAAATCTGGTTCAACGTGACATGCGGCGGGCTCACACCCTTGAGGTAAAACGCTGCCATGGCCACCGGTGGGCTGAGGAATGCGGTCTGCAAATTCAGCGCCACCAGCAAGCCGAAGAACAACGGGTCAATGCCAAAGTGAGGCAGCAGCGGTATGAAGATCGGCATGAAAATCACGATGATCTCGGTCCACTCCAGCGGCCAGCCCAGCAGGAAAATCACCACCTGCGCCAGGATCATGAACTGCACCGGCGTCATGTTCAGGGACAGCACCCACTGGTTGATCAGCTCCTGCCCGCCCAGCAGCGCAAAAGCCGCCGAGAAAATGCTCGAGCCCACAAACAACCAGCACACCATGGCGCTGGTTTTGGCGGTGAGGTAGACAGACTCCTTCATGACCTGCATGTTCAGGCGCCGGTAGGCTGCTGCCAGCAGCAAACCGCCCAGCGAGCCCATGGCGGCCGCCTCCGTGGGCGTGGCCAGTCCGAAGACGATGGTGCCCAGCACCGCCATGATCATCACAGCCAGCGGGAAGAAAGAGCCCAGCAGCATCTTGAAGATCTCCAGCCGTGCGAAGCTGAAGTAGGCGTAAAAGAGGGCCAGGGCCACAGCGCAACTGGCCAGGGCGACCCAGAAGCTGGCGGGCGCAGGCAGACGCTCTGCAGCGGCTTCAGCTGTAGCCGCAGGTGCGGAAGCCGGTGTAGAAGCAGGGCTGGCCGGCGCGGCCTCAGCGGGTTTGTCGGCTTCTACCTTGGCGGTGCTAACAGGCGCATCAGCGCTAGGCGGCGGTTTCAGGCCGCCGTCTTCTTCCTCGGGTTCTTGCAATCCGCTGACGCTGCTGGTTTCTTCTTCGGCGCTTTCCACCGTAGTGCCACCCATGGCCACCACGCCCTCGACTTCGGCGGGCGGCAGCGGTGCAGTCACCTTCAGGAAAATCGCGCCCATGATCAAGGCCACCGCCAGCGCGGGCAAGATGGCAATGAACAGATGGTTCAGCAAATCACGCAGCGGCACCGCCGCATTGCGACGGCCCTTGATAGCGCGGATCAGACCCGGCAGCACATTGTTGCTGACGGTGGTCGAGACCACTTGTGCAAAAGGCGGCAGGGGCACGATACGGTCTTCGGCCGACATGGGCGGCGCCAGGTGCGGCTTCCATTTGGCCAGCAAAACGACATAAAGCACATAGAGGCTGGCCAGCATGATGCCGGGGAAAAATGCACCGGCATACAGCTTGACCACCGACACACCGGCGGTAGCGCCGTAGACGATCAGCATCACCGAAGGCGGGATCAAAATGCCCAGGCAACCACCGGCCGTGATGGCGCCGGCGGACAGTTGCACGCTGTAACCGGCCCGCAGCATGGCCGGCAGGGCCAGCAAGCCCATCAGCGTGACCACGGCACCGACGATGCCGGTGGCGGTGGCAAAAATCGCGCAGGTGATGATGGTCGCTACAGCCAGCGAGCCCGGCACCCGCGATGTCGCCAGGTGCATGCTTTTAAAGAGCTTTTCAATCAGGTTGGCGCGCTCAATCAGGTAACCCATGAAGACGAACAGCGGAATGGAAATCAGCACGTCGTTGGACATCACCGAGTAGGTGCGCTGCACCATCAGGTCCAGCGTTTGCTCGACCGCCAGCGCAGGGTTGGAGCTTCGGTAAGCGATCCAGGCGAACAGCATGCCCATGCCCATCAGGGTGAACGCAGTGGGGAAACCCAGCATGATGGCCACCACCACCAGTGCGAGCATCAACAGGCCCAGGTGGCCATTGGACATTTGCGCCACGGGGGGCAGCAGGATAAAGGCGGCCAACACGACCGCAGCCATGATGCTCAGGCCAAACCAGACTTCTTTTCTCATTATTTTTTGTCCTTGTTCGTCACGATGAGTGCGTCAAGTTTGGCGATGTCTTCGTCTTTGACGTTGACCATCTGTTTGAGTTTTTCCACGTCAACTTCTTCAACGTCCTCGCCGCGTGAAGGCCAGGCGCCTTGCTGCAGGCAAACAATGCAGCGGATGATTTCAACCAGGCCCTGCGCCAGCAAAATGGCGCCGGCAATCGGAATGATGGTCTTGAAAGGGTAGACCGGCGGGCCGTTGGCCGTCACGTTGGAGTGCTCATTGATGGCCCAGGATTCGGCGGCAAAACCGTAGCCCGCCCAGGCCAGTGCCACCACGCCCGGAATAAAAAACAGGATGTACAGGGTCAGGTCCAGGCCGGCCTGCAGGCGCGGCGGGAAAAAGCCGTACAGCACGTCGCCGCGCACATGGCCGTTTTTAGACAGCGTGTAAGCGCCCGCCATCATGAAAAGCGAGCCGTACATCATGCTCATGACGTCAAAGGCCCAGGGGTGTGGGTTGTCCAGCGCGTAACGGGAAAAGACTTCCCACGCGATCATGAAGGTCAGCGCGACGATCAGCCAGGCGAAAAACTGTCCGGCAGCGGTGCTGATCTTGTCGACGGTAAGAAGGAGTTTTTGCATTTTTGTGCTTTATAAGTAAATCAGCCACCCGGATTGTGTCCGAGTGGCTGATGGGGAAAGCCGGTGCAGGATCAGGCTTTTTTCGGTGCGGCTTTCTTAGCTCCGAAGAAATGGTTCACAGCCATACGGCGGCTGATGTTGGTGTCCTGGTCCCACTTGACGGCGCGCTCGGCAAAAGCCTTTTGCGAAGCCACGATTTCCTTGAAGAGTGGATTTTCAGCCGACTTCTTGGTCAGGATGTTGTCCCACAGCTTGAGCTGCTCTTGCAGGATCGCGTCAGGTGTCTTGTAAAACTTAACCTTGTCCTTGGTCTGCAGCTCGATGTAGTCTTTGGAGTAGCGGTCAACCGCTTTCCAGGACATGTCAGCCGAAGCAGCCTCGGTGGCGCCGGCAATGATGGCCTTCATCTTGGCCGGCAGCGCGTCGTACTTAGGTTTATTGAACATGATCTCGAAAGTCTCTGCGCTCTGGTGGTAGCTTTGCAGCATGCAGACCTTGGAGACGTCAGGGAAGCCCAGAATACGGTCAGAGGTGGCGTTATTGAATTCGGCGCCATCCAGCAGGCCGCGGTCCATGGCGGGCACGATCTCGCCGCCTGGCAGTGCGTTCACAGCAGCGCCCATGGCGGTAAAGAGGTCAATCGCCAGGCCGTTGGTACGGAACTTCAGGCCCTTGAAGTCAGTCGACTTGGTGATGGGCTTTTTGAACCAGCCCAGTGGCTGTGTAGACATCGGGCCGTACAGGAAAGACTGCACGTTGCCGCCGATCGAAGCGTAGAGCTTGGCCAGCAACTCAGCGCCGCCGCCGTACTTGTGCCATGCCAGCACCATGTTGGCGTCCATGCCGAAAGCAGGGCCGGAGTTCCACAGGGCCAGCGCGTTTTGCTTGCCGTAGTGGTAGCCCAGCACGCCGTGGCCACCGTCCAGCGTGCCTTTGGAAACAGCTTCGAGCAAACCGAAAGCAGGCACCACAGCACCGGCTGGCAGCACTTCAATCTTCAGGTCGCCGCCGGTCATGTCATTGACCTTCTTGGCGTAGTCCAGAGCGTATTCGTGGAAGATGTCCTTGGCAGGCCAAGTGCTCTGCCAGCGCATGGAGATCGGGCCGGCCTGGGCATTGGCGATCATTGGCGCGCTCATCGCGCCTGCAGCAATGGCGGCGCCCTTGAGTAGGCCGCGGCGGCGTGGGGTTTTGTTGTCGCTCATCTTGGTGTCTCCAGTTAAAAAAATAGGGGAAAAACTGTTTAGCCAGTGATGATCGATCATTAAACAAGGCGTAAACAGAGGGTTTCCACTGAGTTACCTTTTGACCGGCTGAAAAAATTTCAACACGCCTGTAAAACAAATTGCTTAGTTTGGTTTTGAGAAAATGCAGCCATGAAGCCACCAATCACGCCCTACACCTTCAGTCCGCAAGATGGCCCTTTGCCTGCCGCAGGCTACGCAGGCGATATTTCGCCCCACTTGGCCTGGCAATGGGTGCAGGACGGCCAGAGTGTGCTGGTGGACGTGCGCACGGACGCCGAACGCGAGTGGGTCGGCTTTGTGCCCGGCGCCTTGGCCCTGGCCTGGAAACAATGGCCCGGCATGGCCCTGAACCCCGGCTTTGACGCCGGCCTCATCGCCGGCGTGCCGGCCGGCCACAAAGTTTTGATGCTCTGCCGCAGCGGCGTGCGCTCCATAGCCGCAGCCCAGCGCGCCACCGAGCTGGGCTTGCAAGCCTACAACGTGCTCGAAGGCTTTGAAGGCAATCCAGACGCACAAGGCCAACGCAACCACCTCGCCGGCTGGCGCCAGCGCGGTTTGCCCTGGCGGCAAAACTAACCAAAAAAAGCTGGAATCCATCCCCGCATCCATCGCCCCTCTTTCAGCGTTTTGAAAGTGTTCATAATCCGCGCCATGACCTTTTTGGCCCTGGACGTAGGGAACACACGACTGAAATGGGCGCACTACGAGGCGCCCGTGACGGGCGCGCGCCTGCTGGCACACGGGGCGGTGTTTTTAGAGAACATCGACAAACTGGCCGATGACGAGTTCAGCCGCATGCCTGAGCCCTCGCTTATTTTGGGTTGCATCGTTGCCGGTGACGCTGTCAAGCGGCGGGTTGCCGAGCAGATGGAGCACTGGGAGGCGCAGCCCCGCTGGGTGGTGCCCTCTTCGCAAGAGGCCGGTGTGACCAACGGTTACCAGCACCCGGCCCGCCTGGGTGCAGACCGCTGGGTGGCCTTGATCGGTGCGCGGCACCGGCTGCTGGCGCAAGGCATTCAAAAACCCTGCGTCGTGGTGATGGTCGGCACGGCTGTGACGGTGGAGGCGCTGGACGCCACGGGCCGATTTTTAGGCGGCTTTATCCTGCCCGGTCACGGCATCATGTTGCGCGCACTCGAGTCGGGCACGGCCGGTTTGCGTGTGCCCACCGGCGATGTCAAAGATTTCCCCGTCAACACCAGCGACGCCCTGACCAGCGGCGGCACCTTCGCCATTGCCGGCGCAGTGCAGCGCATGGTCGACAACGTGACGCGCCACTGCGGGCAAGAACCTGTGTGCCTCATGACCGGCGGCGCCGGCTGGAAAATGGCACCCAGCATGTCCTGCCAGTTTGAGCTGGTCGACAGCCTGATTTTTGACGGCCTGCTGGCGATCGCCTCATTACGGCCGGTGGTTAACGCAACAGCCTGAGGGGTTGAAGGGGTAAGGGGATGGATTCCGGCGGGGATCCATCCCCCTCTTCTAGGCTGGTGTAGGCGTCCACCAGCGCTTGCAAGTGCAGGCGTTGCACGGGCTCGAGGTAGGGGATCAACAGGTTGAGCACGTGGTGGGCGCCGCGCAGCAGGGCGGTTTGGGCGTTTTCGGGCTCTAGCGCGTGGCGCGGGTTGCGCACGTATTCAAAGCTCAGCCAGTAGGTCAGCACCACCACCATGCTGGTGGCCGTGGGTTCAGTCTGTCGCGAGTCCATGCTCATGGCGCGGTGCAGCGTCATGCTGGCCAGCATGGTTTTGACGGCGCGGGTCTTGTTGTCGATGATGCGCTGGAAATGTGTTTCAAGCTTGCGGTTTTTGCTCAGCAAGTCGTTGAGGTCGCGGTACAAAAACCGGTATTCCCAGATGCGCTCAAACAGCGTGTGCATGAAAAACCAGGCGTCTTCTACATCGCGCACACCTTCGCTGGCGCCGAGCAACTCGCCCAGCGCTTTTTCATAGCGCTCCAGCAGGGCGTTGATCAGCTCGTCTTTGGCCGGGTAGTGGTAGTACAGATTGCCAGGGCTGATACCCAACTCGGCCGAAATCAGCGTGGTCGAAACATTGGGCTCGCCAAAGCGGTTGAACAGCGCCAGCGTCACCTCGAGAATGCGCTCCGCAGTGCGGCGCGGCGCTTTTTTCGCCATCGGCTTGCCTTCCTGACTCTTGTATCTGAGGGCACTCTAACCTACGCGGCGCGGCCGGGTAACTAGGGAAGGCCATTAGCTGGCAGAACGAACCCTCACCTTGGCCTTGCTTGCGGGCACCTTGGCCACTCTTTTTGAAGGCTGGGCCGTGCCACTGAGCGCCGCCACCTGCCGCTTTAAAGCCGCTACTTCTGCTTGCAAGGCCGCCATGTCTGCAGCTGAAGGGGCACCCAGGTGGGCCAGTGCTTTGGCTACGCGTTCTTCAAAAATGCTCTCTAACTTGTCCCAGGGCTGCGCTGCCCTGGCGCCCAGGCTGCTGAGGCTGGCGCTCATGCCGCTACTCAAGCCCGTGGTCGCCTCGGCCAGGCTGCTGAACTTGCGGCTGGCTTCGGCCAGTTTTTCTTCGGCTGCGGCTTTGGTCTGCCGCTGCAGGCTCAGGCCTTCTTTCACCAATCCCTGAAAAGCCTTGCTGCCTTCTTCTTGCGCCTTGGCAAAAGCGCCCAGGCCGGCCAGCCAGATTTGCTGCGCAGAGTCTTGCACCAGGCCTGCGGTTTGAGGTGCTTCGCTGCGTTTTGCTTCGGGTCGGGTGGTGGTATTTTTTTTGGAGGGCATCGGTTTTTTGGAGGGGTGAAGTAAATGTGGGAGGCAAGCTGGTTGACGCCACCGATGTTAAGTCGCCCTAAAGCCCGGTATTAGGCGGCAGCTTCTAAAAGCAGCCATATGAATCGCAAGAGCACTGGTCTTGGCGACAAGCCTTAACGCTATGATGAGGGGCTATGCAGAATCAACAGAAACAGTACTCTGAGACCTACCTGAAGTTTTTGCAGTTGGTGCAATCTTTGCGGAATTTGCCTGATTTTGTGCTGCTGGACCCGGTAGAAGAGCGGCTTCTGCACCTCTTTGCCACCGTTTGGCAGGCCGGCCAAAAAATCACCGTGCTGCAAGCCATGGCCCTGTCTCAGGACGTCTCTTCCACCACCGCCCACCGCCGCCTGAGGTCTTTGCGCCAAAAAGGCGTGCTCATCCTGGTGCCTGACGAGGTGGACAACCGCATTAAATACGTTCAGCCCACACCCATGGCAGAGCATTACTTTGCGCAGCTGGGTAAATGCCTGACTGAGGCCAAAACTACCCTTTAAAGTTGTTTTTCGGGGCCGAATAAATTTCCAAAATGGCAAAAGGTAGAATATTTGTAATAGATATTTAGCCTCACCGCCATTCGACCCGCTCTTGGGTTGAGCGTCGAAACCCAAGCCTGAGCCTTTTACCCGCCATCTCTGGTCCTTAACATGTTCAGCTGGTACCTCATTTATAGCAAGCCTAGGCAAGAGGCGAGTGCCTTAGAGAACCTGCAGCGCCAGGGCTTTGAATGTTATTTGCCGATGATCAGCGTTGAAAAGCTGCCAAACAAGCTTTTGGTGCCGGTGGACGAGCCGCTTTTTCCGCGCTACTTTTTCATACGCCTGGACGCTAGCCAGCGAGGCAAAAGTTGGAACCCCATTCGATACACCACCGGCGTCAGCAGACTGGTCAGCTTTGGCAATGTGCCGGCCAAGGTAGACGATGCTTTGGTTTCTGCCATCCAAGCGCAACTGCAAACCCCGCTCCAGCAGCGGGCAAATTTTGCACCCGGTGAGCAGCTGCGCATTAACCATGGCCCCTATGCTGGTCTGGAGGCTATTGACCAAACGGTAGACGGCATAGCGCGCGTGATGGTGCTTATCGAGATCTTGAGCAAGCAAGTAAGCCTGTCTATCGAGCCCGGGAGTCTTAGCAAGCAGGCTTGAGCGCTTTGGAAAAAATTGCCAGATCAGTGATTCTGATAGTCTGGCGGTAAGTTCCCCCAGGATAGGCAGTAAACTTGAATTGGTTGGTTGATCTAATCTCAGGTGCTTTTTTATCAATGCAGCACTTCGGTAGCTATCTTGCTTCCAACCCCTACCAAGCAATCCTCTTGCACTTTGATTTCCAACAGGCTTTGTCTGACAGTCAATGGCTTTCCACTTGTGCCGTGTAATGGTGCATTTTTTCCGAATCTGTATTGGGCTAACCATACCCTAAGTTGTGTCAATTCAAAGCTATGAGGACTGCCATTCAATGACGAGTCGCCGGGCCAGTCTTCATGGTCGCCAATTACCAGGTTGAGCTTGCGATGTTGAAATTAAAAATGAGTACCAAAAACGGCGAAAAGTCGTTTGAATTATGAGCTCCACGATCACCACCACTCCCATCACTCCCGTAGTCCTCTGCGGCGGTTCCGGCACACGCCTTTGGCCGTTAAGCCGCAAGAGCATCCCCAAGCAGTTTGTGCCGCTCATCGGTAACAAGAGTCTGCTGCAACTCACACTGGAGCGGCTCTGCCTTTTAAGTAAGAGCGTCATTTGTGTCGCCTCAGACGAGCACCGGTTTCTGGTCGCTGAAGCCCTGCAGGCGTCCGAGGTGCAGGGCACTGTCTTGCTAGAGCCCGTGGCGCGCAACACCGCCGCCGCTATGGCTATCGCCGCGTTGGCTGCAAAACCAGAAGACTTGCTGCTGTTCTGCCCCTCGGACCACCACATTCCAGATGCCGCTGCCTTTACGCTGGTGGTCAAACAAGGCGTTGCTGCAGCCCAATCAGGCGCCATCGTCACCTTCGGCATATCTCCCACCTTTCCGAGCACCGCCTACGGCTATATCCGCCAAGGCGGGAATCGGGCAGACGGCGCCTTCAAGGTCGAAGGTTTTTCAGAAAAGCCAGCCAAGGACAAGGCCGAGGCCTTGCTGCTCTCAGGCCGTGCGCTCTGGAACGCAGGTATCTTCTTGTGCTCTGCCCAAACCCTGCTCAGCGCTTTAGCGCAGCACGCACCCGACATCCTGCAAGCCTGCCAGCTGGCCATGGAATCAGCCGCCCGAGACGGCAACTTTGTGCGCCCCAAGCTGCAAGCGTTTGAAGCCTGCCGCTCAGAGAGCATCGACTACGCCGTCATGGAGCACCACGCCAACGTGGCCGTACTCCCCTTTGCCAGCGCCTGGAGCGACGTCGGCAGCTGGAACGCCGTTGCGGACCTGACCCCATCCGACGCCCAAGGCAATCGCATCCACGGGCAAGGCTTTGCGCTGCACGCCAGCAACACCTTTGTGCACGCACCCCACCGTCCGGTGGTGGTTTTGGGCACGCAAGACCTGCTGGTCATCGACACGCCAGACGCCGTATTGGTCGCAGCCAGCAGCCACGTGGAGCAAGTCAAGCAGGTTGTGGCCAGGTTAGACGCAGACAACATTTCGCAATCAGCCCAGCATCGCAAAGTCGCCCGGCCCTGGGGCACTTATGACAGTGTTGATATGGGCGAGCGGCATCAAGTCAAACGCATCACCGTGCGCCCGGGCGCCAAGCTCAGCTTGCAAATGCACCACCACCGCGCCGAGCACTGGATTGTTGTCAAAGGCACGGCCTTGGTGACCAAGGGGGAAGAAGAGATCATGCTCTCGGAAAATCAGAGCACCTACATTCCACTGGGCGTTAAGCATCGCCTTGAAAATCCCGGCAAGACCGATCTAGAGCTGATCGAGGTGCAGTCGGGAAGTTACTTGGGTGAAGACGACATTGTGCGTTTCGAAGACAATTATGGAAGAGTTTCTTAACTCTTCACCAGGGTGCTTCCTTGCTGGGCTAGGCTGATGCTGCGCATCGCTTATGAGGTAACTTGCAGATCCTTATGTCTAATGCGAACATTTTGTTGATTTGGGCGCGGCCAATCTCTGTGGATGAGGCGTTGAGGTGTGCGATGGCTTTATGAAAAGGGTTGTTGATATTTTTCTTGGCTGTCTGGCGGCTCTGATCTTGTTTGTGCCTGTGTTGCTTGTAGCGATTGCAGTCTGCTTGACTTCCAAAGGGCCCGTCCTGTATTGGTCAGACCGTGTTGGTCGCAACAATGCTATTTTCAAAATGCCGAAGTTCCGCAGCATGCGGGTGGGCACTCCGGCTGTTGCAACCCACCTTTTGGCTGATGTCCGTTCACACCTGACCCCCATCGGGTCTTTTTTGCGCAAAAGCAGCTTGGATGAGTTGCCGCAGTTGTGGAGCATTCTGGCGGGCGACATGAGCTTTGTGGGCCCGCGCCCGGCACTGTTCAACCAGCAGGACTTGATTGCCTTGCGCACAGAGCAAGGTGTGCACACTTTGGTGCCTGGCCTGACCGGTTGGGCGCAAGTCAATGGCCGCGACGAGTTGCCGATTCCTGAGAAGGTCAAGCTGGATGCGGCCTATCTGCAGCGCCAGTCCCTATGGTTTGACGTTCGTATTTTGTGGCTGACCTTCGTGAAGGTGTTGAGGCGGGACGGGGTATTACATTGAAGCCTATCAGTGCGGTATCCGATGAGG
This sequence comes from Polaromonas sp., assembly GCA_044357185.1. GTDB lineage: Bacteria > Pseudomonadota > Gammaproteobacteria > Burkholderiales > Burkholderiaceae_C > Polaromonas. The sequence continues at coordinate 38,356 of JBIKPY010000017.1, forward strand.
ATTTGCCGGTGGCGGCTCAATTTTTTGGGTCAGCTTGGCATCAAATTCTTCGAGGATGCGATGAAGAACTTAGTTCTGCCGCTCGTTGAATGGTGCTCGCGACAGGACTTGATGTGCTTATATGTGATCAGTAAAGAGCCAATGCAAAAGTTTAATCCGTCATGCAAAAAATTAATTCCCCATAAAAGTTTTTTAGGGTTGATCCGTGGAATGAGCAAAGCGCGGTGCGTTCATCTTTTGCCAGATTTTGACCAGGTCGCAGTCGGCGCCTTGCATCAGACCATCCATCATTTCCACCAAGTTCAGGCTTGCGCCCAGGGTGCCGTAGAACTTGTCTAACTCTAAGTAGAAGTGCGGCCGCCTCAAGAAGGCAAAGTTCGACTCTGAATCGTCCCTTCAGGCGAAATTAGCAGCGATTAGCGGGACGAGTTGGAGATTATTGACGCCAGTCAGCGTCGCGACTTGGGTCAATTCCCCGACTTCGACCGTGGTCGGCAGAGTCTGATTGACGAGGAACCACACGCCAGCGTCGCCGACGACATCCGAGGCAATGATGACGGCTTTTCCGATAGCCGTTGGCGCCAACAGTGCCGTTCCTGTGGCCGCGAACAGAGCCGCGATCGTCGTCGCATTCAATCCGGCGCCCTGCACGATCAGCACATCGCCATTCGCCCAAGTCTTTGCGGCCGTGCTCGCCGCGAGCGTGACGGTGATGTTGGCGGTCCCCGTCTTGTTTAAGAACGCTGAAAAATCGAGCACGTCGCCGCCTGTACCGATCTTGAAATTCTGAATCGTATCCAGGCCGTTGGTCGAGAATAGACTTGAAAACACGATCGTGTCGGTGCCGCTATTTCCAACGATCGTATCGTTGCCCCCCGCCCCCGTGAAGCGCGTGGCGAAGGGCCCCGTGGACAATACGTTGGCTTGGTCGTCTCCTGTCAGTGTGATCGTGGGGACTGCTGAGCCTGAAGTTGGCGTCGTCTCCGCGGTCAATTGCGTAAGGCCCACATTGACGGCGTTCGCAATATTGCCGCTGCGCGGTCGCAGGGTCTCAGTTCCCAGCGTGACCTGATCCAAGGCGAGATTGACGCTGAGACTTGATGAAAGTGTGCCTGTCAAAGAAAGCGTGCCGGCGGCTTCGGTCAACGGAACGGTCGGATTGAGCCCGCTCAGCAGATTGCGCGCAGTGGCGATCCCCGCAGACGTACTCGCGAGAGCGAGATTGTCAGCCGACGTCAGCCCAGTGGTGTAGTTCTCGGCAAGTACCAGGCGATACTGGGCCGCGAATTTGTAGGTTTCGGGAACCGTCGCCGACCCCAAATAGCTGGAGAAAATCACCCAGGGTGCCGCTTCGGTTGAGATCGTCCGGTTGGTGATCAGCGTCGCCCAGGCGGTCTGTTCGTGTGTCGTGGCGGCAAAGCCGAACACATTCTTGAATATCTTGCTAATGTAAACGGCAGCGGTGTCCCCCGGCACATAAACACCCTCGCTCACCGCGATCGAATAGAGCACTTGTTGCAAACCCAAATTCGTTTGGAAGCCGGGAGCGTTGGTGATCATATTCCCCGTGGCTGATCGCCATTGACTGTCGACTGGCCGGCCGAGAAAAGCGACGAAGAGTTGATTGGCGATGGCGAGCGACATGAAGGTGCCTTTTTGACAAGCTGTTAGGCTAATATTCTTTATTATTCTAACAAGATGCCCAAAAGGCCCGCACATTTACGCTATTAACGGTGTTAATTGAAGGCTCGTGATTCAGTCTGGCAGCGCCCTTGACCTCTAGACAGGCGGCTCGATGCCTGAAATGCCATCTTCAATTCGGTGCATTTCACTTTG
>JBIKPY010000074.1:0-13351 GCA_044357185.1 Polaromonas sp.
ACATCAAAAGTAGGGCTTAAAGGCAAGGCAGTGCTCGGGTCGTCAGGGTTTTCGTCGTCTTCGGCCTGGGCCCAGAACATGCGGTCGGGCACCAAATGGCCCATGCCGGGTTGAAAGCCGGCATTCAGGCTTTGGTCCAGAAAGGTCAGGGCTTCGGCGGTGGCACTTTGCAGGTCATGGCCGTTGGCCAGCAGCGCTGACAGGGCGGCGCTGAGGGTGTCGCCGGCACCGGCAAAACTGGCCTCGAAGCGTTCGAATTTTTCGCTGTACAAGACGTTTTGCGGTGAGGCAAGCACGTTGTCAATGGCCTGGTCGGCGCCTGGAATGCCCGTGACCAGGGTGTAGGGCACGCCCAACTCGCCGGCCGCTTTGGCAATGTCGCGTGGGCTCGGGCTGCTTTGGCCCGACCAATCGGGCAAGAGCCAGCGCCACAAGGTGCTGTGGTTGCCTATCAACACGGTGGTTTGCGGCAGCATGAGCTCGCGAAAGGCGTCCAGGTAACTGTCCAGCTCGCTCTCATCCCACCAGGACAAGTTGGGCATGTAGGCGACCAGCGGCACGTCGGCATAGTCAGATGCGATCTCCGCGATGGTGCTGACGTTCTCCGTGCTGCCGACAAAACCCACCTTGATGGCGGCCACCGGCATGTCTTCGAGCGCGGCGCGCGCCTGCTCTGCAACCGCATCTTCGTCAAAAGCAAAGTGGTCCAGGATTTCGGCGGTGTCTCGCGAATAGGCGCCGGTCACCACCGCCAGCGCATGGGCACCGGCCGAGGAAATGGCCAGGACGTCTGCAGACAAACCACCGGCGCCGCTGGGGTCGTTGGCGTTAAAGCTCATGACGCAGGCCGGAGCGCTGTCTTCGTCTTCCGGTCCGGGTACTTCGGGGTCGGTGGGGGTGGTTTGAGCTTGTGCCATGAATGAGGAAGGCTGAGGCGGTGAAAGACTTGGCTCACAAGCCTGCCCTCACCGATACAATGACCGGATTCTATTCGCGAAAGTCTTTGCTCTGTGACCACTTCACCTACAACCACCTGGATGTGCCTGATTTGCGGCTGGCTCTATGACGAGGCCGCCGGTGCGCCCGATCACGGCATTGCACCCGGCACGCTCTGGGCCGATGTGCCCATGAACTGGACTTGCCCCGAATGCGGCGCGCGCAAGGAAGACTTTGAAATGGTGCAAATCTGAGGCGGCTTTTGCCTCATTCCCCTGATTTTTTAACCACCGCGTAGCGCTGCAGCGTGCGCGCCCGCGCTTCATCGTGCCGCACCAGCGGCAGCGGGTAATTTTTCCCAAGTTCCACACCGGCTGCGGCCAGCTCCAGCGGCGCGGCCTCCCACGGGCTGTGCAGCGCCTTGCCCTGCAGGCCTGCGAGTTGCGGCAGGTATTTGCGGATGAACTTGCCCTCGGGGTCAAACTTCAGGCTTTGGCTGACCGGGTTGAAGATGCGAAAGTAGGGCTGCGCGTCGCAGCCGCTGCTCGACGCCCACTGCCAGCCGCCGTTGTTGGCTGACAAATCAAAGTCGTTGAGCTTTTCTGCAAAGTAGGCTTCGCCGCGGCGCCAGTCGATGCCCAGGTCTTTGATCAAAAAACAGGCTGCCACCATGCGCAGGCGGTTGTGCATGTAGCCGGTCTGGTTGATCTGCGCCATGGCCGCGTCCACCAGCGGGTAACCGGTGCGGCCTTCGCACCAGGCGGCAAACATCGCGTCGGCGGCCGGCCCGGTTTCCCAGGCGATGGCGTCGTAGTCGGGCTTGAAAGAAGCCTTAGCCACGCGCGGGAAATTGCTGAGGATCTGTGCATAAAAGTCGCGCCAGATCAGCTCGCTCAGCCACACCGCTGCGCCTGCGCTGCCGCCGTCCTGGCGCTTGAGCCCTTCAGCCGCCAGCTCGCGTATGGACACCGTGCCAAAGCGCAGGTGCACGCCCAGGTAGCTCGGCCCTTTGACGGCCGGAAAGTTGCGCGTTTCGTCATAGAGGTCTATGCGTTCGAGAAACTCTTGGTAAAGCTGCGCGCCGCCTGAGATGCCCGTGGGCAGCTTCATCGCCTCCAGGTTGGTTTTTTCAAAACCCATGCCGGCCAGCGTGGGCATGGGGGGCGTGCCGGCCGGCTTGGCGGCCAGTGCGCCGGCGTGCGGCGCCACCGGGTTGGCTTGCAGGTAGTAGTTGTCCACCTTTTTGAGCCAGGCATTTTTGTAGGGCGTGAAAACGCCGTAGGGCTTGCCGGCTTGGGTCAGCAGCTCGCTGCGTTCAAACACCACATGGTCTTTGAAGCTGTGAAAGCCCACGCCTTGGGCCGACAAACCGGCCGCTACCTCGGCATCGCGGGCCAGCGCCTGCGGTTCGTCGTCATGGTTGGTGAACACCGCTTGCACGCCCAGCGCCAGCGCTTGCTGCACCACGGCGCTGCGGGCCTGGTCGTGCAAGACCATCAGGCCGGCCCCGGGCACGCCGTGCGGCAGCGCCAGCGCCGCCAGCGCGACGTCCAGCTCGACCAGGCAATGCCAGATGAACTCGACGCGGCGGTCCGCACGGGGCAGCCCGTCCAGAATCTCGCGATCAAAGACAAACAGGCAAAACACCTGCCGGCAGCTGCTCAGGGCGTGGTGAAGGGCGGCGTGGTCGTGCGCGCGCAGGTCGCGGCGAAACCAGACCAGACCGCGTTCGTAAGGTTTGTTCATGCGCCGGATGTTAGCTGTACGGCAGCCCTGGGCACTGCCCGGCGCGGTCAGCGTAAAATTAGGCCATGGCCCTGGATCTCGAACCGATCAACTTCACGCATCACTTCCTGATCGCCATGCCTGGCTTGAATGACGAGCCCTTTGTGCGCAGCGTGGTCTACATGTGCGAGCACAGCGAACGCGGTGCCCTGGGCCTCGTGATCAACAAACCCAGTGAGATCAGCCTCAAAAGCCTGTTTGACAAGGTGGAGTTGCCGCTGCGGCGAGACGACTTGAAGGCCGCGCCGGTGTTCCAGGGCGGGCCGGTGCAGACCGAACGTGGTTTTGTGCTGCACGAATGCATGCTGCCGGGCAGCGAATCGGTGTACGCCTCCACCATGACAATTCCAGGGGGTCTGGAGATGACCACCTCCAAAGACGTGCTGGAAGCGCTGTCCACCGGGGCAGGTCCGCGCCGGGTGTTTGTGTCCTTGGGTTACGCGGCCTGGGGCGAGGGGCAGCTGGAGTCTGAAATCTCCGAAAACAGCTGGCTCACCGTGGCCGCCGACCCGGCCGTTATTTTTGACACCCCCGTTGAGCAGCGTTATGACAAGGCCCTGCTGCTGCTCGGTCTGCAGCGCTGGATGCTCTCGCCAGAGGCTGGCCACGCATGAGCGCCGGGGCTGCCATCACCCTGGCCCCCCATGTGCAAACCTTTCTGGCTTTTGATTTCGGGCTCCAACGCACCGGGGTCGCCAGCGGCAACCGCCTGACCCGCACCGCCACGCCGCAGCCCACCATCTCCGCCCCGGGCGACGCGCGTTTTGCACCGATTGCCGAGCGCATCCAAGAATGGCAACCCGACGCGCTGGTGGTTGGCGTGCCCTTTCACCCCGATGGCGCACCGCATGAAAACACTGCCCGTGCGCAAAAATTTGCGCGTCAGCTGCGCGGGCGTTTCGGGCTCGAGGTCTTTGAGGTGGACGAGCGCTACAGCACCACCGAGGCGCACAGCCTGGGCGCGCAAGATGCCGATGCCGCCTCTGCCTGCATAATTCTTGAGCAATTTTTAAGGAGTCTTGCATGAAGACCACCGAAGTCCATGCCACGCTGGGTGAGCCATGAGCAACCTGACCCTCAACGCCGAGGCACTCTACCTCGAGCTTTTACGCAGCATGCAGCAGTTGATCGCCGCATCGCCCACGCCGCCCCGTTTGGTGGGCGTGGCCTCCGGCGGCGCCTGGCTGGCCGAACGGCTTCAAAAAGACCTGGGCCTGAGCGATGAGATCGGCGTGTTGTCATCGGCCATGCACCGCGACGACTTTGCCAGCCGTGGCCTGGCCGCCAGCGGCGCCACCCAGCTGCCCTTTGAAGTCAACGGCGCGCACCTGATCGTGCTCGACGATGTGCTCTACACCGGCCGCACCATCCGCGCCGTGCTCAATGAGCTGTTTGACTATGGCCGTCCGGCCAGCGTCAAGCTGGCGGTGTTGGTGGACCGCGGCGGGCGAGAGTTACCTGTGCAAGCCGATCTGGCGATGGCGCGCATGGCCTTGCCTGCTACGCAGTCGCTGCTACTGGCCCGCTCTGAGAGCGGCCAGTTCAGTTTTCAAGTCCAGGAAGGCTAAGCGTGTTGTACCGAAGAAACCCCCAACTTAACAAGCACGGCGAGCTGATTCATCTGCTTTCCACCGAAGGTTTGCCCAAAGCTACGCTGACGCAGATTCTGGACACGGCCGCCAACTTTGTCAGTGTGAGCGACCGGGAAGTTAAAAAAGTGCCGCTGCTGCGCGGCAAGAGCGTGTTCAACCTGTTCTTTGAAAACTCCACCCGCACCCGCACCACCTTTGAGATTGCCGCCACGCGGCTGTCGGCCGACGTCATCAACCTGGACATCGCCCGCTCCTCGGCCTCCAAAGGTGAGTCGCTGCTGGACACCATTGCCAACCTCAGCGCCATGGCCGCCGACATGTTTGTGGTGCGCCACAGCGAGTCCGGCGCGCCCTATTTGATTGCCCAGCATGTAGCGCCGCATGTGCATGTCATCAATGCCGGAGACGGCCGACACGCGCACCCGACGCAAGGCCTGCTCGACATGTACACGATCCGCCACTACAAGAAGGACTTCAGCAACCTGACCGTGGCCATCGTTGGTGACGTGCTGCATTCACGGGTAGCGCGCTCGGACATTCATGCGCTGACCACCCTGGGCTGCGCCGAAGTGCGCGTGGTCGGCCCCAAGACGCTGGTGCCTTCGGACATGGCGCAAATGGGCGTGCGCGTGTGCCACACCCTTGAAGAAGGTATACGCGGTGCGGATGTCATCATCATGCTGCGCCTGCAAAACGAGCGCATGTCGGGCGCCTTGCTGCCCAGCAGCCAGGAGTACTTCAAGAGCTTTGGTCTGACACCCGAAAAACTCCAGCTGGCCAAGCCCGACGCCATCGTGATGCACCCGGGCCCGATCAACCGCGGCGTTGAAATCGATTCGGCGGTGGTTGACGGCGCGCAAAGTGTCATCTTGCCGCAAGTCACCTTTGGCATTGCGGTGCGCATGGCGGTGATGAGCATCGTCGCCGGGAACGAACCATGAGTGTGGCCCCCACGCTCCCCACTGCGTGTGGTTCGCTGCCCCCCGAGGGGGCGCTGCGCCTGCGGCCCGGCGAAGTCGGTTCCGCGGCCCTGGCTGGTAGGGGATACGCGCGCTTGCGTTCTGAATTAATTTTTTATTTTCACGTCTGAAAAAATGAAACTTTTGATTAAAAACGGCCGTGTGATTAATCCTGCCAGTGGGTTTGACCAGGTCGCTGACCTAGCGATTGCGGCCGGGCGTATTGTCAGCATCGGTGATGTGCCGGCTGACTTTGCGCCCAACAAAACCATAGACGCCAGCGGCTGCGTGGTTGCTCCCGGGCTGGTTGATTTGTCGGTGCGCCTGCGCGAGCCTGGCCATGAACACGAAGGCATGCTCGAGAGCGAGTTGGCCGCTGCCGTGGCAGGTGGTGTCACCAGCCTGGTGTGCCCGCCCGACACCGACCCGGTGCTGGACGAGCCGGGGCTGGTCGAGATGCTCAAATTCCGCGCCGAGAAACTGCACCAGTCGCGTGTCTTTCCGCTGGGTGCGCTGACGCGTGGCCTGCGCGGCACTGCGTTGACCCCCATGGTTCAACTCACCGAAGCAGGTTGCGTCGGTTTCAGCCAGGCGGAAGTGCCGCTGGAAGACACGCAGGTTTTGCAGCGCGCGCTGCAATACGCCGCCAGCTTTGGTTTCACCGTGTGGTTGCGACCGCAAGACATGCACCTGGGCAAGGGCGTGGCCGCCAGCGGTGCGCTGGCCACGCGGCTGGGATTGCCCGGTGTGCCGGTGGCTGCCGAAACGATTGCCCTGCACACCATCTTCGAGCTGATGCGTGCTACCGGCGCGCGCGTGCACCTGTGCCGCATATCGAGTGCCGCCGGGCTGGCCTTGGTGGCGCGCGCCAAGGCCGACGGGCTGAACGTCAGCTGCGACGTCAGTATCAACAGCCTGCACCTGACCGACACCGACATCGGCTACTTTGACAGCCGCATGCGGCTGGACCCACCGCTGCGCCAGCAGCGCGACCGCGATGCGCTGCGCCAGGGCCTGCTTGACGGTACGGTGGACGCGCTGGTGTCCGACCATTCGCCGGTTGACGAGGACGCCAAGACTTTGCCCTTTGCCGAGGCCGAACCCGGCGCGACCGGGCTCGAGCTCTTGCTGGGGCTGGCCTGCAAATGGGGCGATGACAGTGGCGCAGGCTTGCTGCGTGCGCTGGCCGTGCTGACCAGCGAGCCGGCCCGTGTGCTGGGCTCATCACTGGGCACGCTGCAAGCCAGCGCCGGTCAGCTGCTCAAGGGCGGTGTGGCCGATGTGTGCGTGTTCAACCCGAACCAGTCCTGGACGGTAGAGCCCTCGGCCTTGCGCAGCCAGGGCAAGCACACACCGTTTTCGGGCTACGAGGTGCCGGTGCGTGTGCGCTGGACAGTGGTGGGCGGCCAGCTGGCTTATGAAGCGGCTTGAAGCGTCACTGCACAGGCTGGTGCTGAGCTTGAATACGCGGACCCGGCGGTGAGACTGCTGCGGGTTAGCTACAGGTTGACGCGGGCCCTCTGGCACATTGTTGCGGGCTTTGTCACCATACGCCGGCATTTCCACAAGCTGTCTGCGCATGAACGCGGTCTGCATGTACAAGCCTGGGCGCGCCGGATGCTGCACATCAGCGGCATTGAACTGGTGGTGCAGGGCGAGCCGCTGGCCAAGGGGCCGGTGCTGCTGGTGGCCAACCATATCTCCTGGCTGGACATTCTGGTCATGCACTCCACCGGCTATTGCCGTTTTGTCTCCAAGTCTGAAGTGCAGCGCTGGCCGCTGGTTGGCACGCTGGCCTCAGGTGCAGGCACCTTGTTCATTGAGCGAGAGTCGCGGCGCGATGCGCACCGCGTGGTGCATCACATGGTGGCGCATTTGCAGGAAGGCCAAGTGCTGGCAGTGTTTCCGGAAGGCACCACGGGTGACGGCCTGACGCTCAAACAATTTCATCCCAACTTGATTCAGGCCGCCATCACCGCCAACGTCCCTGTGCAGGCGCTGGCGCTGCGTTTTGTGGACCGGCACAGCGGTCAGCTCAGTATGGCGCCACGTTTCGTTGACGACGACACCTTGGTTGCATCGCTCTGGCGCACGCTCACCGCGCGAGCCCTGATGGCCGAAGTCACCGTCGGCAGCCCCTCACTGGCCCAGGGCCGGGACCGCCGCAAGTGGGCCCATGACCTGCAGCGCGAAGTCGAGACCTTGCGCGCGCGCAAGGCCTAAGGGGATCCATCTCCCAGTGTCTGGACTCTTAGCTCACCAGGCGGGGAAATGTCACCACGTGCTCAACTTCTGCACGTATGCCTATCCACTCCTGAAGCGCGTGGTCGTGGTGAGATGGCACGTGCGCCATGACGGTTTCGCCGCTTTGCAGGCGCAGGGTGTACAAAAATTCAGAGCCGCGAAAAGCCTTGCGCAAAATTTGCGCTTTCACAGGTGAGTCGTCGTCATGCACGATGTCATCGGCGCGCAGCAGCACATCGCACAAGCCGTCCGCATAGGCGCCGGGCAGTGGGCACTCTTCCATGTCGTTCAGATCACCCAGGGCGGTGGACACCACCACATGCGACTCGCGCAGCGAAATCTTGGCATGTGCAAACACGCCGTGGCCTATGAATTCAGCGACAAATCGGGTGGCCGGCCGGTGGTACAGCGCGTAGGCCTCGTCCCATTGCTGCAAGCGGCCTTCGTGCATCACGCCGATCCGGTCGCCGATGGCAAATGCTTCGAGCTGGTCGTGCGTGACAAACAAAGCGGTGGCGCCGGCGGCCTTGAGGATGCCGCGCACTTCATGGGCCAGGCGTTCACGCAAGTCCACATCCAGGTTGGAAAAGGGCTCGTCGAGCAGCAACAGGCGGGGCTTGGGTGCCAGTGCCCTTGCCAGCGCGACACGCTGCTGCTGCCCGCCGGAGAGCTGGTGCGGATGCAGATGGCCGCTCTGGGCCAAGCCGACCAGCGCCAGTGATTCCTGCACGCGCGCGCGCCGCTCGGCGGGTGCCAGGTGCGCCAGGCCAAAGCCTACGTTGCCCGCCACGTCCAGATGAGGAAACAGCGCATAGTCCTGAAAAACCATACCGATGCGCCGCGCTTCGGCCGGCAGGTGCTCTTGGGGGCTGCTGACAATGTCACCGGCCAGCCGGATGCTGCCGCCGTTGGCGCGCTCAAGCCCGGCGACGGCGCGCAGCAGGGTGGTTTTGCCGCAGCCGGAGGGGCCGATCAGCACGCCGATCTCGCCGGCCTGCAGACTGAAAGACGCCTGATCGACCGCCCGCTGGGTGCGGCCGGCATACTGAACGCTGAGCTGGGAGACATCCAAAAACATGCTGCTGATTGTAGATGCTTACAATTCTCATTTGCACTTACCCCGGGCCCTGACGGGTTCGCGCTCTGAAACCCATGCTTCGCCGTTTTTTACCCTCTGCGCTGCTTTTTAGCCTGGTGCTGGCGCTGACCTTGCCAGTGCTGGCGATCGCGCTGTCGTGGACGCAGCTGGACGGGCCGGCCTGGCTGCTGCTGCGGGAAATGGGACGTACGGTGTTGCCCGAGTACGCCGCCACCACGCTGGTGCTGTGCCTGTGCGTGGCCGCGGGCGTGGCCGCCTTGGGCATGGGCACGGCCGTGATGGTGACTTTGTTCGACTTTCCCGGCCGGCGCACTTTTGAATGGGCGCTGCTTTTGCCGCTGGCCATGCCCGCTTATGTGGTGGCCTACGCTTACACCGATTTTTTGCAATACGGCGGGCCGCTCCAGGTGGGCTTGCGCCAGGCCTTCGGCTGGCAGGGCAGACTCTTGCCCGAGGTGCGCAGCCTGGGCGGCGCGGTGCTGGTGTTCACTGTCTCGCTCTACCCTTATGTTTATCTGCTGGCGCGCACGGCGCTGAGCGAGCGGGCGGTGCATCTCATGGAGGCGGCCCGCCTGCTGGGCGCGCCCTTGTCGCGCCGCATCCGCGAAGTGGCCTTGCCGCTGGCCCGGCCGGCGGTGGCGGCGGGCGTGGCACTGGCGCTGATGGAAACACTGGCCGACTTTGGGGTTTCGAGCTACTTCGGCATTCAGACCTTCACGGCCGGCATTTATAAAGCCTGGCTCAGCATGGACAACCGCATGGCCGCCGCGCAGCTGGCCACCGTGCTGCTGGTGGTGGTGGCGCTCTTGCTCAAGATAGAGCGTGGCGCGCAGCAGCGTCTGCGTTTTGCGGCCGCCCGGGGCGGGCACGCCGGTACCGCAGACGCCTTGCCAACGCAGCTGAGCGGGCGGCAGGCGCTGGCGGCTTGGCTGGCGTGCACGCTGCCGATCGCGCTGGGTTTTGTGTTGCCGGTCGCCTTTATGTTGCGCCCCTTGGTGGCTGGATGGCATGAGCTTGCCTGGGGCGCCTTTGTCCAGTGGTCTTTCAACAGCGTCTGGCTGGCTGGTCTATCAGCCGCCCTGGCCACCGTGGTCGCTTTGGTGCTGGCTTTTGCCGTGCGCCACCGCCCGCATGCGCTCAACCGTGCGGCCGTGCAACTCGTCAGCCTGGGCTACGCTGTGCCCGGCGCGGTGATTGTGGTCGGCCTCTTGCTGCCGGTGGGCTGGTTGCAGGCGGCCGCGCCGCAAACCAGTGTGGGTTACTGGGTCACGGCCACTGCATTGGGCATTGTGTGGGCTTACCTGGTGCGCTTTAGTGCCGTGGCCCTGCAATCTGTGCAAAGTGGATATTCGCGCATTCCTGCCAGTCTGGACGATAGCGCACGCATGCTGGGCAGCACCGGCTTCGGGTTGCTCAGCCGTGTGCACTGGCCGCTCTTGCAGCGCTCGGTGGCAGCCGCCGGCCTGCTGGTGTTTGTCGATGTGATGAAAGAGCTGCCCGCCACGCTGGTGCTCAGGCCCTTCAACAGCGACACGTTGGCCGTGGTGACTTATCAGCTGGCGCGTGACGAGCGCCTGGGCGAGGCCGCCTTGCCGGCGCTGGCGCTGGTGCTGGTCGGTTTGCTGCCGGTGGCGCTGCTCAGCCGGACCTTGCGCCATCGGCCCGGCTGACAGCCCGGTCAAAACCGGAAAACTGAATTTCGCAGGCAGATCTTTGAGCTGCGTCAAGTTTCCGTTAAGGTCATTTCAATTGCAGCCTGAAAGCTTGCGGCTGTGTATTGAACTACTTCAAGGAGTACGAAAAATTTGATGCGCAAAAGCCTAAGTCAGCCTGACGCAAAGACAAAAAAAGCGGGCTTGGGTGCAGACCCTACAGCCTGTGACCCAGCCCGCTATAAAAAGCTGATTCGCTTAAAAACTAAGGTGTCAGGAAATTTGTTGAATCCCAGACAAAAGCCATCCACTGCCGTCCTGACGGGCTTTCATCAAGTGCCAGACTTCGTCAAATGATTCATTCGGTTCTTGGCCACCATCGCTGATCACACCATTGAAGCGGACACTCACCACATAGTGATCAACTTCTTCCACGACCTCGATCACTTCAGCGTTGATGCTGAGTACCTCGGTTTTCTGAACAGCAGTTCCCCGATTGGCCAGTTCCTGTTTGAGCTCGGCAAACATGTCGGGTGTTGTGAACTTGCGGATATCGTCCAGATCGCCCGCATCATTGGCAGCTTGCAAGCGGATGAAGTTGGCCTTGGCGTTGCGCTCAAAACTGACGGAGTCAAAATCTGCGGGCACACGGCTGGCTGCGACGCCTGAACCAATGCCGGAGGCAATGCCTGAGCCGATGCCGGAACCACTTTGAAAGCGACCTGCTGCAGGCATGGCAACTTTGTACGCCTGTGCGCCCTGATCAGCCCGGTGTGCGCCTTGTGACTCACCACCGGTCTCATGCGCGTACTGAAGGCCACCCCTTTGGTTGGCCTGGGCTTGTTGCCCTGCCGCACGCTTGCGCATAAAAAAGCCGATGGCGACCATCACTGCGACGGCCACCAAGCCCATCATCAACATAGAGGCCAACTCCTCCCCAAACCCGAGGTGGGAAGCCAAAGCCGCCAGTCCCAGTCCTGCGGCGAGACCGGCCAAAGGGCCCATCCAGGAGCGCGAAGGCGCGGCTGCCGCCGCACCCGCAGCAGGTGCCGCTGCTGGCGTGGCTGCGGCCGGCGCTTTATCGGGCGTTGCCTGGCGCTGCGTGCCCATGGATTTGCCGGAGCCCATGCGCTTGGCGGCTTCAGCCTCCATGGCGACAGTGGTAAGGCCGAGGCTAAAAACCACTGCCATGAGTGTGAGTAGACGTTTCATGACAATCCCCTTAAAAAAAACAAAGAACAGCAGTGATGATAGGTGAGAAAATAAACAATAAAAAGCAGTATTTAGATTAATTAAATTTCGTAAAAACAGGATATTTAACCCCTGATGCTAAGCCTGCTACGTCACTTGGCGGGCCTAAAGCGCTGCTTGCAAAATCAGCTGCACCAGCGGGTGCTGCACTTTCCTTTCGGTGCCGATCGCGAAAAAATGATCTGTCACACCGTCGCAAGGGCCTAAACGCTGCACAGAGTCATGCGCCAACAGATCTTCGTGCGCCCACTCGGCAGCAGGGAAAACGCCCATGCCGCTGGCACCAAAAGTTTTCAAGAGTGCACTGTCTTCAAACTCGCCCACGATACGCGGACGAACACCAAGTTGTTCAAACCATTGATCGAGCCTGGCACGCACAGCCGCATGGGCGGTAGGCAAGAGAACGGGCACTGTCGCCAGGCTGTGCGGAAAGTCCTTGCCCGCTTCAGCCAGCATGTCAGGCGTTGCGTACCAAGCCAAGGTGGATGAGCCGATGCGATGGCTGTACAGTTTGATGTTGGGGTTGCCTGGTGCCGCACGGTCTGACAAAACAATGTCCAGGCGATGCAGCGCAAGGTCTCCGAGAAGATCATCGAACTCACCTTCATGGCACAGCAAGCGCAAGTTGGGCTCATGAATGACCGGTTGCAGAAGGCGGCGCACCACAAGCTTCGGGAGGCCATCCGAAATACCCACCTTCAAGTGCACGGTCGGAGCGCTCACCGCATCACGCACCAAAGCCGGCAGGTTCTCGCCCAATTGAAAAATCAGGTCTGCTTGCTGCATGGCGGCCAGACCTGCCTCTGTCAGCACCAAACCGCGCCCGGCAGGTTTGAGCAGGGCGTAACCCAGCGAGCGCTCGAGTTCACGCACCTGTGCGCTCACGGTTTGAACCGCCATGTCCAACTTTTCCGCAGCCCGCGAGATGCCACCCTCTTTGGCCACAACCCAAAAGTAATAAAGGTGCTTGTAGTTGAAAGCCGTGCTCATATTTAGTTTTTTCAAGAGTTTAGGTAAGGAATTCTCTGCTTTTTAGATACCTATTAGACAACTAAGGTTGGGCCTTGATTTGAACGCCGGAGGCAATGGAATGCCCTGTCTCTGCAAACACTGCGAAAGACCCCTTATGAAATGCCCTGCCTGCCCTGATTCCAACTTGCTGATGACAGACCGGCAAGGTGTCGAAATTGACTATTGCCCTGCTTGCCGTGGTGTCTGGCTGGACCGGGGCGAGCTAGACAAATTACTGGACCGCGCGGCTGTCGCAGCTGCGCCTGCGCCTGAGCGTGTGGCGCAGAACCGAAAGCAATTGGATCATGGAGACTCGGATTACCGTGGCGATCAGCGTTATCACCGTCAGCATAAAAAATCGTGGTTAAACGAAATTTTTGACTGAGGCGCTGCGGCCAGTTTCTTACCGCACACTGCACATCTTGTGCTTTCTCACCAGTTGTTGGTCACTGGCGCTGGTTAGAATTTCTGCATGAAATGGATTCGCATGCAAGGCCGTCAAGGCCAACCCACTTATGCCCACGTGACCGACGATGTGGTTCAGCCAGTGCTCGGTTCCCCTTTTGCCGATTGGCATGACGATGGCGATGCGATGGCGCTTGAACAAGTGCAGTGGCTGCCACCCGCCCTGCCGTCCAAGGTCATTGTTTTGTGGAAAAACTTTCACGCGCTGGCCATCAAGCAGAACCAGAGCATTCCTCAAGAGCCGCTGTACGCCTTGCGCGCACCCAGCAGTTTGGCTGCCCACCGGCAAGCGGTGATCAAACCCGCCAGCTACGATGGCGCGGTTTTTTACGAAGGTGAATTGGCCTTGGTGGTGGG
>JBIKPY010000075.1:0-13108 GCA_044357185.1 Polaromonas sp.
CCCAGGGCCTGGTGGCGCTGCACTTTGTCAACGTCAAGTCGCGTCCGGTGGTAGCGCCCTGGGGCGGCGCCGATGGCCGCTACGGCACCAACCCTTGCTGTATCGGCGTGCCCATCCAAGGCCAGCCACCCTTTGTGCTGGACTTTGCCACCAGCCGCGTGGCGCAGGGCAAGATGCGCGTGGCGCACAACCTCGGCAAAACTGTAGAGCCCGGATTTTTGATCGACGAAAAAGGTCATCCGACGACCGACCCCGGCGTGGTGGTGGTGCCGCAAAGCGGCGGCTTGTTTGGTGCGCTCATGCCTTTTGGCGAACACAAAGGCTCGGGCCTGGCCATGGCCTGCGAACTGCTGGGCGGCGCGCTCACCGGCGGCGGCACCTGGCACCAGCCCAGCAACACGGCGCGCGCTGTCACCAACAGCATGCTGACCATTTTGATCAACCCGGCCAAACTGGGCACGCAAAGCGCCATGGAGACTGAGGCCCTGGCCTTTGTCGAATGGATGCGCGCAGCACCGGCAGCGCCGGGCTTTGAAGCCGTGCAAATGGCGGGTGAGCCCGAGCGCGCTGCCCGCCTCAAGCGCGCTAAAGACGGCATCGCTATTGACCCTGAAACCTGGCTGGAGCTGCGCCAGGCCGGGGACAAAGTGGGCGTTGTTTTACCGGCTTGAACAGCCTCTTGCTTAAAACATGCGCAGTGCCTGGCATGTCCGACTGAAGCCACAACATGAACAACACCCCGCCCATGAGCTCTGCTTTTTTGTCACCCGCCGACCTGCCGCGCCTGAAGGCCCAAGGGATGAGCGTGCCGGCTTATGCACGCGCCGGCTTGAAGCCGGGCGTGGTGCATCTGGGTCTGGGGGCTTTTCATCGGGCGCACCAGGCGCTGGTGTTTGACCGCTTGCTGGCAAGTGGCGACACGCGCTGGGGCATCTTTGGCGTGGCCATGCGCAGCACCCAACTGGCCGATGCACTGGCTGCACAACAAGGCCTTTACGCGCTGCAAATCGCCAGCCGCGATGGCGTGGCCTGGCAAGTGGCCGGCGCGCTGCTGCAAACCGCTGTGGCCGCCCGCGAGCCCGAACAAGTCTTCGCCGCCATCGCTGCGCCCGCCACGCGCTGGGTCACGCTCACCGTCACTGAAAAAGGCTATGTGCCTGCGCTGGCTCAATTGCTGGTGCAAGGTCTGGCCAGGCGGCACGCCGCGGGCCTGCTTGGGCTGACCGTGGCCTCTTGCGACAACCTCACCGGCAACGGGCGGCAGCTCGAAGCGCTTTGCCTGGACGCCGCCCGCGCCATCTCGCCCGCGCTGGCGGACTGGGTGCAAACGCTATGCGCTTTTCCCAACAGCATGGTGGACCGCATCGTGCCGGCCGCCACACCGGCGCGCCTGGACGCGGCCCGCCAGGCGCTGGGCGTGGCTGACGCATGTGCGCTGGGCACCGAAAGCTTTACCGAGTGGGTGCTGGAGCGTCGCTTTGCAGACCCCTCGGATGAGCAGGCGCTGACCAGCGCCGGCGTGACGGTGGTCGATGAGGTACGGCCCTTTGAAGACGCCAAGTTGCGCTTGCTCAACGGCAGCCACTCGGCCATGGCCTACATCGGTGCGGTGGCTGGCCTGCCGGTCATTGCCCAGTGCATCGCCCAGCCGGTGCTGCAGCGGCTGGTGCATGGCCTGATGACGCACGAGATCGGCCCGCATCTCAGCCGCCGGGACTGGCCCGCCTACCGCGATGCGCTGCTGGCGCGTTTTGCCAACCCCGAGCTCAAACACAGCGTGCACCAGATCGCCACCGACGGCTCGAAAAAAATCCTGCCACGCTGGACTCAACCGGCGCTGGACCTGCTGCAACACGGCCAAACCTTTGATCGACTGGCTTTTGCCGCTGCCGCCTGGATGCGCTACTGCCTGGCCGAAGACGAGCAGGGCCAGCCCTACGCCATCAACGACCCGCTCAGCGAACAATTGCAGACCCTGGCCCGCACGCACGCCTCAGACGCTGCGGCCACCGTGCAAGCGCTGGGCACGCTGACCAGTGTGTGGGGCGACGAGCTGCCGCGCAGCACACCCTGGCTGGCGGCCGTCACTGCGCAGCTTACAAATATTCGCAGCCACGGCATGCTCAAAGCGGCCGCGCTGCTGCCTTAGCCCTTTGTGCTGGCATCGTCTTTTTTAGACACGGATCTCTCAACATGAAAATCACTAGCGCCAAAGTCATCGTCTGCAGCCCCGGCCGCAACTTCGTCACCCTGAAAATCGAAACCGATGAAGGCCTCACCGGCATCGGCGACGCCACCCTGAACGGGCGCGAGTTGTCGGTGGTGAGCTACCTTGAGGACCATGTGATCCCCTGCCTGATCGGGCGCGACGCGCACCAGATCGAAGACATCTGGCAGTACCTGTACAAAGGCGCTTACTGGCGCCGCGGCCCGGTGACCATGAGCGCCATTGCGGCGGTCGATACAGCGCTGTGGGACATCAAGGCCAAGGCCGCCAACATGCCGCTGTACCAGCTGCTGGGCGGACGCAGCCGCAGCGGCGTCATGGTCTACGGCCACGCCAACGGCAGCGACATCGCGCACACGGTAGAAGAAGTGCTGCGCCACAAAGAAATGGGCTACCTGGCCATACGCGCGCAAAGCGGCGTGCCCGGCCTCGACAAGGTCTATGGCGTGGCCAAGGGCACGCGCTTTTACGAACCTGCCGACGGCGACCTGCCCAGCGAGCACGACTGGAGCAGCGAAAAATACCTGCTGCACACACCCAAGTTGTTTGAAGCCGTGCGCCAGGCTGTCGGCCCCGACACGCACCTGCTGCACGACGTGCACCACCGCCTCACACCGATTGAAGCGGCGCGGCTGGGCAAGTCCCTCGAGCCCTACCACCTGTTCTGGATTGAAGACGCTACGCCGGCTGAAAACCAGGAGGCTTTCCGCCTGATCCGCCAGCACACCACCACGCCGCTGGCCGTGGGCGAAATATTCAACAGCCTGTGGGACTGCAAAGACCTGATTCAAAACCAGCTCATTGACTACATCCGCGCCACCGTTGTGCACGCCGGCGGCATCACGCACTTGCGCCGCATCGCCGACTTTGCCGCCATGCACCAGGTGCGCACCGGCTGCCACGGCGCCACCGACCTGTCACCTGTCTGCATGGGCGCCGCCCTGCACTTTGACACCTGGGTGCCCAACTTCGGCATTCAGGAACTCATGCCGCACAGTGAAGAAACCGACGCGGTCTTCCCGCATGCTTACACCTTCAAGCAAGGCCTCATGCACTGCGGCGAAACGCCGGGCCACGGCGTCGACATAGACGAAAAGCTGGCCGCTAAATACCCCTACAAACGTGCCTACCTGCCCGTCAACCGGCTGGCGGTAGACGGCACGCTGTGTAACTGGTAAATCTTTTTCGCGTCATCCTCGTGAACGCGGGGATCCATCTTCTTGACGGGCATCAGCCCAGCACTATTGCCAGGCTGGCTTCCAGGTGTTCTGTGGGTGGGCGTTTGAAGCCTGAGCGTGAGAAGCGTTGAAGGCGGCCCAGCATGAAGGCGGTGATGATGGAGGCGCGCACTTGGGCGTCCACAGTGGGGGTTTCGGCGCTGGTGGTGGCGCTGGCTTCGCGCAGGGTTTGTTTAAGGCTGGCTTCCAGCTTGTCAAAGAACTGGTTCATGCGCTCTTGCAGGCGCTCGTTTTCAAACACCAAGGCATCGCCGGCCATCACCCGCGTCATGCCCGGGTTTTTTTCGGCGAACTGGAGCACCAAGGTGACTATTTTGCGCAGGCGCACAGCATGGTTAGTTTCGCGCTCGATGATCTGGTTGACCAGCGTGAAGACCGACTGCTCGATGAACTCGATCAGGCCTTCGAACATTTGCGCCTTGCTGGCAAAGTGACGGTACAACGCCGCCTCGCTCACGTCCAGGCGCGCGGCCAATGCAGAGGTGGTGACGCGTTCCGCGCCGGGTTGCTCGAGCATGCCGGCCAAGGCCTGCAAAATTTGAATGCGCCGCTCGCCGGGCTTGGGCCGCTTGCGGGGTGCTGCGTCTGGCAATGCCGGTTCAGTCATGGAGCTCCTTGCGCTGAAGACGAAAAGAATATCTGATGACTCACTCAATGCGAGCGGATCATGGTGCCATAAGCCTGGTCGGTCAGGATCTCGAGCAGCATGGCGTGCGGCACGCGGCCGTCAATGATGTGCACCGCGTTCACGCCGCTTTTGGCCGCGTCCAGCGCGCCTTCAATTTTGGGCAGCATGCCGCCGGAGATGGTGCCATCGGCAAACAACTCGTCAATCTCGCGCGCTGACAGGTTGGTCAGCAGCTTGCCCGCCTTGTCGAGCACACCGGGTGTGTTGGTCAGCAGCACCAGCTTTTCAGCCTTGAGCTCGGTGGCCAGTTTGCCGGCCACCACGTCGGCGTTGATGTTGTAGCTCTCGTTGTTCTCGCCAAAGCCGATCGGGCTGATGACGGGAATGAACTGGTCATCCTGCAGGGCTTTGACCACGCTGGGGTCTATCGACACGATGTCGCCCACCAAGCCGATGTCGTGCTCTTTGCTCGGATCATCGCGGTCGTTCATCCTGAGTTTTTGCGCGCGAATCATGCCGCCGTCGCGGCCCGTCAGGCCCACCGCCTTGCCGCCGGCCTGGTTGATCAGGCCCACGATATCCTGCTGCACCTGGCCGGCCAGCACCCACTCGACCACTTCCATGGTTTCTTCGTCGGTAACGCGCATGCCCTGAATGAACTCGCCCTTTTTACCCAGGCGGTTGAGTGCCGTTTCAATCTGCGGCCCGCCGCCGTGTACCACCACCGGGTTCATGCCGACCAGTTTGAGCAAGACCACATCTTCGGCAAAGTCGGCCTGCAAGGCCGGGTCGGTCATGGCGTTGCCACCGTACTTGATGACCAGCGTTTTGCCATGAAACTTGCGAATGTAAGGCAGCGCCTGCGCAAGGATTTCGGCCTTGTCACGCGGGCCAACGTGGGAGAGATCGGGTTCGGTCATGGGCGGGCAGTGGTTTGTTGCGTGCTGACGCAATTGTGCCGCAGCCGCGGGGCTCCATCCCCGATTTCCTCGCCGGTATTACGCGGCTTTGATCGCGAAATCTTCTTTGCTTTTACCTGAAGCAATTAAAGTGGCCAGCCAGCGTGGGGCCAGGCCGCGGCCGCTCCAGGTTTCGCCGTTCGGGCCGCGGTATTTGGCGGCTACCACCTGACCGGTTTTGCGTGCGGCTGTTTTACGCTTGGCGCCTCCTGCTTTAACAGTTTTAGCGCCGGCTTTACCTTTGGTCGCGCGGCGTTTGCCGGGCTGCAAGTCTTTGACAGTGATACCAAATGCATGCATTTTGGCGAGTATGTCCTGCACAGTTTTATCAAACTCGCGGGACTTGATGTCGCTGGCTTGTTTTTGCAGTTTTTCAATTTGGGTTTGAATATCGATTAGATTGTTCATTGACTTATCTCCAGAAATAATTAATTTGCAAAACATACTATACAGTATTTTCAATTAAAAATTAAAGGTGTATGCGGTCACGCATGCGACAATCAAATCAATTATTTTGAATTGAACATGTCCGGTTTTTTGACTGCTTCTACCTTTTTTTTCTGGCTGCCCCTGACAATTTTGTTGGCGGCCAGCACACTCAACACCAAAGCCCCCGGTTTTGCATGGCTGCTTTTCATGTTGGCCGGACTGTGGGCCTGGTGGCAAAGCCGGCGGGCATCTGATGCGCCCAGTACGGCGATGGAGCCCGGTGACACTACTTTGCAGGAAAGCCCTTACCGCAGCCTTGCCAGAATCTGGCTGCTCACCACGCTGGCAGCGCTGCTGCTGAAAACTGTCCCCGTGTTGTACTGGGGCGACCCCTGGGAGGAGCGGCATGCGGAATTGCGTTTGTTTTTGGGTGCGCTGGGGCTTTACGGGCTTTGCCAGTTGCCACTGCAGCGCCTGCGCCGCAATTACCTGAACGCAAATTACATGGCCTGGGTTGGCACTGGCCTGGCTGTCGCCTGTTTGCTGGCTTTATGGCTGGTGCTCACCAAAGGCTCTAACGCCGCGCCAACCAATCGCATACCCTGGGCGGCTGCGCTGACTTTGAGCACTTGCACGTTATTGACTTTAGCCAGAGTGACATCAGATTACCGTTTGCGCTATATCTGGCTGGCCGCCAGTTTTGCCGGGCTCCTTGCGGTGCTGGCCAGCGATGTGCGGGGTGCATTTGGACTGGCTTTGGTCTGGCCGGTCTTGGCGCTTTATCTGTTTAAAGTGAGAAGCTCGCCCACTTTGCCGCATGCCCGTTTGAAAGCAGGCTTGAAACTAACAGCTGCCTTGCTGCTGGTAGCAGTTTTAATACCCAGCCCCTTTGTCCAAAAACCGCTGGAGCGCATGCAAATCGCGTTGCCCGAATGGCAGGTATCGGAAATATCTGCTTCATTGGGGGCCAATACTTCTGTGGGTGCGCGCCTTTACATGTGGCAGCGCAGCCTGGGCGCCTTTGCGCAATCACCCTTGATTGGTTATGGGCGTGAAGGGCGCTTGATGCACCTGCAACAATGGGGGGACGAAGCCAGTTCGCCGGTTGTCAAAAGCCTGGGGCATCTGCATAACGAGTATCTACATACCCTGCTGGACCACGGCTTGTGGGGTCTGGCAAGTTTGCTCAGCTACAGCGTTGGTCTAGTTTTGATGGTGCGCAAGCTCAGGTCCACTGGCGACATACACCATAAGTCGCTGGCGGCGGGTTTGGCTTCAGTGCTGTTTTTGCACATGAGCGCTGAGTTGACCAATATGAATTTTGCTCACAACTACTACCCCACTATATTGTCGCTGGCAGTCACCTTGCTGGTGTGCGCTACTGCGGGCTTAGCCCGCGAGCGAAGCTAGGCTGACACCCGCACGGTCTTTGGCGGATAACTCGGGCTGCATACCCTTGAGCGGCCAGTCAATGGCCAGCGTCGGGTCGTCCCAGGCTATGCAACGCTCAAACTCAGGCGCATAGTAGTCTGTGGTTTTGTATAAAAAGTCGGCGCTGTCGCTGAGCACCAGAAAACCATGCGCCAAGCCCGCCGGCACCCAGAGCTGCTGGTGCTTGTCTTCACTCAGTTCTACGCCGACCCACTCGCCATAAGTGCTAGAGCCTTGGCGTATGTCGACCACCACATCAAAAACTGCGCCGCGTACCACCCGCACCAGCTTGCCCTGCGGCTGCTGCACCTGGTAATGCAAGCCCCGCAACACGCCACGGCTGCTGCGGCTGTGGTTGTCTTGCACAAATGTGACCGCCTGCCCTATGGCAGCGTTGAAGGCTTTCTGGTTGAAGCTCTCAAAGAAAAAACCACGCGCATCACCAAACACCTTGGGTTCGATGACCAGCACGTCGGGAATGGCGGTGGGGGTGGCTTTCATGAGGTGTGCGGCTCTTTGAGTAAGCGCAGCATGTACTGCCCGTAGCCATTTTTGGCCAGCGGCTGGGCGAGCTTTTCAAACTGGGCGGCATCGATATAACCGTTACGCCAGGCGATTTCTTCCAAGCAGGCGATCTTCAGGCCCTGACGGTGTTCCAGGGTGGCGATGAACTGGCTGGCTTCGAGTAGGCTGTCGTGCGTGCCGGTGTCCAGCCAGGCAAAGCCCCGCGTCATGATCTGCACACTCAGTTGGCCCAGATCCAGGTAGGCTTGGTTAACGGCAGTGATTTCGAGCTCGCCGCGCGCGCTGGGCTTGACCGCTTTGGCAATATCCACTACCTGCGGGTCATAAAAATACAAGCCGGTGACAGCGTAGTTGCTTTGCGGCTTGATCGGCTTTTCTTCAATGCTGCGAGCCTGGCCTGCGGCGTTGAAGGCGACCACGCCATAGCGCTCGGGGTCTTGCACATGGTAGGCAAAGACTGTGGCGCCACTGGTTTGCGCGTTGGCACCGGAGAGCAGCGAGGTGAGGTCATGGCCGTGAAAAATGTTGTCGCCCAGCACCAGGGCGCTAGGGGCACCATTCAAAAAATTTTCTCCAATCAAAAACGCCTGAGCCAGACCGTCGGGGCTCGGCTGTACGGCGTACTGCAGATGGATACCCCACTGGCTGCCGTCACCCAGCAGCTGTTCAAAGCGCGGCAGGTCTTGCGGCGTGCTGATGATGAGAATGTCACGCATGCCGCCCAGCATGAGCGTGCTCAGCGGGTAGTAAATCATGGGCTTGTCATACACCGGCAAAAGCTGCTTGCTCATGGCCAGTGTGGCCGGGTGCAGCCGCGTGCCGGAGCCGCCGGCGAGGATGATGCCTTTGCGTGGAGTCATGAGTTTTATTTGCCTGGTGTTGAAGTCAGAACCTGGGCCAGCATGCCATCCACGCCCTGCTGCCAGTCGGGCAATTTGATGTTGAAGGCGGCCTGCAGCTTGCGGGTGTCAAGGCGTGAATTATGCGGGCGGCGGGCGGCGGTGACGAAGACGCTGGACGGCACGCTGGCTATCTCTTTCACTGCCCAAGACAAATCGGGTCGCAATGCTTTGGCTTGGAGGATGACGTGGCTGGCGTAAGCGTGCCAGTTGGTTTCACCGCTAGCCGCCAAATGGTAAAGCCCGGCTAGCGCGTCGTCGCCTGCGAGGCTCGTTTTTTCAATGGTGGTGGCCGTGACTGTAGCCAGCAGCTCCGCGCCGGTGGGCGTGCCCCACTGGTCGTCAATCACCGTCAAGCGCTCGCGCTCTTGCGCCAGCTTGAGCATGGTCTTGGCAAAGTTGCTGCCGTGCGGGGCATACACCCAGCTGGTTCTGAAAATCAGATGCCGCATGCAATGCGCCTGAATCAGCCGCTCGCCTTCCAGCTTTGTCTGTCCGTAGACATTGAGCGGGGCGGTGGCATCGGTTTCTACCCACGGCCGCGTGCCGCTGCCGTCAAACACATAGTCGGTGCTGTAGTGCACCAGCCAGGCGCCCAGCGCCTGCGCCTCTTTGGCCAGCATTTCGGGCGCCAGCGCGTTGATGAGACGGGCTTGGTCGGGCTCGCTCTCGGCTGTGTCTACCGCCGTGTAAGCGGCGGCGTTGACGATGACTTGCGGACGCAGTTGTCTAACCGTCGCAGCCAGCGAGTCCAGCTGCGCAAGATCACCACCATTTTTTCTGTCCAGCGCGACCAGCTCACCCGGCCCCGCCAAAGGCGCCAGCGCACGCTCCAGCGCCTGGCCGACCTGGCCGTTTTTGCCGAGTAGCAGGATCTTCATCCTTGGACAGTTCCCGCATACTGCTTGTCCACCCACTGCCGGTAAGCACCACTTTGCACATGGGCGACCCAGTCGGGGTTGGCCAGGTACCAGGCGATGGTTTTGCGGATGCCGGTCTCGAAGGTTTCGGCGGGCTTCCAGCCTAACTCGCGCTGGATCTTGCTGGCGTCTATGGCGTAGCGGCGGTCGTGGCCTGGGCGGTCTTTGACGTAGGTGATTTGCGTGCTGTAGGGCTGACCATCGGCCTTGGGGCGCATCTCATCGAGCAAGGCACACACGGTTTTGACGATCTCGATGTTGGGCTTTTCGTTCCAGCCGCCGACGTTGTAAACCTCGCCCGGACGGCCGGCCTCCAGCACGCGGCGGATGGCGCTGCAATGGTCTTTAACGTACAGCCAGTCACGCACCTGCAGGCCGTCGCCGTACACCGGCAGGGCTTTGCCCGCCAGCGCGTTGACGATCATCAGCGGAATCAGCTTTTCCGGAAAATGGTACGGGCCGTAGTTGTTAGAGCAATTGGTGGTGAGCACCGGCAGGCCATAGGTGTGGTGCCAGGCGCGCACCAGGTGGTCGCTGGCGGCCTTGCTGGCGCTGTAGGGGCTGTTGGGTTCGTAGCGGTGGTCTTCAGTGAACGCTGGCGCGTCTTTGGCCAAAGAGCCGTACACCTCGTCAGTAGACACATGCAAGAACCGGAAGTCTGCCTTGGCATCCGCAGGCAGCTCTGACCAATAAGCGCGCACGGCTTCGAGCAAGCGGAAAGTACCCACCACGTTGGTCTGGATAAAGTCTTCAGGCCCGTGAATAGAGCGGTCTACATGCGACTCGGCTGCAAAGTTGACCACCGCGCGCGGCCGGTGCGCAGCCAGCAGGCTGGCCACCAGCGCACTATCAGCAATGTCGCCCTGCACCAAGGTGTGGCGCGCATCGCCCGCCAAGCTGGCCAATGTCTCCAAGTTGCCGGCGTAAGTCAGTTTGTCGAGGTTGATGACGGCCTCGTCAGACTGGGCCAGCCAGTCCAGCACAAAGTTAGCGCCGATGAAGCCGGCGCCGCCGGTGATAAGAATGGTCATAGTTACTTGAAAATCAAATTAGAAAATACGATCAAACCCTCTGCAACGCAGCTCAGGCCGCCAATAGGCTAGATTCAGTTGCCACTAACCTTATCTCGCTCCTGGGCCTGGTGCACCCAATCCACCACCTCGCCGGTGGATTCGTAGCCTTGGACCAATTGGCTTAGGAAATGACGGATGAGCGGCACGTCGTTCACGCTCATGGCCATGCGCAGGGATTCGAGTCTTTCTTGCAGCTGCGGCCAGGCCAGATACTCTTCATTGGCTTTCATGATGCGGGCATGTTGCGTGGGCTTGGGGTTGTGGCCTATCAGCAGCTCTTCATAGAGCTTTTCACCGGGGCGCAGGCCGGTGATGGTGATCTCTATGTCACCCTCCGGCTGGTCTGCGGTTTTGAGCCGCAAACCCGACATCTCCACCATGCGAATGGCCAGGTCATGGATGCGCACCGGCTGGCCCATGTCGAGCACAAACACATCGCCGCCGGTACCCATGGCGCCAGCCTGGATCACCAGCTGCGCCGCTTCTGGGATACTCATGAAAAAGCGAGTGATGTCAGGGTGCGTGAGCGTGATGGGCCCGCCGTTTTTGATTTGCTCGCGAAACAGCGGCACCACCGAACCGCTGGAGCCCAGCACGTTGCCAAAGCGCACCATCGAAAAGCACGTACGCGCGCCGGGTGATCGAGCGCCTTCTGCATTGACAGCGGGGCTCAGCTCAGCCAGCGCCTGCAAAACCATTTCTGCCAGGCGCTTTGTGGCGCCCATGATGTTGGTAGGACGTACGGCCTTGTCGGTGCTGATCAGCACAAAGTTTTGCACCCCATTGCGCGCAGCCGCCTGGGCACATACCAGCGTGCCCCACACGTTGTTGCGCAAGCCCTCAGCCGGGTTGTGCTCTACCAAGGGCACATGCTTGTAAGCCGCAGCATGGTACAGCGTGTGCGGCTGCCAGGTGTCCATGATTTCGTGCATGCGAACTTCATCACATACAGACGCCAGCAAGGGCACAATTTCTGTAGGTAATTGTTCTGCAGAGCTTTTCTCCGCCAGTGCTAGCAGCTCCAGGTGTACCTGGTACAACGCAGCCTCGCTCATTTCTACCAGCAACAACTGTTTAGGACTGTTTTTCAAAATCTGGCGGCATAACTCACTGCCTATGCTGCCGCCTGCCCCGGTGACCAGCACCGTTTTGTTAAAGCTGTTGCGGTTAATCAGCAAGCCATTGGGCTTGACACTCTCGCGGCCCAACAGGTCGTCTAAGTCCAACTCACGCACATCACTCAAGCTCACTTTACCCGAGGCAATGTCATTCAGGCTTGGCAAAGTGCGCACCGCCAGCTTGTGGGCTGACAGCATGGCCAAGATGGTGTTGCGCTCTTGGCGCGAAACAGAGGGCAGTGCCAGCAAGACATCGGTGACGGGCAGATCTGCCAACACTTCAACCAGGTCTGCAGGGTTGTAGATGCTCAGGCCATTGAGCACCTGGCCATGCAAACGGTCGTCGTCGTCCAAGAAACCCACCACGCGCATCTCATGGCTGTTGACCATGGCTGCGGCGAGCTGGCGGCCCGCTCTGCCGGCGCCGTAAATGAGCACCTGCGGCAAGGCAGATTTTTGAATCTGGCTTTGGTACAAGCCCCCCAGCCACACACGCGCGGCCGCACGCGATGCACCCACCAACACCAACAACAACAAAGGCTGTATCAAGCCCACCGTGCGCGGCACACCCGGCACGCCATAAAAGGTAAACACTGCTGCAAACACAACGCCATAAAGCAGCATGGCCCGGCCCATGGCCGCCATGGCAGGCAGTCCGCTGTAGCGAAAAATAGCGCGGTACAGCCCCGCTTTGACAAAGACAGGAATGGCAATCACAACAGACGCCAAGGCCGCCATTCCTAGCGGCAACAAAATGGCGTCTGACAAGGAAACAAACTCACCCAAACGAAGGTAAAAAGCAAGCCATACGCTGAGCAAGCACAAGCTGGCGTCTGACACCAGCACGATGGCGCGCTTGGCTGGGCGCGGCAGCGCGAGCGCTGGCGTAGCCAGACTTTTGAGAAGACGGGCAATACCCGGGGCTGGCAAATTATTTTTGTTGCTGGTCATGTGCATAGATTTAAGTTGATTGGCATCCCCTCGGCGTTTTGCACGAATCACGCTTTAGACGAGCTTACCCCAACCCAATGCAGCTTACGCAGCCAAGCAGAAGGCTTCTCTATCGAGTTCGATCAAGCTTTTCAGAGTTTTACCGCCTTAACCTTGACTTCACTATTTGAAAAATTAAAGATATTTAATGGCATAAAAATATGGCAAATTCAAGTACGAAGTGCTTGAATTTGCCGTGGTATCCAGCTTAGTTTTTTTACCTTGCAAATGCGTGTTTTTATTATGCCCGGCTCTCTGACAAATGCGATTGCTGATGCCATAACGGCTGAGGAAGATTTTCACTACGTCCAATGCAAGATTGGAGTCGTCCGATGAATGGCAGCGAAGACCCTTCTTAGCAGGAACTACAAATACCGCTTTAACTCTAGGAACTATTAAGCGATCGGAGTTAGGTGTTATTTCTGTTTTCACCAAAACACGGCAAGCCAGCCTTGCTGCGGGTCTAACGGATACCAGATTAAGTCCCGTCGAGTCGATCAAGGTTGGGAAACTCCCTGCTTGGCGCTACACCGTGACAGAAAACATAAATCGGGGCAAGCAGTCTGCCTGGACGTATATGGTCACCATTAACGTGGGGCTTGACGAAGTAGTGATCGTCAATACATGGACATTGGCTGCTAATTTTGAACTCCAACAAAGTGAAATGCACC
>JBIKPY010000115.1:0-4191 GCA_044357185.1 Polaromonas sp.
ACCTGGACGGCGCGCGGCTGTTCAATGCGGCAGCCGCCAGCGTCCAACCTAGTGAGTCCGTGGCGGCTGCGGCACGGCGCATTGCCAGCCACTTTGACAGCGTGTCGGTGTGCTTTAGCAAGGGCCTGGGCGCGCCGGTGGGTTCGGCGCTGTGCGGCAGCAAAGAATTCATTGCCCGCGCCCACCGCGTGCGCAAGATGACTGGCGGCGGCATGCGCCAGACGGGCTTGCTGGCGGCGGCGGCGAGTCACGCGCTCGGGCACCACCTGGAGCGCCTGGCAGATGACCACGCTCTGGCGCAGCGCCTGGCGCAGGGCCTGCAGGGTATTGCGGGCTTGCAAGTGCGCTCTGCCCAAACCAATATTGTTTTTGTCGATGTGGCCGATGGCCGGGCCCCTGACTTGTTGGCCTTTCTCAAAGCGCGCGGCGTGCTGGCCACCGGCCTGATAGGCCTGCGTTTTGTCACCCACCTGGATGTGGATGCGGCGGGCATTGACCGCGCGATCGACGCCATCCGGGCTTTTTTCAGCCCTGGCGGCCTAACCGCCAGCTTGCCGGCCTGATGTTTGTTGGATTTGGCTGGCGTCTGGTCATGTCAGACAATCCGTGTTGATTCTATTTTTTCTCCCTTCAGATCTGCGTCGTACCTGAAAGCGTCTCATGTCCTCTTTGTCCAAGATCACCCCCCAGGAAGCGCTGCAGCGCACCATCGAGCACCGTGAGATTTTTCATGATGAGATGCTTCACATCATGCGAATGATCATGGGTGGCGAGATGTCGCCCGTCATGATGGCCGCGCTGATCACCGGCTTGCGCGTTAAAAAAGAAACCATCGGCGAAATCACCGCAGCCGCGCAGGTCATGCGCGAGTTCTCGACCAAGGTTCATGTGGCCGACAAGACGCACTTGGTGGACATCGTCGGCACCGGAGGTGACGGCTCGCATACCTTCAATATCTCGACTTGCTCGATGTTCGTCGCAGCCGCCGCCGGCGCCAAAGTCAGCAAGCATGGCGGGCGCAGCGTCAGCAGCAAGTCGGGCAGCGCCGATGTGCTGGAAGCCCTGGGCCTGAACATCAATTTACAGCCCGACGCCATTGCCCTCTGTATTAAAGAGGTCGGCGTCGGCTTCATGTTCGCGCCCAACCACCACCCGGCCATGAAAAACGTCGCCCCCATCCGCAAGGAACTCGGCGTGCGCACCATCTTCAATATCCTGGGCCCGCTGACCAACCCGGCCGGCGCGCCCCACATTTTGATGGGCGTGTTTCACTCCGACCTGGTCGGCATTCAGGTGCGCGCCCTGCAAAGGCTGGGCGCTGAGCATGCGCTGGTGGTTTACGGCAAAGACGGCATGGACGAAATCAGCCTGGGTGCCGCCACAGTGATTGGCGAGCTGAAAAACGGCGAGATCATCGAATATGAAATCCACCCCGAGGACTTCGGACTGCCCATGGCCAGCAACCGCACCTTGCGGGTGGAAACGCCCGAGCAATCCAAGCAGATGCTGATGGGCGTGCTCAACGGCGAGCCCGGCGCCCCCAGTGACATCGTCGCACTCAATGCCGGCGCTGCGCTTTATGCGGCCAATCTCACTGACAGCCTTCAGGGTGGCCTTGCGCTGGCGCGCGCTGCCATCAGCTCAGGCGCTGCACGCCGCAAGCTCGACGAGCTGGTGCTGGCCACGCAGCAGGGCTGAAGCGCTGGCGATCCCGGCCCTTCTAACAATTCTTTGACCAACCCAACCCAACCCAACACACCCACGACCATGAGCGACATTCTTGACAAAATCGTTGCAGTCAAACGCCAGGAGGTCGCTGCTGCCTTGGCGCGCAAGCCCCTGGCCGCCATGCGGGCAGATGCCGAATCGCGGGTGCTGACACGCGACTTCGTGGGCGCCATGCGCGCCAAGATCGCTGCAGGCCTGCCGGCGGTGATTGCTGAAGTCAAAAAAGCCAGCCCGTCCAAGGGCGTGTTGCGCGCCGATTTCATTCCGGCCGACATTGCGCAGAGCTACGCTGAACACGGGGCTGCCTGCCTGTCGGTGCTGACCGACCAGCAGTTTTTTCAGGGCAGTATCGACTATCTCAAGCAGGCCCGCGCGTCTTGTGACCTGCCGGTCTTGCGCAAGGATTTCATGGTCGACCCCTACCAGGTCTATGAAGCGCGTGCCATGGGCGCAGACTGTATTTTGCTGATTGCCGCCTGCCTGGACGATGCTCAAATGCAGAGCTTGGAGGCGTTGGCGATGTCACTGGACATGGCGGTGCTGGTCGAGGTGCATGATGGGGCTGAACTGCAGCGCGCACTTCAATTGAAAACACCTTTGCTGGGCATTAACAACCGCAATCTCAAAACTTTCGAAGTCTCCCTGGACACCACCCTGGGGCTGCTCACAGACGTTCCTGCGGGGCATTTGCTGGTGACGGAGTCGGGCATCAGCACGGTGGCCGATGTGCAGCGCATGCGATCTGCAGGCGTGCAAGCCTTTTTGGTGGGTGAGGTGTTTATGCGCGCCGACGAGCCGGGTCAGGCGCTGGCGGCGCTCTTTGCTTGATCAGCGCTTGCAAAACTTACCGTGCCAAAAAACTCCAAGCTCGCTGAGGCTGGTGCGCAGACAGACTTTGGTTTTACAGCGCCCGCCGCAGCGCTGTCGGCGCCCAATCGCCTGACGGCCTGGCGACCCGCCCATTGGCCGGCGGACCGCAGCTGGATGCCCTTGCTTCAGGCCTTCTGGATCAGCCCGCCCGGGCTGGCGCTCTGCGCCTTTGTGGCGCAGCGACTGGCCGCCGGCGCCGTCATTTACCCCGAGCAGCCCTTGCGGGCCCTGGAACTCACGCCTTTGGCGGGGGTTCGCGTTGTCATTGTGGGCCAGGACCCCTACCACGGGCCTGATCAGGCCCACGGGCTGGCTTTTTCGGTGCAAGCCGGCCAGCGGGTTCCGCCCAGCCTGCGCAACATCTTCTGTGAAATTGAACGGGACTTGCCCCCTGCGCGGGTACCGGGCGTTCAGGCCCGGGCCCCGCGCGGTGGCGAGCTGGGGTCCTGGGCCCGGCAGGGCGTGCTCCTGCTCAACACCTGCCTGACGGTCGAATCTGGTGCACCCGGCAGCCACGCCAAACAAGGTTGGGAAGCGCTCACTGACGGAATAATAAAGGCGGTTGCTGATTCTGACGCGCCAACGGTGTTCATGCTTTGGGGCGCTCATGCCCAGGCCAAACAGGCGCTGGTCAGCTCCGGCCGGCATCTGGTTCTGACAGCCAACCATCCTTCACCGCTTTCAGCCCGCCGCCCGCCCCGTCCTTTTGTGGGTTGCGGCCACTTTTCCGCCGCCAGCGCCTGGCTGGAACGGCATGGTCGCGGGGCTGTTTTATGGTAATGCACCCGCCGAAAACCGTGGCATAATCCGAGGTTCACTTGCTGGATGGGTGTCCGAGTGGTTAAAGGAGGCAGACTGTAAATCTGTTCGCTAACGCGTACGCTGGTTCGAATCCAGCCCCATCCACCACATCTCAGGACGCGCCGTGGGTTTAGGCCTCGGTTTTGCCTTTGATGAAAGGGGTGAGCGGCTCGCAGCTGGTCTATGAATTGGTTCGGGTTAGTGACAAGTCGGTGAGAAATAGAGCAGAGCTGCGGGAGTAGTTCAATGGTAGAACCCTAGCCTTCCAAGCTAATGACGCGGGTTCGATTCCCGTCTCCCGCTCCAGCCTTGGCTTTTGTGAGGCCTTGGCTTCTGGAGTTTTGCTGTTTTTTTGCCGGTGTGTTGTTGGGGTTTTAAGTGTTTTCGCAGTGGCCCATTTGGCTCAGTGGTAGAGCACTCCCTTGGTAAGGGAGAGGTCGCGGGTCCGATTCCCGCAATGGGCACCATATTTGGAGCTGGCGCAGCGTCAATGTCGTTGTTGCCAGCCGGTTTAACAGGTTTTTTGTAACTTCTCGGAGTTGAAAATGGCAAAAGAAAAATTCACACGAACCAAGCCCCACGTCAACGTTGGCACGATCGGCCACGTCGACCACGGCAAGACCACATTGACAGCGGCCATCACGACCGTTCTGGCGGCCAAGTTTGGCGGTACCGCCAAGGGCTACGACCAAATTGACGCGGCGCCTGAAGAAAAAGCACGCGGCATCACGATCAACACCGCTCACGTGGAATACGAGACAGCCAACCGCCACTACGCGCACGTGGACTGCC
>JBIKPY010000076.1:0-12923 GCA_044357185.1 Polaromonas sp.
GTACGGGCGTCGGGTCGTCTTTGATCTGGGCAACCGACACGCCGCCCTGGTAGTCCACGACCTGGCCGGAAGTCTGTTCCTCCAGGATGGCTTTGAAAATCGGGCGCTTGCCGCGAAAAGCGTCTTGCTCGGTGCCGCTGACGGTGCCGGCATTGGCCAGGTTGGAGGCGGTCAAGTTCATGCGCACGGACTGCGCATTGAGCGCCGAGCCAGCAATACCAAAGATTTTGTCGAATGCCATGTTGATTACTCCCCGCGCAGGGCTTTGCGGATGCCACTGACGCGTTGCTCAAGAAAATTAAGGGTTGCCTGGTAGTCACCGGCGGATTGACCGTATTTCGCTTGCTCAACAGTCAACTCGACCGTGTTGCCGTCAAATGAGGTGTTGAACGGGGTGCGGTATTTCAGCCCTAAAGGGCCGCTCT
Source organism: Polaromonas sp. (assembly GCA_044357185.1). GTDB lineage: Bacteria > Pseudomonadota > Gammaproteobacteria > Burkholderiales > Burkholderiaceae_C > Polaromonas. The sequence continues at coordinate 426 of JBIKPY010000076.1, forward strand.
CGCCTTGCGACAGGTGGCCGGCCTGGGTGGTGGTCATGGCATCGTCCTGAACTTCACGCATCACTTGCTTGAAGTCAAAGTCGCGGGCTTTGAAATGAGGTGTGTCGGCATTGGCGATGTTGCGCGCAAGCACTTCCATGCGTTCACTGCGAGCGCTCAGTGCTTTAGCGTGTACGCCCAATGCGTTGTCCAAAATTTTCATGGCCTGACCTTTCCACCTTTTCAACCCGACAAGGGTTGTTGATTCATTGCGTGCCGATTTATTGACACATCCAGCCGTTTTTAAGGGGCTTCAGGCTTGTTGTTGCAAAACGCATGCCAGCGTGTTGATTGCCGCTTTTAAGTCGTTTATGTTGATTTAACTGACTTGGCGACAGCGCCGAACCTGCCCCTCCCCGTTGCGTCAACCTCGGGATGGCGGTGATCCATTGCCGGAATTGAGGGCGGCGAAAAGCGGCAAGGCAGCGGCAATGTCTTGCCGCTGCCTTGCCGCTGAAAGAATTAGCGCAGTTGCGAGCTTGAGTCCGGGGACTGAGGGGTGTTTTCGTCATAAGCCGCAGTGCGCATCGTCTGCAGGCGGCTGTTGGCCGGGCTGTTCAGGCCCAGGCGGTCTGCGGCGTTTTTGAGCAAGCCCTGCAAGATGGACTGACGCGTCATGGGCAAATTGCTGTCACGGCCTTCATATAGAGACTTGGCCTGGGTGCCGCTGACAGCCAGCGGCGCGTCACTGCGGGTTTCGCTGCGGGCCGATGGCATCAACACCGACAGGTAAAGGTCGTCCAGCCCGGCGGGACCTTTGCCTTTGAGGCCCACATCGTCAAAGTACTTGTCGACCAGATGAAGTTGCTGGTAAACGCTCAAATCCAGTATGGCTTTGGGGTTGGCCGCATAACCGGCACTGGCAGCGCCACGGTCGGCGCCGTCACAAAACTGAATGATGCCGTGGCAGCGCTGGTTGGAGGCGCGCGGGTTCATGCCGTCACTCTCCATCAGGGTCATGCGGGCAAAGTCGTCAGGGTTGAAGCGATGGGTTTTGGCCAGCTCCAGAATTTTGTCGCGTACATCGCCTTTTTCATTGGCGGGAATAAAGCCTTTGCTGACGGCGCGGTTGAGTGTTTTGTCGAGCACTTCATGGCGCACCGGCGCAGGCGCGCTTTTGGCGGCTTGCGGCGCAGCGGCCACACCGGCGGCCTGAAAGCTTTGCAAAGCGGTGGCTGCCGGCGGCGGAGGGCGAAAGGAAACCGTCGTGATCTGCCCTGATAGGCTGGCTTCCAGGTCCTGCGAGAGCTGGCTCAAGTTGATCTGCTGGCCGGGAAAAATGCGGTTGACGTTGCTGATCTTGTTGGCACTTGCGACTTGCTGCACCAGTCGCATGGTTTGTGAGCCGCTGAGCTGCACCCCCATAGTCTGGGCATGCTCTTTGACGATGTCGCTGAGCGTGTCGCCGGAGACAACTTTATGGATGACAGCCGGGCCCCGGTCTGCGCTAGGCCCTGCAGCGGCGAAATCTGTGGGCGCAGACTGCTTGTTTTGGTTCAAAGCCAGGGTCAAGGGCTCGCTCAAGCGAACCTGGTTGAGTGCCGCGCCGAAGCGGCCCGCAGCGCCGTCGGCCGCTTTGCCGCCTTGAACAGGGCGTGCAGTGTTGCCGGCGACCCGTTGTAAGGATGCTTGAGCGGCGGATGCAGATACCTTGTCATCAGGCCCCATGGCTGTCTCCTCGCATGGGCTTTCCCCATGCGTCAAAATGAGTTGTCACAGCCTTGAGGGCTGTGGGCTTGAAATCGATCTTTTCCACTTGGTCTCTTTCTTGCAAAGATGTCTAAAACACCGTCTGTGGTGTCAATAAACCAACACCTTAATCGGCGTTTTGAACGATTTAACTGATTGAATGCAAATGCTGTGCCGACCTTTTAGTGTCAATTTCCGGCAGCCTTTGACCGGGGCGCTGGCCTGGCTGGCCGCCTGCATGATCTGCGGTCAGGCTTTGGCCCAGGCCGGCAAAGTGCCGCCAGCACCGCCCGTAGCGCCCAGTGCAACGGCAGTTTCAGCCACAGCACCCAAAGACAAAATGCTCATGCAGGTGCGCCAATGGGTGGGCCAAAACCAGAACACAGAGCCTGCCAAAGTTGAGATTGCGCCCATCGACCCCCGGGTCAATGTGCAGGAGTGCCCGCAACCCCTGTTGATCGACCTGCCCTTTGCCTCGCGTGAATCGGTCCGGGTGCGCTGCGCCCAGCCCGCCTGGCAGATTTTCCTGCAGGTACAAAAGTCGGCTCCTGCTGCGGCTGCGCCGGCGGCTGTGTCGGCCCCGGCCGTTGCGCCCGTCAACCGGACCACTGTGATCACCCGCCACCTGATTCAGCGCGGCACCCAATTGCAACCGGCCATGCTCGAGGAAGTCAGCCGTCCAACGCTAGGACTGGATCCGCAGGCGGTGTCATCATTAAATGATGTTGTCAATGCAGAAGCCACCCGCGACTTGCCGGCCGGCCAAGTAGTACGAAGTAATGACATTCGGCGTGCTGTGTTGGTCAAACAAGGGCAATCCGCACTCATGACGGTAGGCCAAGGCAAGGGCTTTGAGATCACCGTCCGCGTCGAAGCGATGCAAGATGGGCGAATGGGTGAACAAATCCGCTTGAAAAATACGGAGTCGGGTCGATTACTAACGGGTACAGTCACGGGACCGGGCGCTGTCCGGGGATTTTGAGGTTTTTTTCACAAAGGCCCTCAAGTTCTCAAAAGAGCGGCCGATACTACAGATGCACAGTCCTTTTGAAGTGACTGTCATTACTAGAAAGAGAGTGCTTTATGACCGATGCAATTTCACAATATGGCCGCCAAGCCCAGTCTGAACTGACTGCGCGCAACGCTTTGGAAAAGCTCGAGAAAAAGGCCGCATCCAGTGACAGCAAAGCCCCTGCGGCGGAAGCTCCCGCACCCAAAGCCCCTGCGCGCCCCGGCCCGGACACGCTGAGCTTGAGCAATGTGGCTCAAAAAGCCATGAACGAGCCCGAATTTGACCGGGTCAAAGTTGATTCGATCAAAAAAGCCATCCAGGAAGGCCAGTACCCCCTGGATGCCAAGCGCATCGCTGAGAGCTTTGTGGCCATTGAAAAAATGATTGCCGACTGAGCAGGTGACCGACCAAGCCAAAGCTGAGCAAATGGCACGCGCCGTGCGCGCTTTGCCCATGGCCGGCGAGTTGGCGCAAATTCTCGAAATGGAGTTCGAGGCCTTGCAAAAGCAGGATCTGGACCGTTTTGAACAACTTCAAGGCCGCAAAGCCGATTTGCTGGCCGAACTCGCAGGCCTTTGCCCTGCTGCAGAGGTTTTGCAAAAAGACCCTGATTGGCAGGGCCTGCTGGCCGCCATGACCGAATGCCGCGACCTGCACAGGCGCAACGCCATGCTCATAGAGCGCAAACTCGAAGCCATACGCGGTACGCTGCAAAGCCTGCAGTCCAGCGTGGCCACCAGCACCGTCGAGGTTTATGACCGCTTAGGTCAAGTGGCCCGTTTTTCACGCGGGCGCGGTTACCAGGACGCCTGAGCCCTGCCCTCTTTTAAGCCGCAGGATCGGCCGGCGCTGCTTGGGCAGCAACCTCAGGGCGGCTGTAGGCCGCCATTTTTTCGTCTCCCGGGCGCATGCCCTTGAGCCAGTAAACCCAGCTCAAAATCACGGCCACGGTGGTGTAAAGCTCTGTGGGGATCTCTTCGTCGACATTGAGCCGGCTGAGCAAAGCCAGCAGCTGGGGGTCTTGCGAGACATAAACGCCCTGCTTGAGGGCTTCTTCCACAATCATGTCGGCCACGGCACCGTCGCCCTTGGCGGTGACCATGGGCACTGCGTGGGCGCCGTACTCGAGGGCAATGGCTTGGCGAAGCGGGTTCATGCTGAAACGTCCACCACCATGCCGCGCCCGCTGGGGCGCCACTGACCGGGCTCCACCGGCCGCGCCCCATGCACAATTTGAAAACTCTGCATGGCCAGCCCGGCCTCTGCGAGTTGCTGGCGCAACTCCGGAGAGCGGACGTTGGCCTGCCGGGCTACTTCGGCCTGCAAAGCCCACATGTGCAGGTCGACCCGATCGGCGCCATGCAGCTCGGTCTTGAGCCAGATTTCACCAAGCGCATCGCTGCGCGAGTGCACATTGACTGTGAGTGCCGGCGGTTTATCACCGTCACGCGGCGCGCGCCTGAAGACAATCTCTACCGGCTCAGCATCATGAAAAGGCAAAACCATGCGCATGAGCAACTCGCGCTGGGCATGGGCTTGCACTGCCTGAACCTGGAATGACTCCAGGTCGTCTACCGCACGCTGCAGGCTGCTGACTTTTTCGGCGCTTTCCTCGGAGTCACCCCGGGCCAGGGCCGTCATCAGGCGGCGCAGCAGTTGTTTTGGGTCATCGCCAGGCGGCGCGAGACCCCGCGCGAGCCAGGCCTCTGCCCCCATGCCGGCGGCCACGAATTGGCTGAGTGCCTGCGGCGTGAGCTGCGCCATGGACAGCTGCATGCTGCGCCACTGGGTTTGCAAGTCGGGGCGCGGCAGGCTTTGCAAAATAGCGTCCAGCGTGCCCGGACGGAACATCTCATTCACGCCCTGCGCGAGCGGCGGGCGAAACAACAAGTTGGCTACTTTAGAAAAGAAAACGCCGGGGTCGGCCGGGGCTGTCAGCGACGGCAGGGCCGTGGTGGCCGGCAAAAGCTGCAAACTCCAGGGGCCGCTGGGCGAGGCTTGGACCCGCAGAGACAGTTTTTCCCCTTCAGCCCATGGCGAGGGGCGTGGCAACTCCAGCATGCGCCCGCGCAGCAGCAAGGCCATGTCACCGTTCGGGCGGGTTTGCACCAAGGCCTCTACAACCTCACCGTCGGTCAGCCCCAGCGCACGGGCCGCCGGGGCGGCCACAGGCAACAACTTTCCTTCAAGAAAAATTGGGTTTGCGCGGCCAGCCGCCTGACTGGCCTGAGCGCCTTCAATCAAGGAAAGCGGACCCAGCGTCGCTGCTGTTCAGCCGACGCCGGTGCGGCCGCGCGCGATGCATCTTCTGTCTCCAGCAGTGGCGTCGCCACAGCACGCAGCAGTTGGACAGAGTCCGGCACATTCAATGGCTCAGTGGTGCGCATGCGGGACGCCTGACCGCCGGGAAATGCCTGCGGATTGAGTTCGATGAAAGCGTTGCGCAGCAACTCGATGCGCAAGGGGCTTTCGGCCATGGTTTTTTGAATCACTTTGTCCAGCGACTCACCGCGCAGCACTTTGTAAGTGCGGCCGGACGCCACCACGGCAGGCTGTACGGGGGCAGCAGGAGCGACAGCCTTGGGAGCAAGGTTGGGCGGAAACATCGCCGGCCGGGGTGCCTGAGTTGAGCTTGTGCCCGGGCTTGGGGTTGCAGTTTGAGCCGGGACCTGAGCCACAGCCTGCACCGCCACCAAGACCAGGGTCGAAACCAGCCACTTGGGCGCCATGAGGCCTTGCGAAGTGCAGACAGCGGTGAGGAAAGAGGACTTGTTCATGGGGCTTCCTTGTCAGAGGGGCAGCTGGTGCAATAAGTAATTTCAGCAGGCACAGACCGGCGTTAGCGCAACACGTCCAGGCCGGACATGGTCTGGGGTTGCCAGGCGCGCCATTGGGTGCGGACCTGATCGGCCGGGCCGGCTAGAACTTGCAACTGGGCATGGTGGGCGTAGACACGCTGAACCCGGGCCAGCACCGCTTGTGCGCCCACGCCGGATTCAAGAATCTGATGTGGGAAGCGCCGCTGATCTGCCAGCACCCACTCGTCGCCAGCGCGCACGCCAGCCAAGGTGCCGGCATTGATGCGCAGGTCGGCACCGCGGGCCTGAATCACTTCAGGCTTTACGCTTTCGCAAGCCAGGCGCGTGCCCATCTCTTGCGTCCACTGACGTACATAGTTGGCCAGCTGTTCGCGCGCCTGAAGCGGCAGCAAGTTGGCGCTGTATGCGCCGGATTGAGGCGGCAGGGAAATATCTGCACTGGCGGCAAAAAACGGCTTGCCACTGCCCTGCGCAGTGAGGGCGAAATGTACGCGCATCACCATCGGGCTAGGGGGATGGCTCAACAAATGGTTTTCACGCAACCAGATCTTCAATTCTTGATGCGGCTCTGGCGTGCGGACTTCAGCGGGCACCGGGGAAACGCTAACGACAGCGCGCCAAGGCAGGTTTTGCTCACCCGCACCCGTGAGGATTTGCTCGTAAGCAGAGAGTTTGTAGCTACTTTGCTGAATCACTCGCCAAGCACTGGCCGAGGCGCCGGCTTGCAGCACCTGGTCGCGGCCGAACTGGCTCAAAGCGTGGGCCAGGGGCGCATCTTGGTGGCTCCAATGGCCATCCAAGGCAATTTGCAAACCGACAAGGTGTCGCAGCGAGACCTGCTTTTCACAGTCACGGAGCTTGGCGGCAGCGGCCAAATCGGCGGAGCTGCCATTTGGCGTGGCTTTGCCCTCTTGCAACTTGAGATGGGCCTGTGGCCGCCCGCTGCTGTCGCGCAGATAACCGAGCACCTGCACCCCGCGAACTTGCATGCCTGAGCGAAAACTGCTGCCTTCTCGCAGCACGCCCTGCCCGTCTATCCAAGCCACGCTGTCAACCCGGGTCGGGCCTTCCAGAGCAGCTTGCACCAGGCCTGCGCGTATGCCTTCCAGGCGTTCTTCCGGGCTCAAACCCGTGACGGCCTGGGCCAACGCCGCAGGGGCACAAACAGCAAGAGCCAGACAAGCAAGTCGGTTTTTCATAGCAGTGGGCTCAGGCAATGCTGATGCAGTATCAGCGGTTTCTAGCGACGACCTGACCCAGGTACAGGGTTCGCAGGTCCTTGACGACAGCTTTGTCCAGCGACAAAGTGGTCTCGTAGGTGTCGTCACTGGTCGGCGTGATGCTGACCAGCACTGCGCCGTAGATCACACCTTCGACGCGGGTGCGGAAGGAGTCGTTTTGCACCACCATGTCAGCCACCGTGGTGCTGGCATCGAGTTGCTGGCCGTAAACCTGCTCAGTCAAAGAGCGGTAGGCGTCAAGCTTGGAAGCGCGTATGGCGAGCAAACGTTGCTGCGCCGGGTTGCGGTGGTTTTGCACGCTGATCACAGCGTAGCCACTGGCGGTCAGCGTTTCACGCTTTTCGACCATGGGCGCGATCATGCCCGCCACTTCAGCCGGGCTGGGCTGGGCAACAGTGGCTTTGCTGGGCTCGGCAACAGTGGCTTTGATGGGCTCGGCAACGGCTGCTTTGCCTTTAAAGGGCACTAAGTCACGCATGGTCTGGCAGCCTGAAAGGCTCGCGCCCCCCAGGGCAAACATGAAGCACAAGGCCAGGGATCGAGTTACGGAGGTTTTCAGACGGTTCATGGCATGGTCTTTCAAAGGTAAGCAGGGGCTAAAAGCATGTACCTCAATATCGACAGTAGAACAACAACCTTGAGACGCTTTCAAGCAACTTTGACCCGTGTCCAGCCATTTTCTTGATGTTTCCAAGTCACAACAATCAATTAAATCATTAATGATTAAATATATTGTGTAATATTCGACGGTGCTAGTCAGGCACAGCGCGCCTGATGGCGTTGTATTTTTCGTACGTTTGACAACCTAATCATCCTCATTTGCCCGTGGCCAGCAAAAAAACCCACTCTTACATCGGATGCAGCGAGGCAGCCAAAGCGGTTCGTAACATGGTATCGCTCGTCGCCGACTCCACCGCCACGGTGCTGATCACCGGCGAAAGTGGTACGGGCAAGGAGCTGGTGGCACGCGCACTGCACGACGAGTCGCTGCGCAAAGACGGCAATTTTGTGCCCATCAACTGCGCGGCCATCCCCAAGGATTTGCTCGAGAGCGAGTTGTTCGGACACCGCAAAGGCGCTTTCACAGGCGCTGTGGCAGACCGGGTGGGTCGCTTTGAGTTGGCCCACGGCGGAACAATTTTCCTGGACGAGATCGGCGACTTGTCGCTGGACATGCAAGTCAAGTTGCTGCGTGTTTTGCAAGAGCGAACCATTGACCCTGTCGGCGGCTTGCGGCCTGTGCAAGTCCATGTGCGGGTGGTTGCGGCTACGCACAGAGACCTGGAAGCAGAGATCGAGGCCGGCCGATTCCGGGAAGACTTGTATTACCGCCTGAACGTGCTGCCGCTCAACACAGCGCCACTGCGTGAGCGATCTGAAGACGTGCCCGAGTTGCTTAAGTTTTTTGCGTCTCATTTTGCAGGCCCGGGCAAACAGCCCGTGACTTTTACCGAAGATTTTCTTCATGCCTTACAGACCTACCACTGGCCCGGCAATGTACGGGAATTGTCGAATCTGATAGACCGTTTCAGCACTTTGTTTGCCTGCCAGCACCTGGCGCTTGGCTCCATACCGGCTAACTTGTTGCCGCGCGGCCTGGCGGCCTTGCAGGCTGAGCGCTGCGACAGCGCCCCGGTCAGCTTACTGCCCCCTGCCCCGGCGCGCCACGAACTGCTGAGCCAAAGCGAGCTGAACCGCTCAGTGCCCGAGAGCAGCAATGAGGTGGAAGACATCATCATGCTGGCGCAAGGCAGCATGCCGACACTGCCGGTGGGCGGTGTTTCTTTGAAAGACAGGCTGGCTGACATTGAGCGCGACCTGATCTCTCAGGCGCTCACGCGCACAGACGGCAATGTGTCGCAGACGGCCCGCTTGCTGAGCCTGCAGCGCACCACCTTGATCGAAAAAATTCACAAGTACGACCTGCGCCCGGCGAACGCCGCCAGCGAGTCACCGCTTTCGGCCTGATTGCCTTTTAAAACGCAGGCTTAATCTGTGCCCGGCGCACGCGGGTACTGCAGCATACGCTCGCGGTCGCGATTGCGGTCTGCGGCCAGTTTGGCGGCTCTGGCGTCAGCGGCCTGCCGGTCACGCAACTCTTTTTGCTGCTTTTCCATGTCACGGCGAACTGCACTTGCGTCTCCGAGCGCGCCCTCCAGACCTTTCATCTGACCGGACAGTGTTTTCAAGGCATTGGCCTGCGCTTGCAGACGGCCGTCCATGGCTTGCACTTGCTTGCTCATGGACTGGGTTTTGCCATCCAATTGCTTGACCAGCAAATCCGGGGTGGCCTGGGAGGTTTTGATGACTTCTTCGAGACGGGCGTCGATTTTGGTTTGTATGGCCACCGAAGCCTCTTGCTTGACCATGAGCTCTTGCAGCGCTTGCTGGACCGAGCCGACAGACTCCATCGAGGCATCCATGCCGACCACGCGTTTACCGATAGCCAGCATCATGCTGTCCAGCTGCTCCACGCGGCTTTGCAAGCGCCAAGCCATGGCGCCGAAAACACCGCAAGCGACCACCATCAAGCAGCCGCACAGGAAAACCAGTAAAAATTGCAGCCGTCGTTGCTGCACGTGGGCGTCTACCAGTTTTTTGGAGGCCAGGCGCAACTCAATACCGGCATCGGCGGCCAAGGTGGCAGAACGGCTGGCCAGCTCGGCCGAATCCATGAGCACCAACTTCATGTCGGTCATGTTGTGCGCATCGATAGCCTTGTCGGCGGCGGCCAGGTCAATCGAATCACCTGCGCCGGCAGGTTTTGTGGGATCCATGTCAGTCTCCAGGGCTTAAGGCCATTGCTTATCGGCTGGCATGCTTTATTTAATCGCTTTGCCTTGCAGTGAGTCGAGCTTGGTGCGAATTTTGTCGTTTTCGATTTTCAGCTTGACCACGCGGGCCGGGAAATTCATCTGGAGCATCTCTTGCATCGCGTCAGAAAGATCCGGCGTCTCTTCAGAATCGGCTTGGGGAGGCAAAACTTGAGGCTCAAGCACTTCATCTGGCGCTTGCGCCGGGTGCAAGTCCGGTTCATAAACGCCTTTTTCAGACAGCGGCGGGGGAACCGCAACAAAGTGGTCGTTTTCAAACTGGGGGATCGGGGGTCCGGCCTCTGATGGGCCACGTGCCACAGCACCTGGAATGTCATATTCTGGCGCTTGGTCACGCTGCTCAGGTGGCAGTAACTCAGTGTGATCGTTGGTGGCCCGTTTGAGCAGCAAGCCCCCTAAAGGCGCGGACTGGGTTGGGGTGTCCGGGGCTAGTGCGCGGCCTTGGTGAATGTCACGCTCAAAACTGGGTTGCTCAGCCGCCTTGGCCGCAGCCTGCCCTTCGGGCACAGCCAGCCGGTGGTCGTGCAGGTGGTGCTCCAGCGTCAGGCCTTCTTCAACCGCCAGTACTTTACGTACCGAAGGCTCAATCGCTTCGGCTTTTTTACCGACAGCCATGTGGCTGCCTTCTTTCATGGTCACCTGGTGAGGTGCGTCATGGCGAACGATCTCGTTGTGGGTGTCTTCATCACTCATGCTCAAGTCTCCTATCGCTTGGGGGCGCTGGTCTGTTCAGGGGTGAATTGCTCGCGCAGTGAGGCCGCGGTGCGCACCCAGGTGTCGGCCGGTACACCCCGGCTGCGGGTGAAATTAAAAGCCAGCTCGCGCGTGGCAAACGGGCCTGAAACGACAACGAAATAAGCCATTTTCTGGTTGGGACGGTACACCGCAACAATGCGGGCGGCCGAGAGCGCAGCTTGAGATTTTTGCCACTGCTGGGCCGCCTCGTAAGTCGGCATGGCCGCATGCTGAACCACATAAGTGCCGGCCGGCATAGGTTTGAGCCAGGCTTGGGCCGCCATGGCTTCGGCAGGCGCTTCGATGGCTTCTGATGCAGCAGCGACTTGTGCGGGTAGCGCAGCAGCAGGTTTTGCAGGCTGGGCGGTAGCAGCTGCATTTGTCGGCTTGGACGCAAGCGTCGCCGCTGGCGTGGATGAAGCAGCCGGCGCGGCAGTTGCAGGTACAGACGCGGGTTCGGCTGGAACTGGCGCAGTTACCGCTGCTGTGGGCGCGGCATCGGCAGGCGCGGTGCTGGCGGCTGGCACAGCTTCTTGCGCCGGGGTAGCGGCAGGCGTAGCAGGTGCGGCCACGACGGTAGCGGCCGGTGGGGCGCTCAGCAGCTTGCTGCGGGCCCAGTCCTGAGCCAGTTGCAAGCGGTTCAGCGTGAAAACATCGGGGTGCAGCCAGGCGGTGGTGCCGACCGACAGGGCTGCCAGGAAAGAGATGGCCATCAGCCAGCGCAAATAGTCAGCGCGACCACGCTTTGTACGGACTTTGTCTTGGGCTGGTTTGGCTTTCTTTTTGGCGTCGGCGCCGCCGGAAAAAGTGAACACTTCGGTGCCAGCCGGAGCGCGTGTGACGCCAGCATCAAAGCCCAGAGGATCTATGCCTGCAGGGTCGGCTTGTATCGGCTCGCCAGGTTCAGGGGCCTGCATTTTTTGAAGCAATGCTCTGACAGCGCCTTCGCAACCGTCTTCACGCCCCTGGGCCAACATGGCTTCGGCTTGATCGGGTGTGGGAGCCTCAATGTCCCAACGCAACATGCGCCGGTCAAAGGACTCAAATATTTTGCGGCTGCGGGCGCTGGTGCCCAGCAGCAAAACGATGCGAATATTGGCGCCGGGAAAATTTTGAACCAAACGTGCCAGCAGCTGCACTTCATGGTCGGCGAGAGAACCGGCATCGTGCACGATCATGATGCGGACGGCCGACTCCTGGCCTGAGAGCTTCATGGCCTGCTCGACCGATTGACTGGCCAGCACTTCGTTAAAACGGGCCAGCATGGCCGCTGTGTCAGCCGGGAAATAAACCTCCAGCTGGCTGGTCGGCGAGCTTTCACGCAAACGTGCAAACAACAAGCGACTGTAATGGTCCAGCGCCGCTTCGCGGTTGCTGGACAAGGCCAGGCTGCGGCCATCACGCAAAAGGCCGGCCACACAGCCTTCAAGACGCAGACGGTCAGCATGGCGGAAATAAACGGGCGCCATACCGGCGGGGTCCAGGCTCACGTTGACATTGAACTCACTCATGCTTGACGCTCCACAGGATTTTCAAGCTCGCCCTTGGCATTAAAGCGCATGGACGCCGGCACTTTAGGCTGCGGCCGTGGCATGGGCTCGACCCCGGGACGCACTTGCGCCAGACTGAAAACGTAGGCGATGACGGGGGCCACTGCATGGTACAGCGCTTCAGGAATCGTCTTGTTGACATCGGTCGTGAAGTACAAAGCACGGGCCAGCTGAGGCGAGGAAAAAATTTCGACGCCGTGCAGTCTAGCTTCTTCGCGGATACGGGCAGCCATGTGGTCGGCGCCTTTGGCCAACAGGACAGGCGCACCGTCCGAGCTGGGGTCGTACGACAGTGCAATCGCAAAGTGTTCCGGGTTGGTGATCACAACGTCAGCGTCCTTGACGCTTTGCATCATGCGGGCGTTGGCCATCTCGCGCTGGCGCCGGCGGATTTGCTGCTTGACCTCGGGCCGGCCTTCCATGTCCTTCATTTCGTCCTTGACCTCTTGCTTGGTCATGCGCATGCGCTTCATGAAAGACCAGCGCTGGTAAGGAGCGTCCAACAAAGCAATCAGCACCAGACTGAGCGTGAGCCAGAGAGCCGACTTGGTGAGCAGCGTTCCGGCAATCGCTAAGGCC
>JBIKPY010000116.1:0-4127 GCA_044357185.1 Polaromonas sp.
CTTCGGCCATGCCGGGGTAGCCCTTGGGGCCGCAGTTCTTGAGCACCATCACGCAGTTCTCGTCGATGTCCAGGGTCTCGTCATCAATGCGGGCGTGAAAGTCTTCAATGGTTTCAAACACCACGGCGCGACCGGTGTGAACCATGAGCGCGGGCGTGGCGGCGCTGGGCTTGATGACCGCGCCGCGAGGCGACAGGTTGCCGCGTAGCACGGCAATACCGGCTTTTTCTTTGAAGGGCGCAGACAGCGGATTGATCACATCGGCATTGAAGTTCTCGGCGTCAGCGATGTTGGCCGCTACCGTTTGGCCGTTGGCGGTGACGAGGTCCAGATGCAGGTACTGGGAAATTTCTTTCATCACCACCGGCAGGCCGCCGGCGTAGCAGAAGTCTTCCATCAGGTACTTGCCTGAGGGCTGCAAGTTGACCAGGCAGGGCAGCTCGCTGGCCAGGCGGTCAAAGTCGTCCACCGTGAGTTTGAGTCCCACTCGTCCGGCAATGGCGATCAGGTGTATCACCGCGTTGGTCGAGCCGCCGATGGCCGCCAGGGTCTTGATGGCGTTTTCAAAGGCTTCTTTGGTGAGGATTTTGGACAAGAGCTGGTCTTCGTGCACCATGGCCACCGCGCGGCGCCCGGCCATGCGGGCCAGCACATTGCGCCGGCCATCGACAGCCGGGTAGGCTGCGTTACCGGGCAGGCCGACGCCCAGGGCCTCGACCATGCTGGCCATGGTGCTGGCCGTACCCATGGTCATGCAGTGGCCGTGGCTGCGGTGCATGCAGCTCTCAGCTTCAAAAAACTCTTGCAGCTTCAAGGTGCCGGCGCGCACCTGCTCACTCATGCTCCACACCCCTGTGCCTGAGCCGAGCTCCTGGCCGCGCCATTTGCCGCTGAGCATGGGGCCGCCACTCACACCGATGGTCGGCAGATCCACGCTGGCCGCGCCCATCAGCAGCGAGGGCGTGGTTTTGTCGCAGCCCATCAGCAGCACCACGCCGTCAATCGGGTTGCCGCGAATGCTTTCCTCAACGTCCATGCTGGCCAAGTTGCGGTACAGCATGGCGGTGGGGCGCAGAAGGGTTTCGCCCAGCGACATCACCGGAAACTCCAGCGGAAAACCGCCAGCCTCGTAAACGCCTATCTTCACTTGCTCGGCGAGGGTGCGAAAGTGCGAGTTGCAGGGTGTCAGTTCGCTGAAGGTGTTGCAGATGCCGATGACCGGCCGGCCGTCAAACTGGTCATGCGGCACACCCTTGCCCTTGACCCAGCTGCGGTAGGCAAAACCGTCACGGTCTTGCCGGCCGAACCATTGCTGGCTGCGCAGTTCTTCGGGACGTTTTTTGGGGGGTGGGGGGGCTTTGGGGTCGGTCATTGGGGAAAGTCCTTAAGGGGAAGAAAATATTATCGTCATACGATTGGACTTGTGAGAACTGGTGATAACCATGATTAAAAATGTTCACGGCAACACCGTTGACCACCTGGGCGAAGCCGTGGTGGCTGGACGTTATGCCGTGGGCGCAGCCTTGCCCCCCGAACCGCTGCTCTGCGCTGAGCTTGGCGTGAGCCGCACCGTCGTGCGCGAAGCGGTCAAGTCGCTGGTGGCCAAAGGGCTGATCAGCACCGGCCCGCGTGTGGGCACCCGTGTCCTGCCTGAAGAGCACTGGAACTGGTTTGACCCCGATGTGGTCGCCTGGCAGTCCAAAGCCGGACTGACGCCCGGATTTTTACGTGACCTGCAGGATTTGCGCCGCGTGGTTGAACCCGCTGCCATGCGTTTGGCCGCCGAGCGTGCCAGCGCACAAGACATAGCAGGCATTGAAGCGGCCTTTGCCGGCATGACGCAAGCAGTCCACAGCGGTGGGGACTACATCACCCATGACCTGCGCTTTCACCAGGGTCTGCTGCGCGCCAGTGGCAACCGCATGCTGCAGCAAATGAGCAAAGTGCTGAGTGCCTTGCTGCGCACCAGTTTTGAAATCTCTACCAGCCGCCCGGGCGGCCCGCGTTCCTCCCTTCAGCTGCACCGCGCGGTGCTTGACGCCGTGATCGCTCACCAACCTGATGCCGCCGAAACCGCTATCCGTGTGTTGATAGACGGCGCGCATGACGACATTGAAGAAGTACTGGCTTCGCGCCGGCACCTGCCCAAGCTGAGCAAGCCGGCCTCGCAACTAAGAGCGGCCTGAAGCGCCGCCTCACAATCCATTCGTCCGTTTACCCTGGAGCCACTTTTGCAAGCCATCGTTCGTTATTTTTTCAAACTGCTCGAGATACTGATCGTCGTCTTCGTGGTCGCCATGGTGGTGATGGTTTTCGGCAACGTGGTGCTGCGTTACGGCTTTAACTCCGGTATCAGCATCTCTGACGAAATGTCCCGCTACTGTTTTATCTGGCTCACCTATGTGGGCGCCATGGTCGCCATGCGAGAAGGCGGTCACCTGGGGGTGGATTCGCTGATCAAGCACCTGGGTCTGCGCGGAAAAAAAGTTTGCCTGTTCATCAGCGAATGCTTGATGCTGATTTGTAACGGCCTGTTTTTTCTCGGCACCTACAAAATGCACGAGTTACAGGTGACAAATATTTCTCCGGTGGCCGGCATTTCAATGATCTGGGTCTACGGCATCGGCTATGTGGTCGGCGTTGTGATGGGCATCATCAATTTGCGCGTGATCTACCGCTTGCTGACGGGCACCATCACAGAAAGTGAGTTGCTGCAGGTGGTCGAGACAGAAGGTTTGGCCGACGCTGAAAAGCAGTTGAAGGAGGCCAAGGCATGACCGTCACCGTCTTTATTCTGAGTTTGTTGGCGGCCATGGCCATCGGCATGCCGATCGCTTATGCCTTGCTGGTCTGCGGCTTGACTCTCATGGGTTATTTGTCGCTGACCAGCGGCCTGGTAACTTTTGACAGCCAGATTCTCGCGCAGCGTTTCGTTGACGGAGCGGACAACTTTCCGCTGCTGGCGGTACCGTTTTTCCTGCTGGCCGGGGAGTTCATGAATGCGGGCGGTTTGAGCCGCCGCATTGTCAACCTGGCGATGGCCTGGGTCGGGCACTTTCGCGGCGGTCTGGGTTATGTCACGGTGATTGCGGCCGTCATCATGGCGTCCCTGTCGGGCTCGGCGGTGGCCGACACGGCAGCGCTGGCCGCTTTGCTGATTCCCATGATGCGTGCTGCCGGCTACAACATCGGCCGGGCCTCCGGGCTGATTGCCTCGGGCGGCATCATTGCGCCGGTGATTCCGCCGTCCATCGGCATGATTATTTTTGGTGTGGCCGGCAATGTGTCCATCACCAAGCTGTTCCTGGCCGGCATCGTGCCGGGCATTTTGATGGGTGTGGCCATCGGCCTGACCTGGTGGTGGGTGGCCAAGAGAGAAAACGTACCACCAGGCCCGCGCGTCAGCATGCCTGATCGCCTGAAGATCACGGCTGAAGGCGGCTTTGCACTGGCGCTGCCGGTGCTCATCATCGGCGGTATGAAGTTCGGTGTGTTCACCCCGACCGAAGCCGCCGTGGTGGCTGCGGTCTACAGCTTTGTGGTGGGCATGTTCATTTACCGCGAACTCAAGTTCAAAGCCTTGTACAGCTTGATCTTGTCAGCCGGTAAAACCACGGCGGTGGTGATGTTCCTGGTGGCGGCCGCCATGGTCAGTGCCTGGCTCATCACGGTGGCCAACATTCCGACCGAAGTCGCCAACATGTTGTCTCCTTTGATGGACAACAAAATCCTGTTGATGTTTGTCATGATGGTTCTGATCGTGATCGTCGGTACCGCGCTTGACTTCACGCCCACAGTGTTGATCCTCACGCCGGTTCTCATGCCAGTGGTGCTCAAGGCCGGCATTGACCCGGTCTATTTCGGCGTGATGTTCATCATGAACAATGCCATCGGCCTGATCACGCCCCCGGTGGGCACCGTGCTCAATGTGGTTTGCGGCGTCGCTAAGATCAGCATGGACGAGGCCTTTAAAGGGGTTTTGCCCTTTTTGCTGGCCCAATTGACCGTGCTGTTTTTGCTGGTATTGTTCCCCTCCATCGTTTTGGTGCCACTGCATTGGTTGATGAAGTGAACCTGACCTTGTTTTTCCCCGTGGTTTTTTATTAGTTTCGGTTACCAACTGTTTT
>JBIKPY010000018.1:0-38133 GCA_044357185.1 Polaromonas sp.
GAGCCTGTCCGAGCATATTTATGTGCTGTCTTACGGCAAGATCATTGCCGACGGAGCGCCGCACGAAGTGGTGAACAACCCGGCCGTGATCGAAGCCTATCTCGGCCGTGGTGCGGCCGATTCAGCCCAACCGGAGTCCAGCCATGCTTGAGATCCGAAACCTGCATGCCGGCTACGGCAGCGTTGAAATACTGCGCGGTATAGACCTGGATGTTCATGCCGGCGAGATCGTTGCGGTGCTGGGCAGCAATGGCGTGGGTAAGTCCACGCTCAACAACAATATATCGGCGCTTTACAAACCTTTCTCGGGTGCTATACGTTTCCAGGGCGAGGAAATTTCCGGCCTGAGTTCCAGCGAGGTGGTCAAGCGCGGCGTGATTCATGTGCCTGAAGGCAGGCGCGTTTTCCCAAACCTGAATGTGCTGGAAAACCTGGAGCTGGGCAGCCTGGTGCGTGGCACGGCTCATCGACAGCAGAACCTTGAGCGCGTGGTTGAAATTTTTCCCCGCCTGAAGGAGCGCTTCACGCAACTGGCCGGCACCTTGTCGGGCGGTGAACAGCAAATGTTAGCGATTGGCCGCGGCCTCATGTCCGAGCCTGTCCTGCTGATCATGGACGAGCCTTCACTGGGCTTGTCGCCGCTGCTGGTCGAGCAGATGTTCGAGTTGATCCAGCGCATCAACCGCGAAGGCCAGTCCATCCTGCTGATGGAGCAAAACGCCGTGCAGACCCTGGCGATTGCCAACCGCGCTTACATCATTGAAAACGGCGTTGTCGCCATGCAAGGCCAGGCGCAAGCCTTGGCCCGTGATCCGGACTTGCGCAAGAACTACCTCGGACTTTGAGGCATGACCGCCTTGCCCTCTGACACGCAAGAGCTGACCGGCCGGCATGCGCTGGTGACTGGCGCTGGTTCGGGTATCGGGCTGGCAACGGCCTGCGCCCTGAGCCGCCGCGGCGCACGCGTGGCCGCTGTGGTGCAGGACGCCGGACAGGTGCAGGCTGTGCGTGCCCTTTTGTCTGATGCGGTGGTGCTGGTGCAGGACTTGCTGGATGACGCAGCCTGCGCCGCCTTGCCGGCGCGTGCGGCCCAGGCGCTGGGCGGACTCGATGCGCTGGCTTGTTGCGCCGGTATCTTTTTTAAAAAAGGCTCTGACGACACCACGCTCGACGAGTGGCGCCGGACTCTGGCGCTCAACCTTGACGCCACCTTTGTGCTGACCCGTGCCGCTGTGGCGCAGATGCGCCAGGCGCGTACCGGCGACGCCAGTGTGGTGGTGGTCACCAGCCAGATCGGCCTGGTTGGCCATGCGCGCGGCGCGGCCTATGCCGCCTCCAAGGCCGGGCTCAACGGCATGGTCAAGTCGCTGGCGCTGGAGTGGGCAGCTGAGGGTGTGCGTCTGAATTCTGTGGGCCCGGGGCCGGTGGCCACGCCCATGCTGGCCGGCGTGCTGGCCGACCCTGCAGCCCTGGCGACGATGAATGCCACCATCCCGATGGGCCGTCTGGGCCGGCCGCCAGAGATCGCCGAGCTGATCAGCTTTTTGCTGTCGCAACGGGCATCTTTCATCACCGGTCAGGTGATTTGCGCCGACGGCGGCTTCACCGCGCGCTAAGCCGCAGCGTTTGCAAGCCATGAACAACGCACTTCCTTTGACCAAGTACCACCAGATTTACCTGGTGCTGCGCGAGCAATTGCAAGAAGGCCGCTTTGCCGGTGGCATGCCGGCTGAAATGCTGCTGGCCCGGCAATTCGGTGTCGGTCGGGTGACAGTGCGCCGTGCACTCGAGCAGCTGGTCGAAGAGGGCCTGATCGTGCGCGTGGCCGGTCGCGGCACCTGGCCCACACCCGCCCAGCCCTCGAATGCAAAGCCACCCATGGCCCAGGGTGCGCCCACACGCCTCACCGGTTTGATGGAAAACATCGTCAGCGTCAGCCGCCACACGACAGTCAAGGTGCTCGAGTGGCGCGTTGTCGATGCCTCTGCGTCGGTCGCTCAGGCGCTACAGCTTGCCCCGGGTGACAAGGTGTGCAAGGCGGTTCGCAGACGCAGTTCGCAAGAAGGCCCCTTGTCTTACATCACCACTTACATTCCCGAGCATCTTGCCACCGGCTTTGGTCGAAGTGAGTTGGCCCTTAAACCGGTATTGCAGTTGCTTGAAGAATCGGGTGTCGAACTCGGACGTGCGCGGCAAACCATTTCCGCCCGCCAGGCCGATGCCCTGGTGGCCGCAGAGCTGGACGTGGCCATTGGCACCGCCTTGCTGGACGTGCGCCGCCTGGTGTTTGATGCGCAAGACAAGCCCGTGCAGTGGCTGCACGGTCTCTACCGTCCCGACCGCTACGAGTACCAGCTGGAAGTCTCGCAGGTCGGCAGCATTGATGCCCGCATTTCAGTCAAGGACACCTTGCAATCATGAGCACTAGCACCTTGCAGGCCCAAACACTGGCCCAAAAACTTCTGGCCAAAGCTGCCGGTCGCCCGCAGGCGGCTGTCGGCGAGATTCTCAATTGCCGGGTCGATCTGGCCATGTTCCATGACTCGTCCGGCCCGCGCCGGCTCAAGCCCATGCTCGAGGAGTTGGGCGCGCAGATCTGGGACAAGTCCAAGGTGGTGCTGGTCATGGACCACTACGTGCCCGAGCAGGACGACGATTCGCGCCGCATCGTGCGCATCGCCCGCGACTGGGCCCAAGAGCAGCACCTGCCGCACGTCTACGACAGCATTGGCATCTGCCATGTGGTGGTGCCGCAAAAAGGCCATATCCGCCCGGGCATGTTTTGCGTGGGTGGCGACTCGCATTCGCCCACAGGCGGTGCTTTTGGCGCCTACATGTTTGGCATTGGCAGCACCGAGATGCTGGGCGTGATGGTCACCGGCGAGTTGTGGGTGCGCGTGCCCGAAACCATCCGCATGCAATGGAACCATCGCCTGAGCCCGAGTGTCACGGCCAAGGACATGGCGCTGCACCTGGTCGGCCGCTTCGGCATGAATGGCGGGCAATACCAGGCCATTGAGTTTTGCGGTGAAGCGGTGCAAGCGCTTTCCATGCAGGAGCGCATGACCTTGTCGAACATGAGCGCCGAGATGGGCGCGCAAGTCGGCCTGATCGCACCCGACGACACCACGCGCCAGTGGCTGGCCGCCACCGGTGAGCCTGCAGCGCAGGCGCTGGACCTGTCCGGCTGCGCGGGTGACGAAGGCGCAGCCGCCACCACCCATGTGTTCGATGCTGCCACGCTGGCCCCGCAAGTGGCTGCGCCGCACAGCCCGGCCAACACCCGGGCGGTGGGCGAGTTTGACCAGGTGCGTGTGGACGTGGCTTACATCGGTGCCTGCACCGGTGCCAAGCTCGACGACTTGCGCGCGGCTGCTCAGGTGTTCAAGGGCGCGAAGGTCGCCGCCGGGGTCCGCCTGATGGTGGCGCCCGCCAGCCTGCAAGACCAGGCGCAGGCTGAGGTAGAGGGCGTGATGGCGGTGCTGCGCCAGGCCGGTGCCGATGTGCTGCCCACCAGTTGCGGCGCTTGCTCGGGTTACGGCGGCAGCATTCCTGATGGTGCCAATGTGATTGCCACCACGGCCCGTAATTTCAAGGGCCGCATGGGCTCGGCGACGGCCCAGGTCTATCTGGCCTCGCCCTACACCGTGGCCGCCTCTGCCTTGCGCGGCCTGATCTCCGATCCGCGCGAGGTGATGGCATGAGTGTTCATCGCGTCTGGAAATTCGGCCCCGACATCGACACCGATGCGCTGGCACCGGGGGCCTACATGAAGCTGGGCATCGAGGGCATTGCCCCGCATTGCCTCGAAGCTGTGCGCCCTGAGTTCGCCGGTGAGGTCCAGCCCGGCGCGGTGATCGCGGCCGGGCCGAATTTTGGCATTGGCTCTTCGCGTGAGCAGGCCGTGGCGGCGCTGGTGCATCTGGGTGTGAAGGCCGTCATTGCGCCGTCGTTCAGCGGCTTGTTTTTTCGAAATGCTTTCAACCTTGGTTTGCTGCTGCTCACCACGCCGGATGCAGAGCTACTGGCTGAAGCCGAACAGGTCGAGCTTGACCTGCAGACCCTGACACTGAGGCGCCCCACGGGCCAGCAGCTGGTGTGCCAGCCCATTCCCGGGTTTTTACTCGACATGGTGGCTGCAGGCGGCCTGATGAACCAACTCAGACTGCGCCAGGGACGGACCGCATGACTGCAGCTTCATTTCACAACACTGCTACGCGCATCGTGCGCGCAGACAGCATGCCAGCCGACACACCGCAGGTGCCGGTGGTCATGGTGGGTGCCGGTGCCTGCGGCTTGACGGCCGCCGTTCGCCTGCGCGATGCCGGTATTGACTGCGTGCTGCTCGAGCGCGACACCATGGCCACCGGCTCGACGGCCCTGTCCTCGGGCTTTATTCCGGCGGCGGGCACGCGCCTGCAAAAGTCGCTGGGTATTGAAGACTCGGCTGAAAAATTTGCCGAAGATATTCAAGCCAAGGCCCACGGCGATGCCGCGCCGCATTTGGTGGCGGCGTACTCGCAAGCGGTGGCGCAAGCCATCGACTCTCTGGAGCAGCACGGCATCGGTTTTGAAGTGCTGGATGGCTTTTTATACCCGGGCCACAGCGTGCGCCGCATGCACGCTTTGCCCGAGCGCACAGGTGCCGCCCTGATGATGCAGCTCGAGCGCGCAGCCACGAGCGCCGGTGCCGACGTGCTGACCGAAGCCGTGGTGCGCGAGCTGTGGATGAACACCGACGACCTGGTGCTGGGCGTGGGCTACCATCGCCCTGACGGCACGATGGAGTACCTGGCCTGCGAGCTGCTCATCTTGTCTTGCAACGGTTTTGGTGGCAACACGGCGATGGTCAGCGAACTGCTGCCGGCGATGGCGCAGGCTTTGTTTGTCGGCCATGTCGGCAACGACGGCAGTGCCATCGCTTGGGGCCAGGCGATGGGTGCGCGGCTGGCTGATTTGGGTGGTTATCAGGGCCACGGCTCTTGGGTCACGCCGCAGGGCGCGCTCATGAGCTGGGCCCCGATGATGGAGGGCGCCGTGCAGGTCAACAGCCTCGGCCTGCGCTTTCACAACGAGACCCAGGGCTACTCGGAAGCCGCTGTCCATGTGCTGGACCAGCCCGGCGGCATCGCCTTCAATGTCTTTGACGCGCCCTTGCTAGCGCTGGCCCGCACTTTTCCTGATTTTGTCGATGCCGAAGGCGCAGGCGCCCTGAAGGTGGCCGCCGACATACCGGCGCTGGCCGCCCTGATCGGTTGCGACGCCGACACCCTGGCCAAGACCCTGGCGGCTGTGGCCCCCGGCGCACCGGATGCCTTGGGCCGCAGCTTCAAGCGGGCCTTGAGCGCTCCTTACTACGCCGTCAAGGTCACCGGCACTTTGTTCCATACGCAAGGCGGGCTGGACATTGACGCCCACTGCCGCGTGCTGCGCGCTGATGGTTCGCCCTTGCCCAACCTGCTGGCCGCCGGTGGCGCGGCCCGTGGCGTGTCCGGCAATGCGGTCTGGGGTTATCTGTCCGGCAACGGCTTGCTCAGCGCGGTGGGCGGCGGCTGGGTGGCGGCCGGCACGGCGGCTGCGCAACTGACGCCAGCCTGAGCGCTTGCTTTAAATTTTTAACGCTTCATTTCAATCGAGACATCATGGCCATCACACTGAAACAACGTCTGCAGCAGCCCCAGGTCTTGCTGGCCCCCGGTGTCTACGACCCACTGACTGCCTTGATCGCCGAACAGTCCGGTTTTGAAGCGCTTTACCTCTCGGGCGCGTCGATTGCCTACACGCGGCTGGGCCGCTCTGACATTGGCCTGACCACCGCCACCGAAGTGGCTGACTGCCTGGCCCGCATCACCGAGCGCGTCAGCATTCCGGTCATCGTGGACGCCGACACCGGCTTTGGCAATGCGCTCAACACCATGCGCACCGTGCGCGCTTTCGAGCAGGCCGGCGCTGCCATGCTGCAAATAGAAGACCAGACCTTTCCCAAACGCTGCGGCCACCTGGACGGCAAAACCGTGGTGCCCACAACAGAGATGTGCGGCAAGCTGCGCGCCGCACTGGACGCCCGCAAATCATCAGAGACTTTAATCCTGGCGCGCACCGACGCACTGGCTGTTGAAGGTTTTGAAGCCGCCATGGAACGCGCCGAGGCTTATCTGGCCTGCGGGGTGGATGCGCTTTTCATTGAAGCCTTGCGCACCCCCGAGCAGATGACCCTGGCCTGCGAGCGCTTTGCCGGGCGCATTCCTTTGCTGGCGAACATGGTTGAAGGCGGCAAGACGCCTGTCCAAAGCGCCACGGTGCTGGGCGACAAGGGTTTCAAAATTGTGATTTTTCCGGGCGGCACGGCCAGGGCCGTGGCTTTTACCCTGCAAAAATACTATGCCAGCCTGCATGCGCACCAGACCACCGGGCCTATGCAAGATCAGATGTTGAATTTTGACGAACTCAACGCGGTGATCGGGACACCCGAGTTGATGGCGCTGGGCCAGCGCTACTGAGCCAGCGCTACTGAGCCCGAAGGCTGTTGCCCACGGCTGATTTACTTTTCAATCGCCAGCAACTCGACCTCGAAGGTCAGCGTGGCGTTGGGTGGCACCACGCCGCCGGCGCCGCGATCACCATACGCCGTGGCCGGCGGACAGGTGAGGGTGGCTTTGCCGCCGACCTTGATTTTTTGCATGCCTTCGGTCCAGCACGGCACCACGCGGCTGAGCGGGAAGGTGGCGGGCTGGCCGCGCTTGTAAGAGCTGTCGAACTCTGTGCCGTTGGCCAGCGTGCCGCGGTAATGCACTTTGACGGCGTCCGAGGCCTTGGGGTTGGGGCCGGTGCCGTCGACCGTGTGCGTCACTTTGACGCCCGATGGCAGGGTTTCAGCAGGGGCTGCCGCCAGCAAGGCGGTGCTCAGCAGGCTCAGGGCACAAAAGGTGAGGGTGTTTTTCATGGTGGCTTGGGTTGTGAATGGGTTTGGCGCAAGTGTCAGCTGGAGAACGCAGCATAAGCGCTGTCGTCCATCAGTCCGTCAAGCTGCGCAGCGTCTGTCAGTTTGACCTTGAAGAACCAGCCCGCGCCTTGCGGGTCGGTGTTGGCCAGTGAAGGGTCTTCGCGCAGGGCTTCGTTGACTTCAGTCACCTCGCCGCTGACCGGCATGTAAACGTCGGCAGCGGCTTTGACGGACTCAACCACGCCGGCGGTTTCTTTTTGGGCGATCGCCTTGCCGATGGCTGGCAGTTCAACAAACACCACATCACCCAGCGCATCTTGCGCGTGGGCGGTGATGCCGATGCGGGCATGGTCACCGTCAACCTCGACCCAGACATGGTCTTCGGTGTACTTGGTCATGGGGTTCTTTCCGTCAAAAAAGCAGGGCGTTAAGTAGCGCGATAAATAAGCGGGGGCTGGCAGTGAACTACCAGCCCCCGAAATTGTAGCCAGCTGGCACTGGACCTTTTATTTGGCGTAGACCAGGTCGCGCAGCGTCAATGACAGCGCCGGCACGTAAGTGACTACCATCAGACAGGCCAGGATCACCAGCACAAAGGGAAGCAAGTGCGGGATGATGCGGTCCAGTGAGATCTTGGCCACCGTGCAGGCTGCGAACAGGTTCACACCAAAGGGCGGCGTGATCATGCCCAAAGCCAGGTTGACCACCATGATCATGCCGAAGTGCACCGGGTCAATGCCGAAGTGCATGGCCACAGGAGCCAGAATCGGCGCCAGCACGATGATGGCGGCGCTGGTTTCGATGAACATGCCGATGACGAACAGCGCGGCATTGACACCCAGCAGAAACAGCATGGGCGACTGCAACACCGCCTCGAGCCAGCGGCCGATGGCGTCCGGCACGCCGGCGCGCGTGATCAAAAAGGCAAACAGACCCGCGTTGGCAATGATGAACATGATCACCGCGCTGGAGATCACCGATTTGCGCAGCACCACCATCAAGCTGGCGATGTTGATCTCGCGGTAGATCAGCATGCCGACCACCAGCGCGTAAAACACCGCCACGGCCGCGGCTTCGGTGGGCGTGAAGATGCCCCCGTAAATACCACCCAGAATGATGACGGGCATCAGCAGCGCCAAGGCGGCTTGCCAGGTGGCGCGGCCAAAGCTCAAGCGGCCGTCGCCGTCGTTTTTGCCCCAGCCCTTGAGCTTGCAATAAGCCCAAACAAAAGCCATCAGCGACAGACCGATGAAGATGCCCGGGCCAAAGCCGGCGATGAACAACTCGCCAATCGAGACTTCGGCGCTCACGCCGTACAAAATCATCGGAATGGACGGTGGAATGATCACGCCGAGTTCGGCGCTGGTCGCTTGCAGGGCCGCCGCGTAGCTGGTCGGGTAACCGTGCTTGATCAGCGCCGGAATCAAAATAGCACCCACCGCAAAAGTGGTGGCGACAGACGAGCCGGAGACTGCCGCAAAGATCATGCAGGTCAGCACGCAGGTCATGGGCAGACCACCTTGCACGCCGCCGACGATGCTCTTGGCAAACTCAACCAGCCTGCGGGAGATACCGCCGGTATCCATCAGGTTGCCGGCCAGAATGAAAAAAGGAATCGCCGCCAGCGGAAACTTGTTGATGGCATTGAACATCTCCTTGACGGAGATCAGCATATTGGCGTTGTTGATCTGGATGCCGACCACCGAAGCCAGACCAATGGAGACGGCCACCGAGATGGTAAGTGCAAAGCACAAGACCATGGTGATGAGCATGACGGCGCTCATGTGGCGGTTTCCAGTTCTTCACGCTGCGGATCCAGCAGGTTGGCAACGATGCCCATCACGCAGAAAACACCGCCTATGGGCATGGCGACATAACCCCAGAACATGGACAGCGACTCCAGTCCGGCCATGCTTTGCACGCGGCCGCGCTGTGCGTAGTCCCAACCCCACCAGATGATCACAAAAATCAGCGTCAATGCGGCCAGGCAGGTCAACCAGTCCAGCAGGCGGCGCATGCCGGGCCGGCTCCAGCGGTAAAGCACATCCACGCTGACCATGGCGCCCTGCCGGAAAGCCGTGGGAATACCCATGAACACCATCCAGATCAGGCTCAGGCGAATCAGGATTTCGGTCCATTCGGCCGGCTGTTCCAGCACAAAGCGTGTGACGATCTGAAACATGCCCAGCCCCGAGGCAATGGCCAACATCAGGCAGGCCACCACCATCGAAAAGCCGGTGGTCCGGCGTTCAAGCGCCAAAAAAGTTTTTTTCATCATTGCACCGATCTTGCATCTGTCATTCAAAATGAAACCGCCCGCTGTCGGGTGACGGGCGGGCAGTTTGCCAGGGGTCATGCTAAAGCTGGCTCAGGCTGACCAGCCAGGCAGAGCCATGATGAGCCCTGCCAAAGGCTTTACTTGACGTTGCGGATACGGTCCAGATTGGCTTTGCCGAAGTCTTTCTCGAAGCCGGCGTTGACCGGGGCCAGCGCCGCCACAAACTTGGCCTTGTCCACGTTGTCAATGACCTTCATACCCTTGGCGCGCAGTTCGGCCACGCCATTGGCATCGTCCGCGTCAACGCGTGCGCGGTTGGCCTTGGCGGCTTCGCGGGCAGATTCCAGGAAGGCGGTTTTGTCAGCCGCGCTGAGTTTGTCAAAAGCGGCTTTGTTCATCAGGAAGATGGCAGGCGAGTAAACATGGCCGGTCAGGCTCAGGTGTTTTTGCACCTGGTCAAACTTGGCGGCCATGATGACGGAGAGCGGGTTTTCCTGGCCGTCCACGGTGCCCTGTTGCAGCGCAGTGAACACTTCAGGGAAAGCCATGGGGGTGGCCACAATGCCCAGGCCTTTGTAGGCGGCAATGTGCACCGGGTTTTCCATGGTGCGCATCTTCAGGCCCTTGAGGTCTTCAGGTGCATTGACATCGCGTTTGGAGTTGGTCATGTGGCGAATGCCGTTTTCAGCCCAGGCTAGCGCCTTGAAACCCTTGGGTTCAAACTTAGCGAGCATTTCCTGGCCGATAGGGCCGTCGAGCACGGCGCGTGCGTGTGCTTTGTCACGGAACAGGAAAGGCACGTCGAGGATCTTGGTCTCGGGCACAAAGTTGGGCACCGGGCCGGTGGACGACATGGTGAGTTCCTGGGTGCCCAGTTGCACCGCCTCAATGGACTCGCGCTCGCCGCCCAGCGAGCCACTGTAAAAAGTTTGTACCTTGTAGCGGCCGGCGGTGCGCTTTTCAACTTCTCTGGCGAAGGTGTCGATGCCCACACCCTGGTGCGAGTTCTGCGCCACCGAGATGCTGATCTTCATGGTGGTCTGGGCGGCGGCTGTACCGACCAGGCCCATAGCCAGTGACATGCCGATGATGAGTTTGCTGAGTTTCATGAGGTCTCCGGTCATAGTTAAAAACACCAAGGTTAATTGACCTTGGAGGGGTAGCACGATTATGAGTGTCAAAAAGCTCAGGTTTTGCGCGGGTTTTCGCTAAGGTATTCGTCAATGATGCTGGCGAAATCTGCATCCGGCAGCAGACCCAGGCCTTTGGCGCGTTCGGCGCTCACGCGCACCGGCCAGCTCAACACAATTTTGGAAATCACCGGGTCTGGCGTCCAGTCAATCAGGCTGGCGACTTGCGG
Source organism: Polaromonas sp. (assembly GCA_044357185.1). GTDB lineage: Bacteria > Pseudomonadota > Gammaproteobacteria > Burkholderiales > Burkholderiaceae_C > Polaromonas. The sequence continues at coordinate 10,582 of JBIKPY010000018.1, forward strand.
TCCGGCGGCTTTTTCCAGCGCCTTGGCCATTTCAGCGACTGTGGTGGTCAGCGCCGGGAAGTTGATGGCGGTGCGCGCGCCCCACTCGGCGTCGCTGGCTTCGGCGCTGCGGATCAGGCCGGTGACGGTGCGGCTAGGGGAGAGCAGGGCCACAGCGGTGCCAGGCGGCACAGGGCAGACCGCCCGCACACCGGCCAGCGGCTCACGGATCATGCCGCTGAAAAAACTGGAAGCGGCGCCGTTCGGCTTGCCGGGGCGCACGCTCACTGTCATCAGGCGCACATTGCGGGCCCGCACAAAGCCCTTGCGGCCATAGTCGGCCATCAGCTGCTCGCCAATGAATTTTTGGATGCCGTAGCTGTTTTGCGGCGTGGGCAGCGTGGTGTCGGTGATGACATCAGGCATGGGTTGCTCGGGGGAGTTGCCAAACACCGCCAGCGAGGAGGCGAACACCACAGTGGGCGCAGTTTTTAAGTTGCGGCAGGCCTGCAGTAAGCCGCGAATAGTGTCCAAGTTGCTGCGCATGCCCAGGTCAAAGTCGGCCTCGCATTCACCGCTGACGGCCGCAGCCATGTGAAACACCACATGGTCTTGAGCCCGCACCACGGGCTGGGTGACGTCGGCGGCCAGCAAGGCGTTCAGGTCACCCACCAGCGCCCGCACGCGGGGGTCTGCGGCCAGGTCGGCGGGCGGCGCAATCTGATCGACCAGGGTGATGCATGCGATGGGCTGGGCGGGCGCACCGGCCAGCGCCAACTGGCCGCGGGCCAACAAAGCACGCGCCAAGCGTGCACCCAGAAATCCGGCGCCGCCGGTGATGACGATGTTCATTCAGTGTCCTTGGATGAGTTGGCGGAAGTCCAGTTGTTCACATGCCGCTGTAGTTGGGTCCGCCGCCACCTTCGGGCGTGATCCAGACGATGTTTTGCGTCGGGTCCTTGATGTCACAGGTTTTGCAGTGTACGCAGTTCTGTGCATTGATCTGCAGCCGGTCGCTGCCCTCCGGGCTCTTGACGTACTCGTAAACACCGGCCGGGCAGTAGCGGCTCTCGGGTCCGGCGTAGGTGGCTAGATTGACGCTGACCGGCACGCTGGCGTCTTTGAGCGTGAGGTGCGCGGGCTGGTTTTCTTCGTGGTTGGTGTTGCTGATGAACACGCTGGACAGCCGGTCAAAACTCAGCTTGCCGTCGGGCTTGGGGTAATGGATCTGCGGGCACTGGTCGGCCGGCAACAAACTCTGGTGGTCGGCCTTGGTGCCGTGCAGGGTCCAGGGCGGCGAGCTCACACCAATCTTAGGCAGGAACCATTGCTCTATGCCAGTCATCAGCGTGCCCATCAACTGGCCTTTTTTGAACCAGAGCTTGAAGTTGCGTGTCTGGTCTAGCTCTTTGTAGAGCCAGCTGGCTTCAAAGGCGGTCGGGTAGGCGGCCAGCTCGTCATGCGCGCGGCCGGCTTGCAGTGCTTCAAAGGCGGCGTCTGCCGCCAGCATGCCGCTCTTGATGGCGGCGTGGCTGCCCTTGATGCGCGCTGCGTTCAGGTAACCGGCGTCGCAGCCAATGAGTGCGCCGCCCGGAAACACGGTCTTGGGCAGGGCCTGCGGTGTGCCGTTGTTGATGGCGCGCGCGCCGTAGCCGATGCGCTTGCCGCCTTCGAGGTGGGCGCGGATGGCCGGGTGGGTTTTCCAGCGCTGCATTTCTTCGAAAGGGCTCATCCAGGGGTTTTTGTAGTCCAGCCCAAGCACAAAGCCCAAGGTCACCTTGTTGCCTTCGAGGTGGTACAAAAAGCCGCCGCCAAAGCTGCCGTCGGCTATCGGCCAGCCGCTGGTGTGCACCACCAGACCGGGTTGGGCTTTGGCCGGGTCCACTTCCCACAATTCTTTGACGCCAATGGCGTAGGTCTGCGGGTCTTTGCCGGCGTTGAGCTGGTACTTGGCGATCAGCTGCTTGCCCAGGTGGCCGCGCGCGCCTTCGGCAAACACGGTGTACTTGGCATGCAGTTCCATGCCGAGCTGAAAGTTGTCGGTCGGCTCGCCGTCCTTGCCAATGCCTAAATTACCGGTGGCCACGCCCTTTACCGAAGGTAACCCCCCGTTCGCGGACCCATCGTCGTTGTAAAGCACCTCCGCGGCTGCAAATCCCGGAAAGATTTCAACGCCCAGGCTCTCGGCATGCGCCGCCATCCATTTGGTCACATTGCTCAAAGACACCACATAGCAGCCGTCATTATGAAAATTGCGCGGCATCAGCCAGTCGGGTGTGCGGGTGCTGCCTGTTTCGCTGAGCACCAGCAGGTCGTCGCCGTTGACGGCCTGGTTCAAAGGCGCGCCCAGTTCTTTCCAGTTCGGAATCAACTCGTTCATGGCGCGCGGGTCCATCACCGCGCCCGACAAAATATGTGCGCCCGGCTCAGAGCCTTTTTCCAGCACCACCACCGAGATCTCGCTGCCTTTGGCTGCCGCCATTTGCTTCAAGCGAATCGCCGTGGCCAGACCACCGGGGCCACCGCCCACCACCACCACGTCGTAGTCCATGGCCTCGCGGGGACCGAACTGGGCCAGGATGTCTTGCATGTTCATGGGGAAAGCTTCCGTGATAATTGAAATTGACTGAGCTGATTAAGCCGTTTTATTTTATTCCCCCAGCGTGCCCCAATTTCACTCATTGCCGGGCTTGTTTTTGTCATCTACAAGGAATCGTTCATGGGCCGTGGCCTGGATTTGTCGGGCTGTACCCCGGCCCCTGCATGCTGACGGGTGTGATGGCCGGCTTGGGCGCCGGCGCTTTGTGGGGTCTGATTTTTGTCATGCCGCGCATGATCGGCGACTATTCAGGCGTAGACATGACAGCTGGCCGCTTTGTTGCGTACGGTGTGCTGGCAGCTTGCGTCATGGCCCTGGGCTGGCGACGCCGGCCCCGCCCCACACTGCGGCAGGCTGGCGCCGCGCTGGGCCTGAGTATTTTGGGGTTTTCGGCTTATTTTTTGCTGCTGGTGCTGGCCATCCAGGACGCGGGCACGGAGGTGCCCACGCTGATCATCGGCACCATTCCCTTGTGGGTCATGTTGCTGGGCAAACCGGTGGCCTTGCGCTGGCGCGGCTTGCTGCCGGGGCTGGTGCTGACGCTGGCGGGTCTGCTGCTGATGATGAGCGCCACCCAGGCAGGCCCGGCCGAGCAGGGCGGCCATTTTTACCGCGGCGTGGCGCTTGCTTGCGCGGCGATGGCGAGTTGGACTTTGTTTGCGCTGCTTAACGCCGCCTGGCTCAAGCGCAATCCTCAAGTCAATGCCACGGATTGGGCTAACTGGCTGGGTATTGCGGCGGGGCTGGGCGCTTTGCTGCTGTGGTGTTTCGCCGGCTCCGACTTGCCCAAGCTGGCCGCGCAGCCTGACTTGGGGCTGTTTGCCTTTTTGTGTCTGAGCACCGGTTTTGGCTCGGCCTGGCTGGCCACTATTTTGTGGAACATGGCCAGCCAGCGCCTGAGTGCCAGCCTGTGCGGCCAGCTCATCGTGAGCGAAACCGTTTTTGCCCTGCTGTACTCATTTGCCTGGGACGGTCAGTGGCCAAGCCTGGTTCAGGCCGCTGCCTGCGCACTCTTTATTCTGGGCATTCTTGCATCCATCAAGGCGCATGCATGAAACGGCCGCGCAAATAAGCCACGATCTTGTCGGAGTCATAGAGCCACTGACTGGCACCGGCTTCATCGGTGATCTTGAGACAGGGCACTTTGGCCAGACCGCCGCCGGCCACCAGCGCTGCGCGGTCACTGCCTTCGGGTTGCGCGTCAATATGTCGGATGTTCAATGACAGCCGGCGCATTTCCTGGCGCACCTTCATGCAAAACGGGCAGGTCTTGTAGTGGTAGAGCACCAGGCTTTGGCATTGCGCGTCAGCGCTTTGCTGCGCCTCGGGTGTTCGCAACATGCCGGCCGGCCTTTGCAGGCGCTCTTTGAGCAGCATGAACGGGCCCAGCGCGATGCGCAGGGTCTTGAAGAAGTAGCGTATAAAAATTTTCATGCGTGATGTTAAGCGGTTAAGCGCAAGAGCAGAGCGCGACGCTTATTTGACTTTGGGCACGCGGCCCATCAGGTAGAACTCGGTGTTGGGCGCCATGCCGCTGAAGCTGGCCATGCGGTTGGACAGCCCGAAAAACGCCGTGATGGCGGCAATGTCCCATGCGTCCTCGTCGTCAAAACCGTGCGCCTTGAGCGCTTCAAAGTCGGCGTCTTCAACTTCATGCGAGCGCAGGCAGACCTTCATGGCAAAGTCCAGCATGGCCTTTTGCCGCGGGCTGATGTCGGCCTTGCGGTAGTTAACAGCCACCTGGTCAGCCACCAGCGGCTTTTTCTCGTAAATGCGCAAAATAGCGCCATGCGCCACCACGCAATACAGGCATTGGTTGGCTGCGCTGGTGGTGGTCACGATCATCTCGCGGTCACCCTTGGTCAGCGAGCCTTCTTCCTTGAGCATCAGCGCATCGTGGTACGCAAAAAACGCCCGCCATTCGGCAGGCCTGCGCGCCAATGCCAAAAACACATTCGGCACAAAGCCGGCCTTGGCCTGCACCTCCAGCACTTTGGCGCGGATGTCTTCAGGCAAGTTGCTCAGTTCGGGGGCGGGGTAGCGGCTCATGGGGGCTCCGGGTTTTGAATGCTTTGCAAGCATCATAAGAGCCGCAAGCGGCATGCGCGTGGCTTGCTATTCTTGGGTTTTCATAACTCCACCCACGAAAGACCCGCATGACCTACGACCACCCCCACTTCGACAAAGGCCTGGCGACCCGCACGCAGGTCATGGGCCAAGACTTTGTGGACAAAGCCCTGGGCGGCGCCACAGACTTCACGCAGCCTATGCAGGAACACATCACCGCCAAAGCCTGGGGCGACGTCTGGCAGCGCCCGGGGCTGGAACTTAAAACCCGCAGCATGATCACTGTGGCCATGTTGATTGCCATGGGCAAACAGCACGAACTCAAAGGCCATGTGCGCGGCGCGCTGAATAACGGCGTTACACCGGCCGAGTTGCAGGAAGTGCTGCTGCACGCCGCCGTTTACTGCGGCGTACCCTCAGCTGTGGAGGCGTTTCGCACCGCGGCGGAGGTGGTGGACGGGCCTGCGCGTCAGGCCTGAGTTAGCAGCTGATTAGGTATCATCGCAGAGCACTTTCTTCTGAAGAGCTCATGCGGGCTTGTCAGCTTTAACCGGAGATATCTGTGAACAAAATTTTTCCATCCGCCGACGCGGCTTTGAAAGGCGTGGTCAAAGACGGCCAGCTCATGGCCGTGGGCGGTTTTGGTTTGTGCGGCATTCCTGAGGCGCTGATCGAGGCCGTCAAGGACAGCGGCGTGCAAAACCTGACGGTGATTGCCAACAATGCCGGCGTGGACGGCTTTGGCCTGGGCAAGCTGCTGGACACGCGGCAGGTTAAAAAAATGATTTCAAGCTACGTGGGTGAGAACAAGGAGTTTGAGCGCCAGTACCTGGCCGGTGAGCTGGCGCTGGAGTTCACACCGCAGGGCACGCTGGCTGAAAAGCTGCGCGCCGGCGGCGCGGGCATTCCGGCGTTTTTCACCAAAACCGGGGTCGGCACCATGGTGGCTGACGGCAAAGAGTTGCGCGAGTTTGATGGCGAGATGTACGTGATGGAACGCGCGCTGGTGCCGGACATTGCGCTGGTGAAGGCGGACGTGGCCGACAAGTCGGGCAACCTGCGTTTTCGCTTGACAGCGCGCAACTTCAACCCGGCCGCGGCCATGGCCGGCAAGCTGTGCATCGTCGAGGTCGAGAAAATTGTGGAAGTGGGCGAGCTGGCACCGGACGACATACATTTGCCCGGCATTTATGTGCACCGCATCGTGCTCAATGCCACGCCCGAAAAGCGCATTGAAAAGCGCACCGTGACCGTCCCCGCCAACAACCCTGCAGGAGCTTGAGATGCCTTGGACCCAAGACCAGATGGCCGCGCGTGCGGCCCAGGAACTCGAAGACGGTTTTTACGTCAACCTCGGCATCGGCATTCCGACGCTGGTGGCCAACTTTGTGTCGGCCGACAAAGAAGTCTGGCTGCAGTCTGAAAACGGCATGCTTGGCATTGGCGCTTTCCCGCACGAGGACGAGGTGGATGCCGACCTGATCAACGCCGGCAAGCAGACCGTGACCACGATTCCCGGTTCATCGATTTTCGGCAGCCACGACAGCTTTGCCATGATCCGCGGCGGCAAGATCAACCTGAGCATTCTGGGCGCGATGCAAGTCAGCGAGCAGGGCGACCTGGCCAACTGGATGATCCCCGGCAAGATGGTCAAGGGCATGGGCGGCGCCATGGACCTGGTGGCAGGCGTCAAGCGCGTCATTGTGCTGATGGAGCACGTGGCCAAAAAGAAAGACGGCACCGAGGACCTGAAAATCCTGCCTCAATGCACTTTGCCCTTGACGGGTGTGAGCGTGGTCGACCGCATCATCACCGACCTGGCCGTGATGGACGTGACGCCGCAAGGCCTCAAAGTGGTAGAGATGGCGCCGGGTGTGACGCGCGAACATCTGCAATCCAAAACCGGCGTGACGCTGATCTGATTGCTCTGCTGGAGCTGGTGATGGGCCCACCCAGCATCGGCTAAGGCCTGCCTTCAGCCGCCCAGTAGATTCAGCTCAATCAGGTGCTTGCGCACCCGCTCTACCGCCGCTGGAGGCAACGGCCGGTTGGGCTTGCCCATGTGATGACTTTGAATAAGACCCATGAGTTTGAGCGATGTCTTGAAGCTGCCCACGCCCGAGGCCCCGGCACTGAGCTCATTGGCGGCGAAGAACACCATCTGGAACAGACGGATCAGGCGGTCCTGTTCGGCCCGGGCCTCTTGCCAGCGGCCGGCACGGGCATGGTCGTAAAGGCGCACATAGCCATGGGGGTCGACATTGGCCAGGCCGGGCACGATGCCATGGGCGCCACCCAGCAGGGCCGCATCGGCAACTACCTCGGAGCCGGTGAACAGAGCGAAGTCGGGCCTGTCTTGAAGGTCGCGGAGCAGCATGCGAAAGCCGCCCTCGTCCCCGCTGCTGTCTTTGAGCGCCACTACCACCCGCTCGCGGGCCAGCGTGTTCACGGTGTCGCGCGCCAGCTTGATATTCACGCAGACCGGTATGTCGTAAGCCACCACCGGGAGGTCAACCGCATCGCGCACGTAGCGGAAGTGGTCGAGCGTCTCGGCCTGGTTGGTTCGTGTGTAGTAGGGTGCAGTCAGCACCAGCGCCTGCGCGCCCAGGGCCTGGGCCTGACGTCCGTGGGCGATGCAGTGGTCGGTGGTGGCATCCATCACGCCCACCAGCACTGGCACGCGCCCTGCCGCCTCCTTGACCGCAGTTTCAATCACCAACCCGCGCTGGGCCGGATTGAGGAACACGCATTCGCTGGTGGAACCCAGCACGAACAGGCCGTGCACACCGCCGTCGATGATGTGGCGCAACACCGAGCGCAGACCCCGGGGGTCAATCTGTCCGTCATGGTCGTAGGGCGTGGCAACAGGGGGAACAATGCCGTGGAGCTTGAGCGTTGAGGTCATGGGTAAAACAATCGGTCAGGACATGAACAGCCTGGGCAAGGCCAGGATGAAGGGTGGGTACAAGATCATCAGGATCTGCACAATGATCAAGGGAATAAGCCAGGGCATCGTCGCCCGAATCAGCCGGTGCATCTCTACGCCATGGCTCTTGGACACTACGAACAGAATCATGCCCATGGGCGGCGTGAGCGTGCCTATCATCAGCGTGAAGATGATGTTGACGCCCAGATAGACCGGATCGATGCCCAGGGCTGTAGCCAGCGGTATGAAGGAGGGCACCAGCACCAGCAGCAGCGCCAGCACTTCAATGAAGCAGCCAAGAATCAGCAAGAGCAGGGTCACGGCGAACATGAATTCTGTGGGCGTGCTGGCCACCGACATCAGCAGCGAAGCGATCTGTTCAGGCGCCTTCTCCCGCGCCATTACCACCCCCATCATGGAAACCCCACCAATGATCAGGGCGATGGTAGAGGACATGATGGCTGTCTCGTAGACCGCATCCCACAGCTTGCGCCAGGTGAGCTCGCGGTAGACCAGCAGGTCGATGGCAATTGCGTACAGCACCGTGACTGCTGCAGCTTCGGTGGGCGAGAACACGCCGCTGAAGATGCCGCCGATGATGACCACTGGTGTAAGTAGCGCCGGAAACGAGATGATGAATGAACGGCGGATTTGCTGCCAAGTGGCGCGCGGGTGTACCGGCAGACTGATACGCCCGGCCACGATGTAGAGCATGATCATCATGGCCAGTGTGCACAGCACGCCCGGCACGATGCCGCCCAGAAACAGACCGCCGATTGACGCGCCGGACACGACGCCGTACACCACCATCGGGATGCTAGGCGGCACCAGCGGCCCCAGGATGGACGACACGGCAGTCAGGGCGGCGGCCAGGTCATGCGGATAGCCCGCCTTTTGCATGGCCTCGGCTTCGATCTTGCCCAAGCCCCCGGCATCGGCCACCGCAGAGCCCGACATGCCCGAGAAAAACAGGCTGGCCAGAATATTCACATGCCCCAGCCCGCCGCGCACATGTCCGACCAGATGCGTGGCAAAACCAAACAGGTTGCGCGTGATGCTGGAGGAGTTGAAAATACTGGCCGCCAGGATGAACAGCGGTATCGCGATGATGGGAAAGCTGTTGAGACCGTCGACGATGCGTTGCACCGCAAAATTAATGCCGATACCGGTGTACAAAAAGTAACCGACCGACACCACGATCATCGACACGGCGATCGGGATGCCTATAAAAATGAGCACCATCCAGGTGACGATGAAAACCAGGAAGGTCATTAGGAACTCCAGGGCTCTGGCTGGCGCTTGCCCGCCAGTCTCAGAAACAAGCGCATCGCCCACAGCAAGGCGCCCACCGGCAGCGCTGCATACAGCACCGCGTCGGAGACCCCTAGGGTGACCGATTCATCGTTCCAGGTGCGCAGCACCCCCTTGCAACCCAGCCAAGCCATGTAGAGGGCCAGTACACCGGTCAGGGCGTCGATCAGGCGGTAGACAGCGCGGCGCAGCGCCTCGCTCCAAAGCGTAGGCACCATGTCCATGCGCAGGTGCTGTTGGTAGCGCTCAGCCTCGCTAAAGCCAAGGCAGGCCATCCAGACCCACAGCCAGCGGATCAGTTCCTCCGTCCACACCTGCCCCGGGAACACGCCTAAACGCCCGGCGATCTGCAAGAAGATGACCAGGCTCAGGACGATCAGCAGCAGGGTGCTGAGCACCCCCTCGGGCGAGTAGCGCTTTGGCGTCATCGCAGCATCGATCTTCAGTTGGTGGCCATGATGCGGGCGATTTCACCCTTGCCGAACTCAGTCTCCAGGGTGTCGTAATACGTCTTCATGGCGGCACGGAAGGGCGCCGTGTCGACCGTGGTCACGCCCAGGCCCTTGGTCTTGAAGAATGCCACCAGGTCAGCTTCGCTCTTCATCACGCCGGCCGTGGCTACCTTGCCACCTGAAAGGATGGCCTCTTCCAGCCACTGCTTTTGGGTGGGGTTGAGCTTCTTCAAGGCTTTGTCACCCACCAAGATCGCCGAGCTGGCGATGAAGTGGCCGGTCAGTGCAATGTGCTTTTGTACCTCGTAGACCTTGGTGGCCTCGATGGTGGGCAGCGGGTTTTCCTGGGCGTCCACTTGCTTGGTCTGCAAGGCCATGTAGAGTTCTGCAAAGGCCACCGGCGCCGGCGTGGCGCCGACCGCCTGGGCGTAGGCAATCAGGAAGGGCACATTGGGCGTGCGCATCTTGAGTCCCTTGAGATCGGCCATGGAGTTGATCGGTTTGTTGGCGGTGGTATGGCGTGTGCCCTCATACCAGACGTCCATCAGGTGCACGCCTTTCTCGCGGAACTTGGTGTCCATGCGTTGGCCATACGGGCCCTTGACGACCTTCTTCAAATGATCGTAGCTTGAAACGACATACGGGGCACCAATCAGCTTGAGCTCTGGAATGATGTAGCTCATGTCGGGGTAGCCCGTCATGGTGATGTCCAGGTCACCGGCCTGAGTCTGGCCGACCATGGCCTTGAAGTCACCGAGCTGCGCGCCCGGAAAGATCTTGAGTGTCATGGTGCCCTTGGACGACTCCTCAAGTTTGCGCTTGATCTCCAGAATACCTTTGTAGACCACATGGGTCTCGGGCAGTTGTGTGCCAAAGCTCAGTGTCAGGTTTTGCGCCATGGTGGAGGCCGAGATACAAAGTGACAGCAGGGCAGCGAGTGGTTTCCAGAATTTCATGATCAGTCTCCTTGCGGTTGTGGTTATGGAACGGTTGGCAAAAACTCTTCAGTGCGGGCGCGTCGCCGGCACGTACATGGCGTCCAGACGGCGGGAAATCTCTTGAAAATGGTGCCGATGCGCAAGCTCCAGTGCCTGCACATCGCCAGCCTCAACCATCTGGGCTACTGCCATATGGTCCTCGGCTGTCGCGCGTTGCGCATGTACATCCTTCGCGGGCAGCCGGTCCGCCAGTCGGTTAAAGACCTCCCAGAACAGATCGACCAGGCTGAGCAGAAAGGCATTGCCCAGACAGCGGAACAGCGTGGCGTGAAAGGCGCGGTCTAACTCGGCAAAGCTCTCACCCTGGGCACTGAGCTTCAGCATCTGCTGGGCCAGACCCCGTAGTTCATCAATGTCTGCTGGGCTGATGCAGGTCACCACCTGTCCAATCATGCCGACCTCCAGCGCACAACGCACTTCCAGTAACTCGCGCAAACTCGAGCCCTGCGCAGCAATCGAGTACGGCAGGTTGTGCAGGATCGGGTCAAACGAGAAGTGCGCAACAAACACGCCCTCGCCATGCCGGGTGCGGATGATGCCCAGGGACTCCAGCGCCTTCAGGCCTTCACGCAGTGATGCGCGAGACATGCCAAGCTCCTGGCACAGCACCGCCTCAGTCGGCAGCGGGGCGCCACCTTTGAGATCATGCTTCTCGATGTAGCGTTTGACCTCGTTCGTGGCCAATTGGTAAGCAGGTAAACGGGAGAAGGTTTTCAAAATGAGGCCAAAGGCAAAGGGGTTTGTCGGAGTTCAGATGTCAGACATGTTGAATGTATTATTCGCAGGCACCTCTGCACTGCGCAGGGTGTTTACCCTAGTGCAGCTTTCCAACGGCGACGTACCAGTCTGGAGTTCGGATTCATGACCCTGTCCTTACACACAAAGCCGCAGGGCATCTGGGGCACCATTTTGTTGCCCATCACCGAGCACGACCAGATTGACTGGGGTGCACTGGCACAAGAGCTTGATGTGCTGACCGCCAGTGGCCTGGCTGGTATTTACGCCAATGGCACGGCGGGCGAGTTTCACAACCAGACCGAGGCCGAGTACGAGCAGCTGGTCAGCCTGGTCGCACAAAAAGCCCGGGCCGCCGGCATGCCCTTCCAGATCGGGATCTCCAATACCAACCCACGCATCGCCCTAGATCGTCTGCGGCGCCTGCAATCCATTGATCCCAGTGCCGCACAGTTCACGCTGCCCGATTGGTGGGCGCCTTCTGCGCCTGAGCTTGAAAACTTCGTTACCGGTCTTCAAGCGGCAGCGGGTGATATTCCACTGATCCTCTACAACCCGCCACAAGCTAAGTTGCGATTGAGCCTGGCGCAAATCGCTCAACTCAGGCTTCTTGCGCCTAATTTGCTAGGGGCCAAACTGCCTGGCGGCGATGCCGACTGGTATGCCGAGCGCCGCCGCTTGCTGCCGGACTTTTCAGTTTTCGTGCCCGGACACACCGTCGCATTCGGACGCCCGCTAGGCGCCGATGGTGCTTATTCGAATGTGGCTTGCCTGGGGCCTCGCGGTGCACTGCACCACTGGCAACTTAGTGCAACGGCGCCAGATTCTGCGGCGGAACTGGAGCGCCGCATCCAGCAATTCATGGCGCAACATGTTTTGCCGCTGGTCGGCAGTCACGGGTTGTCGCATCCGGCGCTGGACAAAATGATGGCGGAGGTCGGCGCCTGGGGTCCTGTGCAGGCGCGCATGTTGTGGCCCTATGCCTCAGCCCCGCAAGTCGCCATAAAGAGTGCGCGTGCCGCACTGCGCGACTTGCTTCCTGAATTCGTCTGACCTGGCTGAACCCAAAGCGAAAAATCGACCAACCAGTAACCGATCAGGCCAAATGCGCGTCGGAATGTAACGATGGAGGTCCGTAATTTGCCGTTGCTGAAAATGATCCTGAGGAATGGTGGGGGCAACTAAAAAACATCCTGCAAACCTAGTGAGGTCTAGGTTTTTGATTCTTTTCTTGTAAAAGTATCATCAAAATCCACCTCATTTTTTAACGTTTCAACCTGATTGGTCTATGCACGCCTTAAACGAATTCATCTAGCAATGGCTCTTTATTCAAGGCGGAGCAGCAGCTTTCTATTGCTTGCCGTGCGACTCTCAACTTGTTTTGACGCGCTGTACCGCTTCGACGTAATTGCGGCCGTTGACAATGTGGCGGCGCATAGCCTCTTCGGCGCGGGCGGGATCACGGGCTCCAAGCGCATCGTAGATTACTTCGTGCTCATGCGCGGCGGCAACCAGCCTTGATGTGTGCGTGACCGTACCGTGTCTCGCGAGTCGGAGTTGAAATAAGACATCGTCGCAGACAAGACTGATCAGGCGTCGGTTGCCGGTGGCGCGAGCGATGATTAAGTGGAAGTCGTCGTCCCAGCCCGATGTGAGTCTACCTTGCCGGGCCATTTCCTTGCCTCTGCTTACGATCTCGGCGAGATGGTCGAGATCAGAATTGGTCATCGTCGTTGCTGCCAGGCGGCAGACCATACCTTCCACGGCCTCGCGCAAAATGAATATTTCGGTGATGTCGGACGAAAAGTAATCGATTAAGCGGAATCCAACATTCGGCTCGCGCTCTAATACACGCAGGCCTTCAAGTCGACTCACCGCCTCGCGAAGCGCGCCACGTCCGACGCCGAACTGACGGGCGAGGCGAGCTTCCTTCAAAATGACACCACGCTTGATCTCACCGGTCGCGATCGCCCGCATCAAGAGTTCGAATGCATGCTGCTGTTGTGATGAGCCTGGGGCCTCATCGGAATCAACTTCTATTTTGATCGCGCTCACAAGAATCTCCATTCGGCTTACCCCACCCGCGCGGTGACTCACCACCAGTCGGCTGCTGAATAATCAAGCGGGACGCTCGGATGTATCCAGCGGGTGGGTGTCCCCGACATTGTCGCCGAATGGCGGACGAACGACAAAGTTCCGAACGGCGATTCCTGAGTTTCGCGCCATTGATCGATTTCGCCACGTTTCGGCAATTGGGTTCCGATTTCCTTGACTCGACCCAGCGATCGTAGCCACAGCCCGGTACGGGCTAAAGAGACGCTCACGCGCCAGCTTCCCCCTAGCCGCGCTCGGGCGTCTAGCGCCGCGATGATGCCGATCACCGCCAGGTAGCCGGTGGCGTGATCGAGCGCCTGCACTGGAAGCGCGCGCGGTTGGCCGGGCGAAAGCACATCCCCCTCAGCCGCATTGAATCCAGTGGCCGTCTGTACAAGCGAGTCGAATCCCCGTTTGCCGCCCCAAGGACCGGCGTCACCATAGGCGGACAGCGAAACGTAAACTATTCCGGGGCGCGCCCGCACGACTTCCCTACATGAGAAGCCGTAGCGGCCGAGGCTGCCGGGTCGGTAGCTCTGAAGGAAGACGTCTGAACGCTCCAGAAGGTTTGCTAGCTTTGCTCGGCCGGCAACTTCGGCAAGGTCGATCGCGCAGGCTTTCTTGCCACGCCCGGTGTCGATGTCGAGCGCGGGAATTGCCGGCAGCTTGGGCGAGGTAACGTGCAAGACGTCTGCGCCATGGGCTGCTAGCGTGCGCCCGGCTACGGGTCCAGAAATGATGTGCGTTAGGTCAAGTACCCGAATTCCGGATAGCGGTCGGTCGCCGCACTCAAGCGAGGTCGGCGGTGCTTCGCCGACCCTCTCTAAGGCGATTAAGGGCTGTTTCCGGATATAAGCTGCATGGGGATGACGGTCCCACTCCTCGAAGCTGCGTAGCGCGGCTACGACGAGTCCTTGTTTGGTTGCGCGGTCTTCAAAGTCCATCACCCGCCATGTCAGCAGTGCTGCTTTAACGGCTTCCACAGAATTTGCACAGCCGAGCAAAGCCAGCAAACCGTCGCGGTGGTGCGGGTAATTGGCGTGTAAGCGAACCCATCCGTCTGCGGCCCTGAAGAGCTGGCTTAGTGGGCTACGGATTTCCCCCGCCGACGAGCCTCCGACATCGAGATAGGATTCGGAATGGAATTCGGCTAGCGCATGATTGCGTTCGACGCTGATCGACTGTGGGTGCCCACCGCGCAGATTCCAAAATCCGGCGGCTGCCAGTGCCGCACCAGCAATTGACGCCTCGGCCAGTTCAGCTACCCGAAACGAGGAGGGCGCGTTGCTGTTACCGGCTAGGCGTACCCATGCCGGCATGTCGGCTGAGAACGAGGTTCCGGGTGCGAAAGGTACTTGCGACCACAGATCTTCCAGGACTCGGTTCCGCCCGTAATTCAGGTTTGAGGATGTTGTCGTTCCCATCATGTCCCCATTCATTCAGGCTATCTCCAGTTCAAATTCAGGCTATAAAAGTGTCTGCAAAATACAAAATTTTCTTAAATTCTGATGACACTTGATGTAGTATATGTGTTTTCTGCTTACACAAATTTCTAAACCATCAGGAGCGAATCATGAGTTTTGAAAAGACTACAAAGGGTTGCAGCAGGCGTGAAGTGCTGGCGGGAGCAGGCCTTTCGGCCCTGGCCGTTATGCTTCCCAGTTTTGGAGCACATGCGGCTGTCGATACTGCCAAAGTCACGATTCCGGCAGGACCTGGCGGCGGTTGGGACCGCACTGGACGGCTGACCATGCGTGCCATGCAAAATGAAAAGTTGGTTGGCTCAGTTCAATTCAAGAACGTCGCGGGCGGTGGAGGCACGATCGGTCTCACCGAATTCGTGCGCACCGCGAAGGGCGATGACACAGCGCTGCTGATCACTGGCGTCATCATGATGAGCAGCGTCATCACGGCGAAGTCGCCCATCTCCATCGATATGACGACGCCTCTGGCCAGCTTAACGCGTGAATATGTTGGCGTCGGGGTTCCTGCGGACTCATCCTATAAGACAATTGCTGACTTGGTCAGGGCGCTTAAGGCCGATCCGAGCAGCGTGACGGTTGGCGGCTCAGGCATCGGCAGTGTCGAGCACCTGACACTCGCGCTGATGGCGCAGCAGAACCAGGTACCACTGGACAAGCTCAACTTCATTACTTTCAGCGGCAACGAATATGTACCGGCGCTTGTCAGTGGCAAAATCAAAGCTGTTATGACTGGCGTATCCGAATTGAAGCCACTGGCTGATGCCGGACGTATTCGAATCATCGGCGTTACATCCCCTCAGCCGCTCAAGGGCGTCAACATTCCAACGCTTACATCTGCAGGGCTTGACATCACGGTCAGCAATTGGCGTGGAGTCGTCGGCGCGCCGGGTATGTCCGAGCCTGCGAAGGCGGAATGGATTTCGAAGCTCGACAAGCTGTCGAAGACGCCTTCCTGGTCGGAAGCTCTGGCTGCACAGGGTCTCGAGGACGCCTATATGTCAGGCAACGTATTTGCGACCTTTCTCAAAGCTGAGAATGATCGATGGACGAGGACGCTGACACAGCTCGGCCTCGTGAAATAACGGAAAGAACCACACCGCGATGGCGAACAGGCTGCGGCGACCCTGGTGGGTAGGGGTTGCAATCATGGCGCTGGGGGGCGTGTGGCTCTACGGGGCCTCCAACCTTCAGCAATCGTCGTCGATCGCGGGTATCGGTCCTGGCGTCTTCGTGACCCTGATCGGCATCGGTCTCGTCGTCTGCGGGGTGGTCTTGGTTTTTCAGATGGTCCGCTCCGCCAACGACCTCGCGGCGCCCGCTGAAGATGGCGCGGCAAAGACTCAGTTCCAGACGATACCTTTCGTGACCGCGCTGGTTGCGGTTGCTTTGCCGATCTTGCTGATGTCGTCCATTGGCTTTCCGCTGACCGCCGCGCTGATCTTTGCCGCTGTGGCCCATGCATTCGGATCCCGGCGAACACTTTTCGATCTTGTGGTTGGTGCAGTATTGTCATGCACAAGCTGGCTTCTATTTAGCTGGCTTGGCGTCGATCTCGGCGGCTTCCTTCCGCTACTTCATATCTAACGAGGTCCCGATGATGTCCACTTTTGAACATCTATTGAGTGGCTTTGGAACGGCTTTGTTGCCGTTCAACCTCCTGATGGCGCTGGTTGGCGCTTTGCTCGGTACCGCGATCGGCGTGCTTCCCGGCATCGGACCGGCTTTGACCATCGCGCTATTGCTGCCCGTGACTTACCAGCTTCCCCCCGAAGCAGCATTCATTATGTTTGCCGGCATTCTCTACGGCGCGATGTACGGCGGCTCGACGACGTCCATTCTTCTGAACACTCCCGGCGAAAGCAGCTCGATAGTGACAGCGATTGAAGGCAACCGTATGGCCAGAAGCGGACGGGGCGCCTCAGCCTTAGCGACCGCCGCGATTGGATCGTTCGTCGCAGGAACGATTGGCACGGTGCTCTTGACCTTCCTCGCGCCGACCTTCGCCGAACTTGCCTTCACCTTTGGGCCGACCGAATATTTCTCGCTGATGATTCTGGCCTTCACCACTATCTCGGCGGTGATGGGCACTTCCCGTACGCGCGGCTTCACTTCGCTGCTGATAGGACTTGCGCTTTGTGTGATCGGCATTGACAGCCAGTCTGGCGCACCGCGCATGACCTTCGGTTCGCTCAACCTGCTTGACGGCATACCGTTCACCATTGTGCTCGTCTCACTATTTGCCGTCGGCGAGATGCTTTACCTTGTGGCGCACACGAAGCCCGGCGCACCGTCGCTCAATCCCCTGTCCGGCGGTCTATGGATGACGAAAACCGACTGGAAGCGCTCTTGGAGGCCCTGGCTGCGCGGCACTGCCATCGGATTTCCGATAGGCATACTGCCAGCCGGCGGCTCCGAGGTTCCGACCTTCTTGTCCTATGCGCTAGAAAAGAAGCTTGCCGGCACTCCCAGCGAATTCGGAAAAGGTGCTATCGAGGGCGTGGCGGGACCGGAAGCCGCCAACAATGCAGCAACGGCTGGCGTGCTAGTGCCTCTGCTCACTTTGGGTCTGCCGACCTCCGCTACCACCGCCGTTCTGCTGAGCGCTCTGCAAGGCTATGGGCTCCAGCCGGGGCCGCTTTTGTTCATGAACAATCCGACGCTCGTCTGGTCAATAATTGCCTCCCTTTATATTGGCACTCTGATGCTATTGGTGTTGAACCTGCCGCTAGCCGGGATCTGGGTCAGGCTCTTGCTCATTCCACGTCATTATCTCTATGCCGGTATCACCATCTTTTCTCTTATCGGCGTGTGGGGATTGGCGGGATCTGTGTTCGATCTTAAAGTGATGCTGGCCGCAGGTCTCCTCGGGTATTTCATGCGGTTCTATGATTTTCCGGTCGCACCATTGCTCGTCGGCCTGATCCTCGGCCCTATGGCTGAACAGCAATTGCGCCGCTCGCTTGCGATCAGTCAAGGCGACCCGTCAATCCTCATTTCCAGTCCGATCTCTGCTGTGTTGCTGACGCTAGCTTCCCTTGTAATCCTGTCCCCTTTATTTCTCAAAATAGTCGCCCGCAAAACTCAAATAACTGCGGTTCAAGCGGCAGCGACATCGAAAGATTCAAAATGAGACTTGCCGTTCTTGACGATTACCAGGGCGCTACGTTCAAGCTTGCTGACTGGTCGCATGCTGCGGGAGTCTCCGTAGTGCCTTTCCGCGATCACGTCTTTAATAAGGATGAGTTAGTCGCTCGGCTTTCTGAATTTGATGCAGTCATGCGCATCCGTGAGCGCACCCACTTTACGCGTGATGTTCTGGAAAAGTTGCCTCGGCTTAAGTTGCTGCTTGCTACTGGTATGCGTAATGCACGCTCGATTGATCTCAAGGCGACGGACGAGCTCGGAATTGTTGTCAGCACAACAGACACGTTGCACCAGAGCACTGTCGATATAGTCTGGGCGCTGCTGATCGGCCTTATTCGCCGCATTCCGCAAGAAACAGCCTCTTTCAGGGCTGGCGGCTGGCAAATAGGATTAGGGCGCGGCCTTGCAGGGCAGACACTTGGCGTGATCGGCCTTGGCAGCATGGGTATTCCTGTTGCCCGGATAGCGAAAGAATTTGGCATGCACGTTGTGGCTTGGAGTCCCAACTTGACGCAAGAGCGGGCTGCGGTGCATGGCGTCGAGGCAGTGACCAAAGAAGAGCTGTTTCGGCGCTCCGACGCGGTCACGATCCATATACCGCTTAGCGACAAGACATTAGGTCTCGTAGGCGCAAAGGAACTCGCGCTGATGAAGAAAACGGCCTATCTAGTGAATACATCAAGAGCCGAGATCGTCGATCAGCCGGCTTTGCTGGAGGCGCTTGTGAGTAACAGCATCGGCGGTGCGGGGATCGATGTCTATGAGATTGAGCCGCTTCCAGTGGATCATCCTTTTCGCTCGCTCCCAAATGTGCTTGCAACGCCTCATATCGGGTTCGTCACGGAGGAGAACTACGGCATCTTTTTCAAGGAATCGCTGAAAAATCTTTTGGCTTACCGGGCTGGAGCGCCCATTCGCACGATCACCTCTGAGCGGCCATTCCTTCCGGATTCACAGGTTGGCGAGCAGATCGCAGCGGGAACGCTGCGCCACACTTAAAGCTTTAACGCCGCTAAAGAGTTTCAGGGCGAAATGAGCGGGTGATGGGAATCGAACCCACGTTATTTGCTTGGGAAGCAAGAGTCCTACCATTGAACGACACCCGCGATGGCTTCATTGTAGGTTTTTCCCGCCATGAAATTAGCTTGCTTGTGGCCAGTGGAAATATGTTGACCAGCTTGCTTTGAGCGTAGGTAGTTACGCACGCTCAGGGCCTGATACAGGGTCACACTTCGCTTTGCCGCTGGCCTTGCAGGCTCAAAACTTATAATTGGCTCAAACTATTTCACAAGAACCCGGCTGCGCTGCGGGTTCAAACAACAAGCACATGAGCCAAGCCACCTTCTCCGTCGCCGACATCCGTAAGTCATTTCTCGACTTCTTTGCCTCCAAAGGCCACACCGTGGTCGCCAGCAGCCCGCTGGTGCCGGGCAATGACCCGACGCTGATGTTCACCAACTCGGGCATGGTGCAGTTTAAAGACGTGTTTTTGGGCGCGGACAAGCGCTCTTATGTTCGGGCTGCCTCAGTGCAGGCTTGCCTGCGTGCCGGGGGCAAGCACAACGATCTGGAAAACGTGGGTTACACCGCGCGCCACCACACCTTTTTTGAGATGCTGGGCAACTGGAGTTTTGGCGACTACTTCAAACGTGACTCGCTCAAGTGGGGCTGGGAACTGCTCACGCAGGTGTACAAGCTGCCGGCCGACAAACTGATGGTGACGGTCTACATCGACGACGACGAGGCCTATGACATCTGGCACAAAGAAATTGGCCTTCCCGCCGACCGCATCGTGCGCATCGGCGACAACAAAGGCAAAAAATACGCCTCAGACAACTTCTGGATGATGGCCGACACCGGCCCCTGCGGCCCGTGCTCCGAGATTTTTTACGACCACGGCGCGCACATCCCAGGCGGCCCACCCGGCAGTCCAGGCGAAGATGGCGACCGATTCATTGAGATCTGGAACCACGTGTTCATGCAGTTCGACATGCAGCCCGACGGCAGCTTGGTCAAACTGCCCGCCCCCTGCGTGGACACCGGCATGGGCCTGGAGCGCCTGGCTGCCATCTTGCAGCATGTGCACAGCAATTACGAGATCGACATCTTTGACGCACTGATCAAGGCTGCCTCGCGCGAGACCGGCGAAAAAGACCTGAACAACAAGAGCCTGCGCGTGATCGCCGACCACATCCGTGCCACGGCTTTTTTGGTGAGCGACGGCGTGGTGCCGTCCAACGAAGGCCGCGGCTACGTGCAGCGCCGCATCATCCGCCGCGCTATTCGCCACGGCTACCTGCTGGGCAAAAAAACGCCGTTTTTCCACAAGCTGGTAGCCGATCTGGTGGTGCAGATGGGCGACGCCTACCCGCGCCTGAAGGCCGATGAAAAGCGCATCACCGAGATTTTAAAGATTGAGGAAGAGCGCTTTTTTGAAACGCTGGCCAGTGGTATGGACATTCTTGATGCGGCGCTGGCAGGCGGCGCCAAAGTGCTGCCGGGCGAAGTTGCTTTCAAACTGCACGACACCTATGGCTTTCCGCTGGATTTATCGGCCGACGTTTGCCGCGAGCGCGGCCTGAGCGTGGACGAAGCCGGCTTTGCCTTGGCCATGGACAAGCAAAAAAGCCAGGCCAGAGCGGCCGGCAAGTTCAAGATGGACCGCGCGCTCGACTACAGCGGCGAGGGCCATGCCTTCACCGGTTACGAATTGCTCGAAGAACCCGCTACGGTAGCCGCGCTCTACGCCGACGGCTTTGCGGTGCCCGCGCTGCAGGCCGGCCAGAATGGCGTCGTGGTGCTGAGCACCACCCCTTTTTATGCAGAGAGCGGCGGCCAAGTGGGCGACCAGGGGCAGTTGCTGGCGGCGGGTGCTGTGTTCGCGGTGGACGACACGCTCAAAATAAAGTCCGACGTGTTCGGCCACCATGGCACGCTCGCCAGTGGCGCGCTCAAGGTCGGAGACGCTGTCACCGCCCGGGTTGACACCGGTGTGCGCGCAGCCACTGTGCGCAACCACAGCGCCACCCACCTCATGCACAAGGCTTTGCGCGAAGTGCTGGGCGAGCACGTGCAGCAAAAAGGCAGCTTGGTGAACGCCGAGCGCACGCGCTTTGACTTCACGCACAACTCTCCGGTGACCGACGCGCAGATCCGCGAAATTGAAGTGCGTGTGAACGCCGAAATTCTGGCCAACGCGGCCACCGACGCCGCCGTGATGGACCTCGCGGCTGCACAGAAAACCGGCGCCATGATGCTGTTCGGTGAGAAGTACGGCGAGACCGTTCGCGTGCTGAGCATCGGATCCAGCAAAGAACTCTGCGGCGGCACCCACGTGGGTCGCACCGGTGACATCGGGCTGTTCAAAATCGTCGCTGAAAGCGGTGTTGCCGCCGGTGTGCGCCGCGTAGAGGCCGTGACCGGCGCCAATGCGCTGGCTTATTTGCAGTCGCTGGAAGACACCGTGCAAGCGGCTGCTTCAACCCTGAAGGCCAGCCCGGCCGAGCTGCAAGGCCGTATCGCTCAGGTGCTGGAGCTGGTGCGTGGCCTGGAAAAAGAAGTTGCCGCGCTCAAGGGCAAGGTGGCTTCAAGCCAGGGTGACGAGTTGATGCTGCAAGCCGTTGACGTCAAGGGCATCAAAGTGTTGTCCGCGCGTCTGGAAGGCGCTGACGCCAAGACCTTGCGCGAGACCATGGACAAGTTGAAAGACAAGCTGAAAACAGCCGTCATCGTGCTGGCCGCGGTGGACGGCGACAAGGTGCAGATCGCTGCCGGCGTGACCGCCGACAGCACCGGCAAGGTCAAGGCCGGGGAGCTGGTCAACTTTGTGGCGCAGCAGGTCGGCGGCAAGGGCGGCGGCAAGGCCGACATGGCGATGGCTGGCGGCACCGATGCTTCAAAACTGCCTGATGCGCTCAGTTCCGTGCTGGCTTGGGTGAGCGAGCGGGTTTGAAGATTCGCTGGCAGTAGCCCTTCAACCTTACGCTGACATCCAGCGGCGGCTGGCAAAACTCAGGGCATCGACAAGCGCCACCAGCACCAGCATGGCCAGCAAAATACTGCTCGTTTCCCCCATCTGGAACAGGCCCATGTGAAAAGCAAGCATTTGGCCCAAGCCCCCAGCGCCCACCACGCCCAGCACGGCCGCGGCGCGGATGTTGTTTTCCCAGCGGTACAGAGTGTAGCTAGCGAGCTGCGGCAAGATTTGCGGCAGAGTCGCGTACCAAAAAATTTTGGCCTCTGTGATACCGCGGCAACGCAGCGCAAAGGCCGGGCCAGTGCCCGCGTTTTCAATGCTTTCAGCAAACAAGCGGCCCAGCACGCCTGAGGTGTGCAGCGCCAAAGCCAGCGTACCGGCCAGTGGCCCCAAGCCCGCGCTGATCAGCAGCAGCGCTGCCCACACCAGCTCAGGAATGCTGCGCAGCATATTCAACACCGCGCGGCTGATGCCGCGCCAGCGGGCTGGGTCGTCGTGGTGGGTTTTGCTGGCCGGCACGGCCAGGGCCAAACCAAGAATGACCGCCAGCAGTGTGCCCAGTGCGCTCATGGCCAGCGTTTCCAGCGCAGCCCAACCGAGTTTGATCAAGAATTTGCTGCTGGTTTCAGGCACCAACAATTCGCCAACAAACTTGCCCATTCGGCCAGCGGCATCCACACTGAAGAACTGGGCCCACTTCAAGTCAAGCGTCCAAAAGCTGGCAACTGTGAGGCAGACGAGGCCAAACACAAACCAGCATGCCTTGCAGCGCGCAGCGAACAGCGGCGGCGGCATTTTGCGGGGCGATACGCGTAAGGTTTGCACGCTTACCCCAGCTCTTTACGCAACCATGCGCTGGTGGCATCTGCCAGCCACACCAGCAACATAAAAACAATCAGCATGGTGGCGACTTCAGAACCATTGAACATCTTCATCGATGCGTCCATTTGCTGACCCAAGCCACCCGCACCCACAAAACCCAGCACGGCTGACGAACGAATAGCGCACTCCCAGCGGTACACCGAATAGCTGGTCAATTCGGCAGCGTTTTGCGGCAGCAGGCCGTAAAAAAACGCTTGCAGGCGCCCCGCGCCGTTGCGCAGCAAACTCTGCGTGACTTGCGCATCGCCGCTTTCCAGAATTTCGGCATAGACCTTGCCCAACATGCCGCCGTAGGTCAGCGCAATCGCGATCACGCCCGCCGTTGGCCCCAAGCCCACCACCCGCACAAATATCAGCGCCCAAATCAATTCCGGGACGCTGCGCAGCAACACCATGACCCAGCGCAGCAGTGTGCGCAACACCGCGGGAAGCCTGTTCATCTTGCCGGTTAACGCGGACACCGACAAAACCCGCACCGACAGCAGCGCCAGCGGCACGGCCAGCACCATTGCCAGAGCTATACCGGCAGTGGCAATGGCAACCGTACGCCAGGTTTCCTTGGCGACCAGCAGTAAAAATTCGCCTTCTATTTTTGGCGGAAAGAAGTCACCCAAAAATTTCAAGGTCGGCTTTAAATTACTGGCCTCAAACAGTGTCCAGACTTTGAATTCAGTCAGTACAAACGTAGGCCACAGCAGTGCCGCGCCAGCCAGCAGCCAGAACAGGCGACCCATCCAGGCCGGGTCGCGCTTAGAGGGGTCGCGCTGGGGGTTTCGCGAAAGCACCGTCTGCATCAGCGGCAGTGCATCGCAGCAGGAAGTGACGGCGCATCGGGCGCCTGATCAGCCGCCACTGCCGGCCCATCGAGCTCATGCAAGTGCTGCGCATACAAGTCATGCAGGTGCCTCGTTGAAACTTGCGCCGCAGGAAGATCAAAAACAAGCTGACCATCGCGCATACCAATGATGCGCGGAAACGACCGCAGGGCCATGTCAACATGGTGCAAGGTCGCCACCAGCGTTGCGCCGCGCTCGGCCGCGATATCGGTCAGTGCTTTGATGGCCTGCTCACTGCGCGCTGGGTCCAGCGCTGACAGCGGCTCGTCAACCAGCAGCAACTGCGCGTTCGACGCCAAAATTCGCGCCAGCCCGACACGTTGCCGTTCACCGCCTGACAGGCGGTCAACCCGCTCGAAAAGCTTGTCAGCCAAATCAAACCTTGCCAGGGCTGCATCAGCCGTTTCAATATGTCGCGGATAAAACAGGCTGCGAAGGCTCGCCCAAATACCCATTTGTGGCAAAAGTCCCGCTAGCACCGCGGTGACCACACGCTGGCGCGGCGGCAATGGCGGCACTTGCGGAGCTAAAAATAAGGTCGCTCGCAACTTTTGAAGCCCGCGTACCCGTAAACCCCAAGGGTCCACGTCGCCCAGCTGGAGCGACCCCGTCGTGGGTTTTAAAGCGCAAGCAGTCAATTGCAGCAAGGTGGTTTTGCCTGCCCCGGACGGACCAATAATGGCCACTTGCTCGCCGGACTGCACTTTCAAAGAGACATGCCGCAGTGCATCAGGCACATTGCCCTTGGCTGCGGGATGGCGCGCCGATACATCGGCCAGAAGAATCTGCACGTTGCTAATCAGTCTGTTGACGGGTCTGATTATTTAAGCAAGCCGGCACTGCGGGCAGCAGCTTCGATGCCGCGGTAGTTTTCGGGCACTGTGGCGATGTATTTGCTGGCGCGGTTCAAATCCAAAATTTCTTTGCCTTCAGGTGTTTTAGGGTCAATGTCCAGCAGCGCTTTTTTAACGCGTTCGCGTTGGGCGGCGGGCATGTCTGCGTGCACTGACCAGTTGTAGTTGTAGTAACCCGGCGTGGTGAAGAACACCACCGCATCTTTATTAGACACTCTGCCTTCTTTTACAAACTTATTCCAAACGGTGATGTCAAGCGCAGCTGCGTCGACCTTTCCGCTGACAACGGACGCAATGGTGGCATCATGCGCGCCCGAATAAGCCACGCGCTTGAAGTCTTTGTCAGGATCAATCTTGACGTCGAGCAAAAAGCTGCGCGGCATCAAATGTCCGGAGGTCGACGATTGCGAACCGAAACTGACTTGTTTACCTTTGAGGTCGGCCAGCGTTTTAATGCCTGAGTCAGGTTTGGTGATGAATACCGATTGAAACTTGGTGTCTTCCTCGCGCTGGGCAATCGGCACAATTTTGCCGCCTGAACGAACGCTGGCCTGTACAAAGGTGAAGCCGCCAAACCAGACCATGTCGACCTGCTTGTTGACCAGCGCTTCGACTGCAGCGGGGTAGTCAGATACAGGGATGAACTCGACTTTTTGACCCAGCTTGCTCTCAAGGTATTTCACAATCGGGCCGAACTTGCGGGTCTGCTCAGTGGCCGCTTCTTCGGGGATGGTGGTGACTCGGAAAACAGTTTGCGCGTACGATGTACTTGTTAAAGCGCTTGCAGCTGTCAAAGCGGCGATGCCAAGTACTGATTTGAAATTTTGAAACGAAAAATAAGCCACGTTTGAGTTCTTTCTGGGCAGGGGCTGAGTGAAAAGGCTAGTGCGAAACGTAACCCCGTATTTTGGCTGAAAGAGGTCACACAGTCTAAATGTTGCACAATAACCGTAGAACGCCCCGTTACCTCAGTTGCAAGGCATGTCACGCCAGCGTGCGCTGGCTCTGAAAGTTCCGCGCTTGGCCTGTCACAGGGTCGGTAAAGGCAATCGATTTGGCAAGCAACTGCAGGGGCAAGCTGTAGTCGTCATCGGGAGTCTCAGCCACAGGCGGGTACATCCGGTCATTCAAAATCGGCAAGCCCAGCGCGTTCATGTGCACGCGCAGCTGGTGTTTTTTACCGGTGACTGGACTCAGTGCGTATCTGGCCAGGCCGCCATTTTTTTCAATCACATCCATGTGGGTTTCGCTGTTCGCCTGGCCCGGCACTTCGCGCTGCCTGAAGAACGGTTTGTCTTCAACGATTCGGCTTTTTCGGGTGACTGGCCATGTCAAATCTTGCCGCCAGGGTGCGATGGCCTCGTAGTGCTTGGTCACCGCATGGTCTCTGAACATGGCCTGATAGGCATTGCGCTCCATCGGGTTGATGCTGAACAGCACCAGCCCGGCGGTTTCGCGGTCAATGCGGTGAATCGGAATCAAGGTGTCAATGCCGAGCCGCTTTTTGAGCCTCACCAGCAGTGTTTCTTGCAGGTAGTGCCCGGATGGTGTGACGGGCAAGAAGTGCGGTTTGTCGGCCACGACCAGATGCGCGTCCTGGTACAGCACAGCTTCTTCAAACGGAATGCGCGCCTCCATTTCGACATCGCGGTAGTAGTAAATACGCATGTGGCCGGGGTAAGGCCGTTCCGGGGTGACCAGCCCCCCGAATTCGTCAACCACCAGCTGGTGGGCCATGCGCTCAAGCCAGACCTCACGGGTGATGGCAGGGAAGCGCTCGACCAGAAAATCAGTGATGGTGGGCCAGTTGCCTGCAGGCAGGCCGACGCAGCTCGGGCCTACGCCATTTTTTGTGGGCAGGCCGTGCACAGGCAACTGGCTCACCTGGCTTGCCTAGACACGCGTGAACACCAGGTCCCACACGCCGTGGCCGAGCTTGAGGCCGCGGTTTTCAAACTTGGTGAGCGGCCGGTAATCGGGTTTGGGCGCGTAGCCGCCGGCTTCAAGCCCTGCGGTGTTGCGTAGCAGCGGTTCGGCGCTGAGCACCGCCAAAATTTGTTGGGCATACGGCGCCCAGTCGGTGGCGCAGTGCAGGTAGCCGCCGGGTTGGAGGCGGGCGGCGAGCTTGGTGATCAGCGGCGGCTGGATCAGGCGGCGCTTGTTGTGCTTGGTCTTGTGCCAGGGGTCAGGGAAAAAGATGTGCGCGCCGTCCAGGCTGGCCATTGGCAGCATGTGGTCAATGACCTCGACCGCATCATGCTGCAGGATGCGGATGTTGGAAAGCGACTGCTCGGCGATGCGCTTGAGCAGTGCGCCCACGCCGGGCGTGTGCACTTCGCAGCATAAAAAATTATCTTGCGGCCGCAGCGCGGCAATTTGTGCGGTAGCTTCGCCCATACCAAAGCCAATCTCCAGAATGGTCGGCGCCTGGCGCTCGAAGCTGGCCGCAAAGTCCATGGGTTGCGCGGTGTAGGGCAGCAGAAAGCGGGGGCCGACATCGGTGAAGGCTTTGGCCTGGCCGGCGGTGGTGCGACCGGCGCGCAGTACAAAGCTGCGGACGGTGCGCAGGAAAGGCTGTGGGTCGGAAGGGAGTTTGGAATCGTTCACCGATGGATTTTAGTGCCCGTGCAGTGTGACCCATTCCAGCGTCCATTGCGCCAAAGCGTGAGGCACTGCGCCGGTTTGCACAGTCAGACCCAGCACGCGGGCAGCGGCGTTGAGTGCGGCCAGCGGCTCGCTCAGGTCCAGGGCCTCTGCGCCGTTTTGCTTGCTGAGTTTTTCGCCGTTGGCGCCCAGCAGCAGCGGCGTGTGCAGGTAATGCGGTGTGGGCAGGCCCAGGGCGCGCTGCAACTGGATTTGCCGCGCGCTGTTGTCGGCCAAATCTTGGCCGCGCACCACGTGGCTGACACCTTGCGCGGCATCGTCCACCACCACGGCCAGCTGGTAGGCCCACAAGCCGTCGGCGCGGCGCAGCGCAAAGTCGCCGACCTGCGTACTGACATCCTGGCTTTGCGGCCCTAGGTAGCGGTCTGTCCAAGCCAGTGCGCCGGCTTGCGTTAAAAAGCGCCAGGCCCGGGCCGTCTTACCCTGCAGGCCGTGGCGGCAGGTGCCGGGGTAGACCAGCTCGCCATGGCGTTCACGTAGATGACCGGCGCCCGCCAGTGCCTGCGCGATGTCCTGGCGGGAACAGCCGCAGGGGTAGGCGTGGTCTTGCG
>JBIKPY010000077.1:0-12615 GCA_044357185.1 Polaromonas sp.
TGACTGCAATTTTTGGCATCGGTCGCACCCGTGCTCGCAAGATCTGTGAGGCATGCGATATCGCTTATGCCAAGAAGATCAAGGATCTGACTGACGGGGATCTCGAAAAGATTCGCGACCAGATCGCTTTGTTCACCATTGAAGGTGACTTGCGTCGCGAGACCACCATGAACATCAAGCGTTTGATGGACATCGGCTGCTACCGTGGCTTTCGTCACCGCCGCGGTCTGCCTATGCGTGGTCAGCGTACGCGCACCAATGCACGCACCCGCAAGGGTCCGCGTAAAGCAGCGCAGTCCCTGAAGAAATAATCGAAGGTAATTCATGGCAAAAGCACCCAGCAATAACGCAGCACAACGCGTTCGTAAAAAAGTCCGTAAAAATGTGGCCGACGGTGTCGCTCACATTCACGCGTCTTTCAACAACACCATCATCACGATCACTGATCGTCAGGGCAATGCTTTGTCCTGGGCTTCGTCGGGTGGTCAGGGCTTCAAGGGTTCACGCAAGTCAACCCCTTTTGCAGCCCAGGTCGCCTCCGAAGTGGCTGGTCGCGCAGCCATAGAGCAGGGCATCAAGAACGTAGACGTCGAGATCAAGGGCCCGGGGCCTGGTCGTGAGTCGTCCGTGCGTGCCTTGGGCGCGCTTGGTATTCGCATCAACTCGATTGCTGATGTGACACCCGTCCCGCACAACGGTTGCCGCCCTCAAAAGCGTCGTCGTATTTAATTTCTCCTGCCACGGGCCTGGTTGGCTGCTTTGGCAGCCCTCCGGGCTTTAGGCATTTTTACCCAAGCCCACTGCCGTTAGGTTTCGTACCGAGGGCTCCTGCACTTTGTGCAGCAGATTACAAAAGGACAATCAAGTGGCACGTTACCTAGGCCCCAAGGCCAAACTATCCCGCCGAGAAGGCACCGACCTGTTCCTCAAAAGCGCTCGACGCGCCATTGGTGACAAGGCCAAGTTCGACTCCAAGCCAGGCCAGCACGGCCGCACTTCGGGCATGCGCACGTCAGACTACGGTCTGCAACTGCGCGAAAAGCAAAAGGTCAAGCGCATGTACGGCGTGCTCGAAAAGCAGTTCCGCCGCTACTTCGAAGAGGCCGATCGCCGCAAAGGCAATACCGGCGCCAACTTGCTGTTCTTGCTGGAATGCCGTCTGGACAACGTGGTGTACCGCATGGGTTTCGGCTCGACGCGCGCTGAGGCTCGTCAGCTGGTTTCACACAAGGCGATCACAGTCAACGGCCACTCGGTCAACATTCCTTCTTACCTCGTGAAAACCGGCGACGTTGTCGGTGTGCGCGAAAAGTCGAAGAAGCAGAACCGTGTTCTGGAGGCTTTGCAACTGGCCCAGCAAGTCGGCATGCCGGCTTGGGTGGATGTCAGCATCGACAAGGGTGAGGGCGTGTTCAAGAAAGTGCCTGACCGTGATGAGTTTGCAGCTGACGTCAATGAATCCTTGATCGTCGAGCTGTACTCACGTTAATTTTTCCCGTTCCTGGGCCAGCTCGTCTGGCTCAGGTTGCTTCACCCGGCCTTATCGGTGTAATGAGCCGAGGGTATTGAGAGGAAGACCGTATGCAAACCAATCTACTGAAACCAAAAACCATCAATGTTGAGCAGCTCGCTGCCAACCGTGCCAAAGTCACGCTGGAGCCTTTCGAGCGTGGCTATGGCCACACGCTGGGCAATGCACTGCGACGCGTTTTGCTGTCCTCGATGGTTGGCCATGCAGCCACCGAAGTGACGATTGCCGGCGTTTTGCACGAGTACTCGTCGATTGACGGTGTGCAAGAAGACGTTGTGAACATTCTGCTCAACCTCAAGGGCGTGGTTTTCAAATTGCACAACCGTGACGAAGTCACCCTGAGCTTGCGCAAAGATGGCGAAGGTCCTGTGACCGCCGCTGATATTCAGACGCCGCATGATGTTGAAATCATCAACCCAGAGCACGTCATCGTGAACTTGTCGCACGGCGGCAAGATCGACATGCAGATCAAGGTTGAAAACGGTCGTGGTTATGTACCGGGCACCGTGCGCCGCTATGGCGACGACACGACCAAATCGATAGGTCGTATTGTGCTGGACGCCTCGTTCTCCCCCGTCAAGCGTGTGAGCTACACCGTCGAAAGCGCCCGCGTCGAGCAACGTACCGACCTGGACAAGCTGGTCCTGGAAATCGAAACCAACGGCGCCGTGTCTGCAGAAGATGCAGTTCGCGCTTCGGCCAAGATTCTGGTTGAGCAACTCGCTGTGTTCGCACAGCTCGAGGGCAACGAACTGGCCGCGTTTGACGCACCGGTTCAGCGCAGCTCGCAACAGTTTGACCCGATTTTGCTGCGCCCCGTCGATGAGCTTGAGCTCACCGTGCGTTCGGCCAACTGCCTCAAAGCAGAAAACATTTACTACATTGGCGACCTGATTCAGCGCACTGAGAATGAACTTCTCAAGACGCCGAACTTGGGCCGCAAATCGCTCAACGAGATCAAGGAAGTTTTGGCTTCCCGTGGTCTGACCTTGGGTATGCGCCTCGAAAGCTGGCCACCCGCCGGTCTCGACAAGCGTTCATAAAAATTTGCCCCGACAAACGGGGCAGTGCTCGGGCAGTACCTGACACGGCTGCCTGAATTAAAACTGGAAGGAAACAAGCACATGCGACACGGACACGGACTACGTAAACTTAACCGCACCAGCTCACACCGCCTGGCGATGCTGCGCAACATGATGAACTCGCTGATTCAGCACGAAGCCATCAAGACCACGCTGCCAAAAGCCAAAGAACTGCGCAGAGTGGTTGAGCCCATGATCACCTTGGCCAAAGAGCCCACACTGGCCAACAAGCGTTTGGCTTTTGACCGCCTGCGTGACCGTGACATGGTCGTCAAACTTTTTGCTGAACTCGGCCCCCGCTACAAAGCGCGTCCAGGCGGCTACACACGCATCCTGAAAATGGGTTTTCGCGTGGGTGACAACGCGCCGATGGCGCTGGTCGAGCTGGTCGATCGTCCTGATGTGAGCGAAGAGGCAAACACTGACGGCGCAAAGGCCGAATAAGCGTTACAATCTATACATACCGCGCGGTGGAGCAGCCTGGTAGCTCGTTGGGCTCATAACCCAAAGGTCGTAAGTTCAAATCTTGCCCGCGCAACCAAAAATCAAGCACCTCGCTTGTCAATGAAGCCCTCTTAACAGAGGGCTTTTTTGTTTCCGCTGCCAGGGGAGCACAAGCAAAAAAATCGCCCGCAGCACGAGCGAACTTTAAAAATTTTGACAACTTTTAAAAACTCAACCCACTTAAAATAAATAAAAATAGCTACAAAACATCCTAAAGAGCAGGCCAGCACACGTGTCTCAATTTGCCAAGCAACTGCTGCGCGATGTGCATTTGAGCGAGCAGCGCATTTTGACAATGCTGCCCAAGCTGGCGATCCGATCTTTTGAAGCCGGCCAGGCCATCTGGCGCAAAGGCCGGCCTGTGCTGGCGTGGAACTGCGTCATGACTGGTTTTGTTGCTGCAGCTGAACCGATGGCGCGTGGAGGGAGCTTGCCGCTGTTGTTGCATAGTCATCATGCCTGGTTCGGCGAAGAGGCGCTGCTAAGCGGGCGACCCGGGCAGGTGGATTATGTTTGCATGACGCAGGTCGAGTTGATCTGTATGCCGCAATCTTGCCTGGAGGATGCGCTGCGTGAGGAGCCAGAATTCAGGCGGTTCATGTTCCAACAATTGGCCAGACGCGTGGAGCAGCACACTGAATTGCAACTGCTGCTGAGGCTTGGCGGTATGCCCATGCGCGTTGTCATGGGGCTGGCGCAGTTCGCCGAGAGTCAGCCGCATTATTTGGCAGTGCAACGGTCGACACAAGCAGAAGACGCGGTAGACATCAGCCTGTCGCAAGACCAAATTGCCGCTGTGTGCGGTGTTTCACGCACCTTGTTGTGTGAGTGCTTGCAGCAATTGGCCAGGGGCGGCTGGGTCAAGTTGCGTTATGGCGGCATGAGCTTGCAAAAAGCCGCAGCCTGGCGTGTGTTTACGCAAAAGTGGCAGCTGAGCCAGAGCCGTGTAGGCAGGCAATCCATGGATGAGTTGCTGGACGAATTAGCTCGAGCCAGCGTTGAAGCGCTCAGTCCGGTAACACGGCCGTGACTTCGATCTCGATCTTGGCGCGGTCTTCCACTAAGCCACTGACTTCTACGCAGCTCATGGCCGGGAAGTTTTTGCCGATGACCTCGCGGTAAACCGCACCCAACTCTTTGAGCCTGGCGCTGTATTCATGGCGATCAATCACGTACCAGGTCATGCGCACCATGTGCTCGGGCCCTGCCCCGCCTGCGCGCAGCACGGCCACGATGTTGATGAGAGCCTGGCGCGTCTGGGCAATGAAGTCATCGCTTTCAAACTGCTGCTGAGCGTTCCAGCCGATCTGGCCGCCCACAAAGATCAGGCTACCACGCGCCATGACGCCGTTGGCATAACCTTTGGGCGCAAGCCAATCAGGGGGGTTCAGTGTTTTCATAGCGGGTTGGAGTGCTTGTATTGGCTTGAAAAAATGCTTGCAGGATCAGATCTGACGCAGCTTGAACCGTTGCAGTTTGCCCGTATCAGTGCGCGGCAAGGCAGCTACAAATGCGATTTGACGCGGGTACTTGAAAGGTGCCAGCGTGGCCTTGACGTGATCTTGCAGGGTCTTGACCATGGCGGCGTCACCGGACTGGTCGGGCTTGAGCACCACAAAGGCTTTGACCACCATGCCACGCTCTTCGTCAGCCACACCAATCACGCCGCATTCGGCCACGGCCGGGTGCTTGAGCAGTGCGTCCTCAACTTCAGGGCCGCCGACGTTGTAGCCGGAGGTGACGATCATGTCATCGTCGCGGGCCTGAAAGAAAAAGTAACCGTCTTCGTCTTGAATGAATGCGTCACCCGGGTAGTTCCAGCCGGCCTTGACGTACTTTAGCTGGCGCTCGTCCTGCATGTAACGGCAACCGGTCGGCCCCATCACCGCCAGCTTGCCGATGCTGCCGCGTGGCAGCTCACGACCGTCGGCATCGACCACCTTGGCGCTGTAGCCCGGCACCACCTTGCCGATGGCGCCGCGCCGCATTTCTTCCGGCGGCGAAGAAATGAAAATATGAAACATCTCGGTGGCACCAATGCCGTCGGTCATCTCGATGCCGGTGGCTTCTTTCCAGAGTTGGCGCGTGGCGTCGGGCAGACCTTCGCCGGCGCTCACGCACACGCGCAGCCGGGGTAAAGGCATCTCCCGCGCAAACACGGCCATCTGCCGGTAAAAGGTGGGCGCGGTGTAGCAGATGGTGGCGCCGACGTCAGCTATCAGCTGCACCATGGCCTGCGGCGTGTAAGGCACGCTGGGAAACATGACCGAGGCGCCGGCCCACATCGGGAAGATCAGCAAACCGCCCAGCCCGAAAGTAAAAGCCAGCGGCGGAGAGCCCATGACGATGTCATCAGGCGTGGCGCGCAGCACGTGGCGCGGCCAGGTTTCGCAATAAGCCAGCACGTCGCGATGGGTGTGAACGGCAGCCTTGGGCGAGCCCGTGGTGCCCGAAGTGAAGGCCAGGATGGCGATATCGTCAGCGGAAGTCGGACAGGCCGCAGTCATTCCGTTTTTGGCGGAGGCCAGCGCCTCCAGACCCGCAGGGTTGTCCGGCTGGTTAAAGGTAATCACGGTCTTGAGCTGCGGCTGCTGGGCTTGCGCCATTTCCAGTTCAGCCAGCAACTTGTCATCGCACAGGGCCAGGGCCGGCTCGGCTTTGAGAATGACCTCGGCGAGCTCTTTGGCGCGCAGCAGCGGCATGGTCGTCACCGCCACCAGCCCGGCGTGCACCACACCCAGCCAAGCCAGCGCCATGTTGACCGAATTACCACCGCGCAAGAGCACCCGGTTGCCGGGTACCAGGCCATAGTCTACGGTCAGCACCTGGGTAATGCGGCGGATGCGCTCGCCGGCTTCTGCGTAACTGATAGAAAAGTTTTCAGAGCGCAGAAAGGGCCGCGCCGACCAACCCTGCTGAGCAGCCCGCGCCAAAAGTACAGCCACCAGATTGGCCTGCGCCGTAATCTGCAGTTCAGGTGCGTCGTAACGCAGCTGAGGCCATTGTTCAGCGTCTGGCAGTCGCTCATGCACAAAGCGATCGGTTTGGGCTGAAGAGGCGGTCACTGCGGGCGCTGAAGTTGCTGAGGTCATGTTGTGAGCAAGGCCTTTCCAATGATGAGTTGCTGCACTTCGGTCGCGCCTTCGTAAATGCGCAGAGAGCGGATGTCGCGGTACAAGCTCTCGACCTTGGTGCCCACCTTCACGCCCAAGCCGCCGTGCATTTGCAGCGCCATGTCGATCACGCGCTGGGCGTTTTCGGTGGCGCTCATCTTGGCCATGGCGGCGGCCACACTGCGTGTCTGACGACTGGCGTTGCCCGAGCTCTCAGGGGTGTCACCGCTCTCATGCGCGTCGCGCATCCAAGCGGCGCGGTAGGTCAGCAGGGCAGCCGCGTCTATCAGTGCCGCCATCTCGCCCAGCTTGGCTTGGGTGAGTTGAAAGTCGGCCAAGCGCTGACCGAACATCTGCCGGCCTTGCGCGTGGGCCACCGCTTCGGCCAGCGCGCGGCGCGCCATACCCAGCGCCGCCGCGGCCACCGATGCGCGGAAAATATCCAGCGTCTGCATCGCCAGCTTGAAGCCGCCATCAAGCTGGCCGAGCTGTGCGTCTGCACTCAATGCGCAATCTGTGAACTGCAGGCTGGCCAGCGGATGCGGTGCCATCAGCGCGATGTGCTCGCTGCTATCGAGCCCTGTGCGTGGCGCGTCTACGATGAAAGCGGTCATGCCGCGCGTGCCGGCGCCAGGCGTGGTGTTGGCAAAGGTGACATAAAAATCAGCCATATCGCCGTTGCTGATCCAGGTCTTGCTGCCTTGCAGCGTCCAGCCGCGGGCATCGCGCAAGGCCGATGTGCGCAGTGCTCCGGCGTCGGAGCCGGCCTCGGCCTCGCTCAGTGCAAAGGCGGCGATTTTGCGGCCACTGGCGACGTCCGGCAAATACGCGGCCTGTTGTGCTGGCGTGCCGGCCAGCGTGATGGCGCCACTGCCCAGGCCCTGCATGGCCAGCGCAAAGTCGGCCAGCGGCGAGTAAAAAGCCAGGGTTTCGCGCAGCACCACCAGCGCGCGCGAATCGAGTTTGTCGAGCGCACCGCCGGCGCTGGCCGGCACGCAGTAGCGCAGCCAGCCGGCCCTGCCCAGGCGCTCTACCCAGTCGCGGCAGGCGCGGCGGTCATCGCTCTCATCGACTGCCTGCTGCGCTATCCAGCCGGCCAGATCGGCGGCCAGTGTGCGGTGCACCGGGTCAAAAAATGGCAAATTGAAGTGGTCTGCCGGTGGCATCAAGGAACTACGCTCATGCATGTCAGTCGCCTCCGAACACAGGTGTCTGCTTGGCCGCAAAAGCATCAAAGGCGCGCTTGAAGTCCTGTGTCTGCATGCAGATGGCTTGCGCCTGCGCTTCGGCCTCCAGAGCCTGGTCCAGCGTCATGGCCCATTCCTGATGCAGCATGGTCTTGGTCATACCGTGCGCAAAAGTCGGGCCGCTGGCCAGGTTTTTGGCCATCGTCTGTGCGGCAGCCAGAACCTGGTCAGGCGCATGCAGTGCGTTGAAAAAGCCCCACTGCAAACCTTCATCGGCGCTCATGGACCGGCCGGTAAAGAGCAGCTCAGAGGCGCGCCCCTGGCCGATCAGCCGGGGCAGCAAGGCACAGGCGCCCATGTCAGCACCGGCCAGTCCGACGCGGGTGAACAAAAACGCCGTCTTGGCACGTGGCGTGCCCAAGCGCATGTCGGCGGCCAGCGCCATCATGGCGCCTGCACCTGCGCAAATGCCATCAATCGCTGCAATGATGGGTTGTGGACACAAGCGCATGGCTTTGATCAGATTGCCCGTCATGCGTGTGAACTCGAGCATCTCGGGCATGGTCATCTGCGTCAACGGACCGATGATTTCATGCACATCGCCGCCTGAGCAGAAGTTGCCGCCCGCACCTGTGAGCACCACTGCTTTGACGTCGGTACTCTGCTCCAGCGAGCGAAACATATCTCGCAACTCGGCATACGAATCAAAGGTCAAGGGATTTTTGCGCTCGGGACGGTTCAAGGTGATAGTCGCCACACCGGCATCAAAGGCGTAGGAAAAATGCTTGGCCTGGTGCGCGGCCATTGCATGGAACTGCGGGCGCATCGGGTTGGTATTGGTGATGAAGTGCTTCATGGATTCACGGGTTCAGGTTATGGGTCAAGAAGATTCGATGCCGGGGCTACAAGATGGTGTTGCTTGACCTTGCCCAGCAATTGATGCAATGCATCAAGCTCACGCGCAGACAGGCCGGCAAAGGCCTCAACGATCCAACCCTCATGCTGCTGCGCCATGTCGGCGAAGCTTTTGTGTCCACGCGCAGTCAGCCTCACCCGGAAGGCGCGGCGGTCACCGGCAACAGGCAGGCGCTCAACCAGACCTTCAGAGACCAGCTGGTCGGTGATGCCGGTGATGTTGCCGCCGGTGACCATCATGCGGCGCGACAGTTCTTTCATTTTGAGACCATCCTGGCTGCGCTCGAGCTGCGACATCAGGTCAAAGCGCGGCAGCGTGGTGTCAAAGCGCTCGCGCAGCTCTGCACGCACCTGCTTTTCAATCAGCTGAGTGCAGGTCAGCAAACGCAGCCACAGGCGCAGAGCCTCCGGGTGTTCGCTGTGACCGCGGGCTTCCATGTCCATGAAGGGCTTTCGCTGGGCTTATTCGACGGCCGCGGGGCGGGACGCACTGGCAGCTGCTGCCTGCACAGCGCCTGGAGCGAGACTTTGCTGCTTGGCCAGTTCCCGGTACAGCTGGTCGCGCCCGCTCAAGTAAGGCAGCGGCCATTCGACATACCGGCTTTGCAGCTTGGCCGCTTCGTGCAGCGTCCAGGCCGGGTCTGCCAGGTGCGGGCGGGCAATGGCGCACAGGTCGGCACGGCCTGCGGCAATGATGCTGTTGACATGGTCTGCCTCAGAGATCGCACCCACGGCAATGGTCTTGATACCGACCTCGTTGCGTATGCGGTCAGCAAACGGCGTCTGGTACATGCGGCCATAGACCGGCTTGGCGGCGCGCGTGGTCTGGCCGGAGGACACGTCAATGAAGTCGCAGCCGGCGGCCTTAAAAAGCCGCGCCATGGCCACGGCGTCGTCGGCCGTGTTGCCGCCCGGCGCCCAGTCATGCGCAGAAATCCGCACGCTCATGGGCTTGTCTGCGGGCCAGACGGCGCGCATGGCGGCAAACACCTCGAGCGGGTAGCGGCAGCGCTTGGCCAGATCGCCACCATAGTCGTCGGTGCGCAAATTGGTCAGCGGCGTGATGAAGCTCGACAGCAGATAGCCATGCGCGCAGTGCAGCTCGAGCCAGTCAAAACCGGCCTGGTCGGCGTAGCGCGTGGATTGCACAAACTGCGCCGTCAGGATGTCCATGTCGGCACGCGTCATGGCATGCGGCAGCGCATTATTGGGGCCGTAAGCCACGCTGCTGGCAGCAGTCAAGGGCCAGTTACCGGTGGGCAGCGGCTCGTCGGCGGCTTTCCAGCCGACTTGTGTCGAACCCTTGGGGCCGCTGTGGCCTAACTGCATGCCGGCGCGCGCGCCATGGCCCGCGCTGTGAATGAAGTTGACGATGCGCTGCCAGGCGCGCATTTGTTCCTCGTTCCACAGGCCCGGGCAGCCGGGGGTGATGCGGCCTTCGGCGCAAGGCGCGGTCATCTCGGCAAAGACCAGCGCTGCGCCGCCCAGTGCGCGGGCGCCCAGGTGCACCAGGTGAAAATCTTGAGGCATGCCATCGACGGCCTTGTAGGTGGCCATCGGCGAGACCACGATGCGGTTTTTCAGCTCAACGGAGCGCACCTTCAGTGGCAGCAGCATGGGTGGCGGTGGGGTTTTCCCAGCGCTCGTGCCGGCCAGCCAACGCTCGTAGTCTTTCAGCCAAGTGGCGTCTCGCACGCGCAGGTTTTCATGGCTGATACGCTGAGAGCGCGTCAGCAGCGAATAGAAAAACTGCTCGGCTTCCATGCCGCTGTAGCGGTCCACATGTTCAAACCACTCGGTGGAATTACGCGCGGCATTCTGAATTTTCAGCACTTCGACCGATCGCAGGGCCACATAGTTTTGCAAGGCCTGCGCCGTGTCATCCGTCGCTGCCAGACAGCGGCTCAGCTCAATCGCGTCTTCCAGCGCCAGCTTGCTGCCACTGCCGATTGAAAAGTGCGCAGTGTGCGCAGCATCGCCCATCAGCACCAGCGGCACCTGCTTGCCGGCAATGCCCTGCGTGTGAACCCAGTTTTCGCACACCACGCGCGGAAAGCGAATCCAGATGGCCGAGCCGCGCACATGGGTGGCGTTGTTCATGAGCGCGTTGCCGTCCAGGTACTTTGCAAACAACTTTTCGCAAAAGTTGATGCCCTCGGCCTGCGTCATTTCGTCCAGTCCGTGCGCTTTCCAGACGGCCTCTGGTGTCTCGACAATGAAGGTCGCGGTATCGGCATCAAACTGGTAGGCGTGCGCGGCGAACCAGCCGTGCTCGGTCTGTTCGAATGCGAAGGTAAATGCGTCGAATTTCTTGTGTGTGCCCAGCCAGACAAAACGGCAGGCGCGCAGGTCAATGTCGGGCTTGAAGGTGTCTGCATAGCGCGAGCGCACCCGACTGTTCAGGCCATCGCAGGCAATCACCAGATCGGCCTGGTACTGTGCCGCCAGCGCCTGATCGTCCTCGACCTCCGTTTCAAACACCAGCGCGACGCCGAGCTCAAGGCAACGATCTTGCAGGATGTTGAGCAGGCGCTTGCGTCCTACGCCGCAAAAACCATGGCCGCCTGAGCGCACGCTGCGGCCCTTGAAGAAGACCTCAATGTCGTCCCAGTGGTTAAAAGCCTCGCCAATCAGATTGGCACTGACAGGGTCAGCGCTGCGCAGGTTGTCCAGCGTCTGATCCGACAGCACCACGCCCCAGCCAAAGGTGTCAAAGGGACGGTTGCGCTCGACCACAGTGATCTGATGCGCCGGGTTTTGGAGCTTCATCAGCACGGCAAAGTAAAGGCCGGCGGGTCCGCCGCCCAGGCAAAGAATATTCATGTTGGCACTATCAGCTGGTTGATTCCCTGTTGATTGTTTAGGTCTAAACTAAATTCGTCAAGGGGGTTTGCCGCCAGGGCCGCAGGAAAACTTAGCCGGGTGCTTGAAAGCCGGCAGCCCGGTAGGTCAATACCAGGGTGTCTCGAAAGCCGCCGGACGGCTCGCCGCTGGGCTGGATGGGTGTGGTTTCGTGGATGACCCGGGTGTCGTCAAGCAGCAGCGCGGTCAGCGGCTCGGTCATGACAAAGCGCACACCCGACGGGCCGTGTGCATCAAATACCCTTGTCTCGCCCCCTTTCACGCCTTGGCGCCCCACCAGCATCACCACGACAAAATCGACACCGTCGCGGTGTGCTCCTTCCGGTGTGGGGCGGCCGACCCCGCTGGCCGTGTCGATACGGAACTGGTGCGCCTCGATGAACCACTGCGGGGCCGGCTTGACTTGCGCAAACAAGCGGCCCAGCGCCAGCAGCAGCCCGGTCCACAGCGCTGCCTGGCTGACAGCCGGCTCAACCGGTTCAAACCAGCGCTCAAAACCGCCATGCAGCGCGTTGTAATCTGTGGGTTGCCAGTGTGCCCTGTGCGGCGTCGCTTGCAAGGAGTTGCTTGCCAAGGTCTGCACGTAGCAGGCGTGGCGGCGATGTCGGTAGTGGCCGCCGTCACGCAAATGGGTGTCTGGTGGCAGGCGATCCCAGCTTTTTGCCAGGTCTGGCCACTGGCTTTGCCAGTCGGCAGCGGGCAGGCCCAGTGTGGCTTTGAACTCGGATGGCTGCAGCAAACTCAGTCCGTCTTGCAGCAGAGCCTGGGCGGCAGGTTTAGGTGTGGTGGCGATGTTGAACATAAGCTGCTATTTTGCGCCCGCCTGAGAACATAATCACAGCGCAAGGAGCCGCCCATGTTGTACAAGTTCAAATCTAAAAATACGGGCGACGTCATCATGCTCGAGCCGCACGGCCGGCAGGTGCTGGAGATCATTAAAAAAGAGGCCGGACCCAAAGGCATCATCCTGCCCGAACAGATGCCAGCCGCTCTGCTGGCCTTGCGAGCGGCCATCGCAGAGGAAGAATTGCCTGAGCGTCAGCAGCAGCTGGCGCAGAACGCCGAGCAAAAGAGTCAGTCACCCGCCATTGCACTGCGCCACCGCGCCCTGCCTTTCATGCAGATGCTAGACGCATGCCACCGGCAGGGCGACAGCGTGATGTGGGGCGTCTGAGCGCCCTTCATCAGTCAGGTTTTCAGTCGACCTTGGCGCCGGAGTCTTTCACCACTTTGGCCCATTTGGTGATTTCAGAATCGATCAGGCGCGCGAATTCCTGCGGCGTGTTGCCGCTCGGAATCGCTCCCTGCCCCAGCATTTTTTCTTTGATGGCTGCCGTGTTCAGCGACTTGGCGACTTCCTGCTGAATACGGTTGACGATGTCTGGTGGTGTGCCGGCAGGTGCCAGCAGGCCAAACCAGCT
>JBIKPY010000078.1:0-12501 GCA_044357185.1 Polaromonas sp.
CTTGCCGGCGTGCCCGCAGTACTGGTGCGTGTGCACAGCACCGAAGGCTCAGCCCCGCGCGATGCCGGTGCCTGGATGGCGGTCTTTGCGAATTCGTTGCTTGGCGCCCCGGACACCATTGGCACCATTGGCGGCGGGCATCTTGAACACCAGGCCATCGCACGCGCGCATGAACTGCTGAAAGCGCAGGGCGATGCCGCACCTGTAATGATGCGCATGGCGCTGGGCCCCTCGCTGGGCCAATGCTGCGGCGGCGTGGTGCATCTGAGTTTGCAGCGCGTCAGCGCCGCCAGTATTCCGGCGCTGCGCCTGCAGCTGGACGCGCAGCGCATGCCGGTCGCCCTGTTTGGCGGCGGTCACGTCGGCCATGCGCTGGCCGAGCTGCTGGCGCGACTGCCGGTAGCGCTGCACTGGATAGACAGCCGCGAAGGCATCTTCCCCACCGTGCTGCCCGCCCACGTGGTGTGCGAACACTCCGAGCCTGTGCAAGGCGCCGTGGCCAGTTTGGCGCCGGGTTCACAGGTGCTGATCATGAGTTTCAGCCACGCTGAAGACCTCGATGTGCTGGCGCTGTGCCTGACCCGTCAGCGCCAGCGCGGCGATTTACCTTACATCGGCCTGATTGGCAGCAAGACCAAATGGGCGACCTTCAGGCACCGGCTTGAAGCGCGTGGTTTCAGCGCCGAAGAACTCGCCCATGTCACCTGCCCGATCGGTGTGCCCGGCATTGAAGGCAAGGAGCCCGAGGTGATTGCAGTGGCGGTGGCCGCGCAGTTGCTGCAGGCTCGCCAATCAAGCCGATAATCTTGGGCTTTGCCCATCCTGACTGATGCAAAACCATTCTTTAGCCCCTATCGACATCGTTTACCTTTGGGTTGACGGCCAGGACGCGCGCTGGCGGGCCAAGCGGCGCCAGGCATTGGAAAACCTCAGCGACCCCTGCAGCGTAGCTATTGCGCCCTTTGGCAATGTAGAAGGCCGCTTTCGCGACAACGACGAGCTGCGTTACAGCCTGCGCGCGCTAGAGCGATTTTTCCCCGAGCACGGGCACATCTACATCGTTACCGACGGCCAGGCGCCGGCCTGGCTGCAACGCTCTGAACGGCTGACCGTGGTGGACCATTTGGAGCTGATTCCTACCCACGCCTTGCCGACTTTTGATTCGGGCAACATCGAGTCTTACATTCACCGCATTCCCGGCTTGTCGGAGCGCTATTTTTATTTGAACGACGATGTTTTTTTTGGCGCGCCTGTGAATGTGGACGACTGGTTCTGGCCCGGTGGTTTTTATGTGGCCTGGTCTGACGAGCCTGAAGTGCTGGGTGAGACGCTGCGCGAAGACGCCACCTCCCTAGAGAATGCCAGCCGGCTGTCGCATCAGTGGCTAAGCCATAAGGCGGCCAAGTCCATGTCCGGCGAGTATCGGTCTATGGCGCCGCTCTACGAAAAAGTCCCACGCACTTTCGCGCATTCACCGCGGCCCATGCTCAAGTCTGTGTTGTTCGAGCTGGAGCTCGAAGCGGCTGAGCTGTTTGAGGGCGTGCGTTCCACCGTTTTCAGGCGCTGGGACAAGCCGACCATCGTGTCCGACTTTGTGCTGCGCTGGGCCTTGGCGCACGACATGGCGCGCGTCAAGGACTATGAGCACAGTTATATATCGACCGGCGCACGCGAGCACAGTGTGGAGCTCGAGCAACTGGCATTGGATTTTGGCGCGCTGGATTTCTTTTGCATCAACGACACCACCGACGATGCCCACGCCGAAGACCCCCGCCTGAAAAAAGTCCAGACCATGCTGCAGAGCATGTTGCCGCTACCTTCTCAGTTTGAGCGGCTGGCTAAAAGTACATTGCCGTTACCCGAACTGCAGTTTTCAAGCTGATCTATGACGGTGATTGTCAAGCACCGAGCGTGAAGGCCTCGTGGATGGCCGATTGAACGCTGCCACCCAGCACCGCGCCGCCACCGGCCACATAAATCCAGTCGCCAATCGTCACCGCCCCGACGGCATGCCTAGGCGTTGGCATGGGCGCATGCGCTTGCCAGCTGTCGCTGGCGGCGTCATAGCTTTCCATTTGCCCGAACACGGTTTGCTGCCCGGGCCGGTTGATGATGCCGCCTTCGCCGCCCATGGCAAACAAGCGGTCGCGGTAAATCACCAGGCCGTGGCCTGAGCGGGCCGTGGGCAGCGGCGCCCGCAATTCCCAGGTGTCCCGCTCCGGCAGATAGACCTGGTGCAAATCGGTGTTGTATTCAAAGGTGTTGAAACGCCCGCCTATGACATGAATGCGCCCCTGGTGCGTGATGCAGCCCACGTGGTCACGCGCGCCCGGCAGCGCTTTGCGCCGGCTCCATGCGTCGGTTTTCGGGTCATAGACTTCATGCCAGCCAACGCTGGCCCGCTCATCGACAGGGGAAGAAGCACCACCGATCAGGTGAATCTTGTCGTTCAATACCACCGCAGCCGCCGCGCCACGCGGACGCGGCAAGGGCGCGATGCTTTGCCATTTGTCTGAGCCCACCTCATAGACATAAGCGTGGTTGTCAGGGTTGCGATTTTGCTCGATGAAGCCGCCAAAGGCGTAAATGCGGCCGCGGTCTGCCACCACCGCCACATGGTTGGCCCCGCGCGGAAGCGCCGCTGCCAGAAGCCAGGTGTCTGTCTTGGGCTCATACACATGGTGGTAGCCGCGGTCTACCCGGCCTTCGCCATAGCCGCCAATGATGTGCAGCCGCCCGGCCCATTCGGCAGCCCAGGCCATTTCGCTGCGCGGTATGGGCAGCGCAGCCCGCGTGATCCAGCGCCCTGTGGCGCCGGCCGGGGCGCTGCTTTTGACAGAGCGCTGCGCTGTCTGGTCAGCCGTCAGGTGGTGCACTTGCCCGCCTTGCAGTCGCGCATAGGGCTCGGTAGCAGAAGGAGCCACCGGCAGCGCAGGATGCGCAGGATGTGCGTGGTGCGCCGGCTGCGCCAGCAGCGAATCTGCCACCAAAGCGCCTGTGGCGGCGGTGAGGAATGTGCGGCGGTCTAGCGTCATGTTGTGTTTCCTTCTCAAGGTCGCTTGCTTGAAAAAATTCTGAAAAGTATGTTACAGGGGCAGGCGCTTTTGGCAAGCCGCGGCTTGCCTCAGCGACTCGGGG
The DNA here is from genome assembly GCA_044357185.1 of Polaromonas sp. Classification (GTDB taxonomy): domain Bacteria; phylum Pseudomonadota; class Gammaproteobacteria; order Burkholderiales; family Burkholderiaceae_C; genus Polaromonas. Next base: position 3,139 of record JBIKPY010000078.1, read on the forward strand.
CTTTAATTTGGCTACACTGGGCCCGCTAGACCGCAGCGGAGCCGGAAGTTCACTTCCTGTGTCGCGGTCCTTGCTGCTTACAGCGCCCGCAGTGGTGAGCAGTCCGAACTTCATGTCCTGTGCGATGCAAGCGCATCCGGGCCATGCGGATTGCCAAGGCTAGACCATGGAAAGTTATCTTCTCGACTGGGCCAACCTGCTTTTGCGTTGGGTTCATGTCATCACCGCCATTGCCTGGATCGGCTCCTCGTTTTACTTTGTCTTTTTAGACTCCAGCCTGACTCCGCCAGTTGATGAAGACCTGAAAAAGCAGGGCGTCAGCGGCGAGCTGTGGGCGGTGCACGGCGGCGGCTTTTACCACCCGGTCAAGTTTGCGGTGAGGCCGCCCGAACTGCCCAAGCACTTGCACTGGTTTTACTGGGAGGCCTACAGCACCTGGCTCACAGGCATGGCGCTGTTCACGGTGTCTTACCTCTGGCAGGCCGGCACTTACCTGATTGACAAATCGCTGATGGACTGGACACCCACGGCCGCGGTGCTGACGGCGCTGTCTTTTCTGGTGGTGTTCTGGCTGCTGTACGACGGCATCTGCCGCGTCTTCGGTCAGCGCAAGAATGGCGACGCGCTGGTGGGCGCCGGCGTGCTGGTGCTGGTGTGCGTGGCCTCGTGGCTGGCTTGCCACTGGTTTGCCGGGCGTGCGGCCTTTTTGCTGGTGGGCGCCATGATGGCCACCGCCATGAGCGCCAACGTGTTCTTCTGGATCATCCCCGGCCAGCGCACCGTGGTGGCCGACATCCAGGCCGGCCGGCCGGTAGACCCGATTCACGGCCAGCGCGGCAAGCAGCGCAGCGTGCACAACACTTACTTCACGCTGCCGGTGCTGTTTGCCATGTTGAGCAACCATTACAGCTTCACCTGGAGCCATCCGCAAAACTGGCTGGTGCTGATACTCATGATGATCGCCGGCGCCGCGATTCGCCAGTTCTTTGTGCTGCGCCACGGCTTCAAGCTCGGGCGCAACGGCAACCCGCTGCCCTACGCGCTGGCGGGTGTGGCCGTGATTCTGGGCACCATCGTCTGGCTCAAGCCCGCGCCCCGCGCAGCTACTGCGGTGGTGGCCGGCGAGGTGAGTTACGCCATGCTGCAGCCGGTGCTGGAGCAGCGCTGCTACATGTGCCACGGCGAGCAGGTGCAAATGAAAAACGTGCGCCTGGACTCCCCAGAGGACGTCAAACGCAACGCCCAGGCCATCTTTCACCAAGTGACAGTCACGCGCCTCATGCCGATGAATAACTCCACCCAAATCACCGAAGACGAGCGCGCACTGATAGGCCGCTGGTTTGAACGCGGCGCTGCGGTGCGCTGAAGCTACGGGGAGCCGGACACGGCACAATGGACTGTGATGAAGCGGCTCTTTTGAACCCTACAACGCATGACCTCCAACGCCACCGCCAACAACCCTGCTATGCCTTCGCCGCACCAGCAACCGCGTGAATTTTTGCAGCAGCTCTACCAGGCTGCCGTGCAGCGCGCGCTGCCACTGCACAACACCGCCGCCTGCTTGCCGCAGCCGCCCAGCGCGCAGAGCGGCGGGCGCACCATCGTCATCGGCGCGGGCAAGGCTGGTGGCTCGATGGCGCAGGCGGTTGAAGCCCTGTGGCCTGCTGACGCGCCGCTCAGCGGCCTGGTGGTCACGCGTTACCACCATATTCCACCGCGCCCGGCAGGGCTGCCGGTGCGCATTGAGGTGGTTCAAGCCGCGCACCCGGTGCCCGACGCCGCCGGGCTGGCGGCGGCCGAGCGCATTTTGGCCATGGTGCAAGGCCTCAATGCCAACGACTTGGTCTTGTGCCTGATCTCGGGCGGCGGCTCTGCGCTGCTCACGCTGCCGGCCGATGGCCTGACGCTGGCCGACAAGCAGCGCATCAACCAGGCCCTGCTGAGCAGCGGCGCCAACATTGCAGAGATGAACTGCGTGCGCAAACACCTTTCGCGCATCAAAGGCGGGCGCCTGGCCGCTGCCTGCGCACCGGCGCGCGTGGTCACGCTGACCATCAGCGACGTGCCGGGCGACGACCCGTCCATCATTGCCAGCGGCCCGACCGTCCCCGACGCCAGCACCTGTCTTGACGCGCTGGCCATCTTGCAGCGCTACGCCATCGAAGTGCCGCCGGCTTTGCATGCTGCACTGGTGAGCGGCGCCATGGAAACGCCCAAGCCGGGCGACGCCATCTTCACCGGCCATGAAGTTCACATGATCGCCACGCCGCAGCAAAGCCTGCAAGCGGCCGCCGACGCTGCACGCGCCGCGGGCCTCAAGGCCTACATACTGAGTGACGAGATCGAAGGCGAGTCCAGCGAAGTCGGCAAGGTGCATGCCGCGCTGGCCCGCGCCGTGGCGCACAAAGACCAGCCTTTTGAAAAGCCTTGCGTCATTTTGAGCGGCGGCGAAACCACGGTGACCATTCGGCCGCAACCGGCCGGCGCTGACAAGTCCAGCCGAGGTCGCGGCGGTCGCGCCGGTGAGTTCTGCATGGGCCTGGCACTGGCGCTGCAAGGCCAACGCGGTGTCTACGCCCTGGCCGCAGACACCGACGGCATTGACGGCATTGAAGACAACGCCGGCGCCTACGTGGCCCCCGACACCCTGGCCAGAGCCCGTGCCCGCGGCATGAAGATCGACCAGTACCTGGACCGCAACGACGCCTACGGCTACTTCGAGCCGCTGGGTGACCTGGTCATCACCGGGCCGACGCACACCAATGTGAACGACTTCCGGGCGATTCTGGTTTTGTAAAACTGGCGACAGTTGTTGTGTATGTGTCCTGACTTCAAGTGTTTCACGATTCGGTGTGGCCGAAGCTGCAATGGAACTCGGCCTGGTGGATGATGCCGGTTGCCGTGCTGGCCCTTGAACCGCTTGCGGATATGCCGCAGAAGCTGACTTTCAAAAGCGCAGTCTAGCCTTCAAGCCGAAGGCGCACCCGCCTCACAATGCGGTTCAGCCCCAAATGGCGTGCCAAATCTTTTTGCGGAATACGCCGCTCCAACTCCGGATAAGCGTCTTTGAAACTGATGTAGCGCGCTTCGGGCCCGAGCGTCAGCAGCTCCCATTCGCGCCTTTCTTTGCGCGTGGCAAGCACCATCGCCATGGCGTGCAAGGCGCGTGACCATGGCAAATGTTTGGTGGCTAAACCTGTCAGTACGCGGTAGTCCACTTGCTCGACGGTGCATGGCTCCAACGCGGTTACCATGAAGCTGGTGCGCCCGCGCGGCTCCAGCGCGGCCATGCTGCCAAAGAAACGGCCTTCATGCGCAAAAGACTTGATCCATTCATTGCCATCTTCACCAAGATAGCTCAGTTTGACCAAGCCACTGCGCACCACGTACACATACGGATGCGCTACATCTTGTAAAAAGACGGAACCGCCAGCTTCAAAGTTGCGCACTTGCAGCGCATTTTCGACCACGTCCCATTCGGGCAGCAGGCCACCAGACGCGCTTTCCAGAAGGGCTTTGGCCACTGGTGGGCGATTGATTTGAGTTAACGACGACATGGTGGAGTGTCTCCACAGTACGGAAAATGAGTAAAAAACTTTACACCAAGCATGCCCTTGCTGCTGCGCCTCGCGCCCAGCGTGCTCGCTCGCTTCATGCAGCGGGGAAAATCCATTTCTTTGAAAAAAATCATGAATTTCTTACCGCATATCCAGTTCAACACTGTCAGTGGGACAGTCTCGCAACATCGCTGGGTGGTGTGGGTACTGCTCGGGCTTGCCGCACTTTGTGCCCAGCCGGCCATTTCTGCACCTGTTGAGACCGCGAGCACGGCACAAGCAAGTGCTGATGCTGCTGCATTGGTACTCGTAGACGCCTCACTTTTCACCACCCAATCCTTTCAATGGAAGGACGTCGCTCGCGGTCGGTCGGTGCCGGCCAGGCTTTATCTGCCAGCGGGCCCTAAGTTGGGTGAAGGGGCGGTGCCGCTGGTTGTTTTCTCACACGGCATTGGTGGGTCAATGGATGGCTACAGCTACCTGGGGCGCTACTTTGCAGCACACGGTTTTGCCAGCCTGCACGTGCAGCATGTCGGCAGCGACCGCCAAATCTGGTGGGGTAACCCGTTGACACTGACCTCGCGCTTGTCCAATGCAGCCCAACACACCGAGGCGCTTGATCGTGTGAAGGATGTCAAGTTCGCACTCGACAGCCTGTTGGCCGATCCAGTGGGCAAGATCATGGATGTCAAACGTCTTATTGCAGCAGGTCATTCTTACGGTGCCAACACCACGGTGCTGCTGGTGGGCGCAAAGGTTGATATGAATGGCTCCAATGTATGGGTTAAAGACACGCGCTTTTCCGCTGCTATTGTGATTTCTGCACCGCCGTTTTATGGCTTGGGCGATCCGCTCAAAATAGTTTCTGGGATAGACGTCCCCACGCTGCACATCACCGCGACGGCTGACGACATTCAGATTCCCGGCTATAGCTCCGGTGTTGCGGACCGCCTGGCACTGTACAAGGCGACCGGCGCAAGCACGCAGGCGGCGAAAGTGCTGGCGGTTTTCAAAGACGGCTCTCACAGCATTTTTACCGACCGCATGGGTACGGGTGGCGTCGCGCTTAACCCGCAGGTAAAGGTGGCGACGCGCCAGCTGGCACTGGCATTTTTGACCTGGTTGCAGGGCAAAGATGCGGCTGCACTTGAACAATGGTCTGGACAAAACACATTGCTTTTGTCTCAGTTTGAAAAGGCCGCTTTTTAATCAGATCGAAGGCGCCATGTCAATGGCTGCTGGGGTACAAATCTCGATCGAGAGAACTTAGAGTTGGCTGAAAATCCCCAGCAGGAGCACGTTGAGCTGTTCTTCAATCGAGAAGGTGACGAGTCGCGTATCCGACCGGTACATCGGCACATGGCCGATGTAATGGGAAAATTGGCTAAGTTCTTACCAGTCTAATGGCCCTAACTTCAGAACCGGAGACCTGCCTTGTTCAAACAAGCCCTGACCATCCTTGCCATCGGACTGACTCTCGCGGCCCAGGCCCAGACCTTTCCGGCCAAGCCGGTGCGCATCATCACGCCCTTTCCGGTAGGCAGCGGCCCCGAAGGTGTGGCCCGGCTGGTGGCTGACAAACTCTCCAAAAGCTGGGGCCAGCCGGTCACGGTTGAAAACCGCCCCGGTGGCAACGGTTTCATTGCCATCGATGCCTTCAAGCGCGGCGCCACGGATGGCACCGACTTGATACAGCTCGACGGCGTTCACCTGACGGCTTACCCGCATATGTTCAAGAAACTGCCTTACGACGCCAAGGTTGACTTTGACGTGCTGCTGCCGCTGTTCAAAACCTATTTTTTCTTCACCACCTCAGCCGACAGCAAATACAAAAACATGGCCGATCTGGTGGCCGATGCCAAGGCCGGTCCGGGCAAACTCAACTACGGTTCCTGGTCAGTGGGCAACCCGGTGCATCTGGGTTCGGCGCTGTTTGAGACCGTGACCGGCACCGAGATGCAGCACGTCATCTACAAAGAAACCACCCAGCTCTACACCGCCGCATCGACCGGCGAGCTGGCCTTTGCCATGGGCACCAGCGCCACGGCGGGCCCCTTGTACCGCGCTGGCAAGCTCAAGTTTTTGGCCATTGCAGCGCCCAAGCGACTGCCCGCCTACAAAGACGTGCCCACCGTGGCCGAAGCCGGTGGCCCAAAAGACTTCGAGGTCAGCGGCATGACCGTGATCGCCGCCCCCCGGGGTTTGCCCAAGGCCGTGGCAGACAAGATCAGCGCAGACATCGCCAAGGCGCTGGCCGAGCCCGACATGCGAGAGAAGTTCGTCTCGTTTGGTTATGAGCTTTTCACGCCCAGCCGAGAGCAGTTTGGCCAGTACATCCAGGCCGAGTCGGCCAGGCAAGCGGCTGTGATTCTCAAGGCTAAAGCGGCGCTGGATTGATGGCTTCGTGCCGGTACAGGTTGAGGGCACCAAGCCCACTGGTTCGGATAAGTTTATTGCTTAAATCGTAGCCCTGTGGCTACAATCTGGGCATGTACACGGTACTGGAAACAGATACTTTCATCGATTGGGTGAACAGCCTGCGGGACCGCCCCACGCGGATTCGGTTGCGCAGAAGGCTGGGTAAGGCCGCGCGCGGCAACCTGGGGGATGTCAAGCCGGTGGGCGACGGTATCTGGGAAATGCGCGAATTTTTTGGACCCGGCTGGCGGATGTACTACCTGCAGCGCGGCGAGCTCGTCATCATGATGCTTGGCGGAGGCGACAAGTCCAGCCAAGCCAGCGACATTGAAGCTGCAAAGGCCATAGCAAAGGAATTAACACCATGACCACAACCACCATCAGAACCCGGCCTTTCGACATGGCCAACTACCTTGGCACGGACGAAGACGTGGCCGAATACCTGAGCCAAGTGCTCGCAGACGGCGATCCGGCCGAACTCGCTGCGGCACTGGGCGACATTGCCCGTGCCCGAGGCATGACGCAACTGGCCCGCGACACCGGCCTGTCCCGCGAAAGCCTGTACAAAAGCCTGTCGGGCGAACGCGCCCCCAGCTCAGACACCTTGTTCAAGGTGATGAAGGCGTTGGGGTTTGAGCTGACCTTGAAGGTGGCCAAGGATGGGGCTTAGGGCGGGCACCTAAGGCGTGGTTGCCGCAGACATTGATGTGTCGCCCAGCTGCATCAGCGGCCTGAGCAACGGGAATCGTCCGATCACTGCGGACACGGAACTGCGGCTCGGCTTGTTTTTCAACATGGCGTCGCGGTTCTGGATGAATCTGCAAATCGAGTCAATGCCATGCAGCACTCTTGCAGTGATCGCTGGCTGTTCCGCCCGCTACGGGGTACAGTTTCGGCAAGGGAGGTTCATGGAAAACACAAAATCACCATTTGATACGCTGTTCGGTGAATCTCTACCCCGTGTGCTTCAAGCGATGGACGAGTATCACGCGCTCGCTGTACCGCATTGCGCACCGGAGCACATCCAATTACTGGGGGAGTTGCAGCGAAGGGTTAAGCAATGCGAATTCTTGCTTAGGAACGCCGGAGCGATTGAGCAACGCCAGTTAGCCGTTTCAATGAATGTCTTGGCTGCTGTGGCGGGGAGGCAGCCTGATGTTGACCAGCATTTCGAGGCTTCATGCCAAGACATAGATGCTATGTGGTTGCTTTCCGAATCTTTCTACTGGGTCGCACACAAGGCGATATTACTCATCATGGGGAAACCCAAGTGTTTCAACGGACGCAGACTGCCGAAGATGCCCGCCAAATTCCCCAACGGTGGTGCTGCAAACGTAAGAAACCACTTCATCGAGCACCCGTTTGAATACAACAACCAATTCGGTGTTGGTGGCATGTGGCGCGGCCCTGTGCTTAATGGCGGTCTTGGAAAAGACCAAAGTGGAAACGTAATCGAAGATCTCGGCCTCTACTTCAACGCGATTGAATGGGCAGATGCCGCTTCGACAATTCTGCGTCGAGCCAGCGAGGAGCTACGAAAGGAGGCTTAGCCACCTACCAAAAGTCGCCCGTCTTGTTGTCCTTACACGGCGAACACATCCGTACGTCCGCCACATCCGTACGGAAGAGGATATGCGGCTGTCGACCGACTGCCGTAGGAGGCCTAGCACCTCGCTCAAGCGGAGCGCCAACGGCTGGCCACCAAGGCCCGGCCTGTGGCACACGGTACATTTTCACAGCCCGGGCCTTGGTGGCCTGCCGTTGTCGCCCGTTTAGCTCAAACCTTAAATAGCTGCTATTCGATGTAGCTTGACGTGCAGCAAACGATAAATACAATGTATGTATGGTCAAGTTCGAATGGGATAAGCCCAAAGCCATTGCAAATCTCAAAAAGCATCAGGTGTCTTTTGAAGAAGCGAAAACAATCTTCTTCGATGAATTTGGCGTTCAGTTCTTCGACGAGGAACACTCACCCGACGAGGAGCGCTTCCTGATGCTTGGCATGAGCTCTGGTGCAAAGCTCCTCATCGTCTGTCATTGCGAGCGGGAACATGGCGCAGTTATTCGCATCATCTCTGCACGTAAGGCGACCAAGCGCGAAAGCGCGTTTTATCGAGGTGGACAACTATGAAATCAGAGTACGACCTTTCTAAACTGAAGTCGCGCAAGAACCCGTATGCGTCTAAGCTAAAGAAGCCTGTGACCATGCGCCTTTCTGAGGACGTTGTGGACTATTTCAAGGGAATGGCCGATGAATCCGGTGTCCCCTATCAGAGCCTGATTAATTTGTACCTGCGTGACTGTCTTGCCAATAGCCGGAAAGTGCAAATCAACTGGCCACATACTGCTTAACAGGTCGGTCGCCTAGGACCACTTCTGGCCCAAACCGGGCATTCACCCGTCACTGACTTGTAGTCAAAGCAGTGCCAGCCAACGCCCGCAGCACGTTCTCCGCCGTAGCCGGCGCCGTCAGCTGCACAACCCCGCCATCCGTCCGCGCATTAGCCACCGCGTCTTTCATCGCCTCAAATACGCTGATGGCCAGCATGAAGGGCGGCTCGCCGACGGCTTTACTGCCGAAGACGTTGTCTTCGCGGTTGGGCTCGGGCCAGAAGGCGACTTTAAAGTGTTCGGGTATGTCGCCGGTGGCCGGAATCTTGTAGGTGCTGGGGGCGTGGGTGCTGAGCTGGCCTTTGTCGTTCCACACCAGTTGCTCGGTGGTCAGCCAGCCCATGCCTTGCACAAAGCCGCCTTCGATCTGGCCGATGTCGATGGCCGGGTTGATGCTGGTGCCCACGTCGTGCAGGATGTCCACTTTGAGCACGCGGCTCTCGCCGGTCAGGGTGTCGATGGCGACTTCGGTGCAGGCGGCGCCGTAGGCAAAGTAATAAAACGGCCGGCCGGTGAGCGTGGTTTTGTCGTAATGGATTTTGGGCGTGCGGTAAAAGCCGTCACTCCAGAGCTGGATGCGGTTGGCGTAGGCCTGGCGCACCACGTCTTTGAAGGCGCGTGTTTGCGTGGGCGAGATCACCTGCCCGCCGGCAAAGCGCACGGCGCCCGCACCGCAGGTGTCCAGACCCGCCACAAACTGCGCCAGGTTGTCGCGCACGTTGCGCGCAGCGTACTGGGCGGCGCGTGCGTTCAGGTCGGTGCCGGCTGAAGCTGCCGTGGCCGATGCGTTGGGTATCTTGCTGGTGTCGCTGGCGGTGACCAGCACGCTCTCAAAAGGCACACCCAGTTCGTCAGCCACGATCTGCCCGACCTTGGTGTTCAGGCCCTGGCCCATTTCGGTGCCGCCGTGGTTGGCTTGCACGCTGCCGTCGGTGTACACATGCACCAGCGCGCCGGCCTGGTTGAACAGCGTGGCCGTGAACGAGATGCCGAACTT
>JBIKPY010000019.1:0-37535 GCA_044357185.1 Polaromonas sp.
GGTCGGGCCATTGGCGCCTTCAATCACCATGCGCGCCTGGATGCGGTGTGCGTTGTGCACCGTGATCTGCTGCTCCAGCGCCGCCGGAATCAAAATCTCGCAGTCCACATCCCAGAACTTGTCGTCTGGCAGCGACTCGGCTTTCTCAAAGCCGGCCACCGAGCCTGCAGCGGCCACATGCCGCAGCAGCGCCGGCACGTCCAGCCCGGCTTCGCAGTAGATGCTGCCGCCATGGTCTTGCACCGCCACGATGCGCGCGCCGGCCTCGGCAAACAGCTTGGCTGAGATGCCGCCCACATTGCCAAAACCCTGCACCGCCACGCGCGCGCCAGTCATCTCCAGCCCGAGGTGCCGCGCCGCTTCAACGCCTACCGTGAAGACGCCGCGCCCGGTGGCCTCGCGCCGGCCGAGTGAGCCGCCCAGGTCCACCGGCTTGCCGGTGACCACGCCGGTGGCGGTCGAGCCGGTGTTCATGGCGTAGGTGTCCATCATCCAGGCCATGGTCTGCTCATTGGTGTTGACATCAGGGGCTGGAATGTCTTTGTTAGGCCCGATGATGATGCCTATCTCGCTGGTGTAGCGCCGCGTCATGCGCTCAAGCTCTCCCGGTGACAGCGTTTGAGGGTCGACCCGGATGCCGCCTTTGGCACCGCCGTAAGGTACGTTCACTGCCGCGTTCTTGATCGACATCCAGCCCGCCAGCGCCATCACTTCTGAGAGCGTCACGTCCTGGTGAAAACGCACACCGCCCTTGCCGGGTCCGCGCGAGATGTTGTGCTGCACCCTGTAACCTTCAAAGTGTGCGATGCGCCCGTCATCCATCTGAATCGGCACATCGACGATCAATATCCGCTTGGGCCGTTTGAGTGTCTCGGCCCAGCGCGCCAGAGGCCCGAGGTGCGGAATCACCCGGTCTACCTGCTCCAGGTAATTGCCCCAGGGGCCGAGCTCATCGGCGTTCAGGTAAGAGGGAAGAGGGTGAGGTCCTACCGCAGCGGCAGTGGCGGATAAGTTCATGAACAAAGCTCCTGGAGGTCAATGTCACGAGCGTAGGAGCGCCCGCAGCATTTGTCCAAGGCCAGGTTCTGGCTTATCTATGCGTTTAAAGCATAAGACGGTTATCCATCGGCGTATCCATCAGCCCGACGCATCAGACCCCCACCGCCGCAGTTCAAACAGTGAACTGCAACTCCGCCAGCCGGGCGTACATGCCGCCTTGCTTGACCAGTTCAGCGTGCCGGCCTTCTTCAACCACCCGGCCCTGGTCCAGCACCAAAATGCGGTCGGCTTGCTGGACGGTGGCCAGCCGGTGGGCGATGACCAGGGTGGTGCGCCCGCGCATGGCGGACTCCAGTGCGGCTTGCACCATGCGCTCGCTTTCGGCGTCGAGTGCGCTGGTGGCTTCGTCGAGCAAGAGCAGCGGCGGGTTTTTCAGCATAGCGCGGGCAATCGCGATGCGTTGGCGCTGGCCGCCTGACAGGCGCACGCCGCGCTCGCCCAAAAAAGTGTCGTAGCCTTCAGGCAGCGCTGTGATGAACTCATGTGCAAAAGCCGCTTGAGCAGCGGCTTTGACTTCATCATCGCTGGCTTGCGGCCGGCCGTAGCGGATGTTGTCCAGCGCGGAGCTGGAGAAGATCACCGCGTCCTGCGGCACGATGCCGATGCGCCCGCGCAGTGACTGCAAGTCCATTTCATTCGTGGCGACACCGTCGAGCGTGATACGGCCTGACTGCGGGTCGTAATAGCGCAGCAGCAGCTGAAACACCGTGCTCTTGCCCGCGCCACTGGGGCCGACGATGGCAATGGTTTCACCGGCGGCGACCTTGAGGTTGAAGTCGCCAAGCGCCGCTTGCGCCGGGCGCGAAGGGTAGTGAAAGTTCACCGACTCCAGTGTGACGGTGCTACCGGCCTGGGGCGCAGGTGCTTTGACGGACACTGCGGGCGAGACAATCGGTGAACGGTTGCCCAGCAGCTCCATCAGGCGCTCGGTGGCACCGGCTGCGCGCAACAAGTCGCCATAGACCTCGCCGAGCACGGCAAAAGCACTGGCCAGAATGATCACATAGACCACCGTCTGCCCCAGGTGGCCGGCCGTGATGTCGCCGCGCACCACCGCCTGGGTGCCCTGGTACAGGCCCCACAGCAGCGCCGCCGAGGTGGCGATGATGATGAAGCCCACCAGCACCGAACGCGCCATGGAGCGACGCACTGCCGCCTCGAAGGCATTGGTTGTCGATGCGTCAAAGCGGGCGGCTTCGCGCGCTTCGGCGGTATAGCTTTGCACCACCGGAATCGCATTGAGAACTTCGGCGGCAATCGCGCTGGAGTCGGCCACGCGGTCCTGGCTGGCGCGTGAGAGCTTGCGCACGCGCCGCCCGAACCACACACTGGGCAGCACGATCAGCACCAGAATGCCGAAGACCTGGATCATCACGTACGGGTTGGTATAGATCAGCATGGCCAGCGCGCCCATCCCCATGACGGCATTGCGCAGACCCATGCTCAAAGAAGAGCCGACCACGGTTTGCACCAGCGTGGTGTCTGTGGTCAGCCGTGACAGCACTTCGCCGGTTTGGGTGGTTTCAAAAAACTCCGGGCTTTGATGCAACACATGTGAATACACCGCATTGCGCAGGTCGGCGGTGATGCGCTCGCCCAGCCAGCTCACCAGGTAAAACCGAACAGCTGAAAAACCGCCCAGCGCCGTGGCCACTGCAAACAGCGTGAAAAAATGATCGCGCAAGGCCATGGTTTGCGCGCCCTTGTCGGCCTGCACCAGGCCGCCGTCGATCAGGCTTCGCAAAGCCAGCGGGAACACCAACGTAGCACCTGCGGCCAGCGTTAAAAACAGCAGCGCCAGAGCGATGCGTGCGCGGTAAGGCCGCAAAAAAGGCAGAAGACCAGACAACGATTTGGGCGAGCCCTTGGCCGCTTGCTCATTTTTGGAGACAGGGGCGGGCAGGGCAGCTGCAGAAGCTGAAACAGAAGTAGGCATGCAGCCAGTTTAGCCAGATACGATGACCTGTCTCTGCTCAGACGTGTGCCGCTCAGATACGCAGCGGTGAGGCGTAGCCCGTCATCTCCAGATAGCCCCGGCCCACGCGGCGGCCATGGCTGTCAAACAGATCGCTCAGGCCCTCCCAGTACACAGCGCCTGTGGACTGACGGCTGTCGAGTTCTTGCGCATCGATCACTGCTTTCACGGTGTAGAAGTCAGCCGGGGTGCGTACCAGCCACTCCACCGGGTAGCGCGCCTGCGTGAGCGGGCTTTGCCAAAAACGCAGGGGTTTGAAAATGACTTCTCCCCGACTGAAGTTGTAAAGCGCCCCTTGTGGCGAGCGGAAAGAGCCGCCATCCCACACGGCGCTGCCATCTTTGCGCCGCAAAGCAAAAGCCGTCAGCGCGCTGCCGTCATCCAGGTTCATGCCGATCCAGTCCCAGCCCCTGGCTTCGGGGTGCAGCAACTCGTCGCTCCATTCATGGTCCAGCCAGGCTTTGCCGCTGATTGCAAAGCGCTGCCCGCGCAGTGTGATTTGCCCGCGGGTGGCCAGCTGTGGTTGGCTGTAGTAGTAGCTGGCCTGGCGCGTATCCGGCCCCTTGCGTGACAGACCTTGCTGGCCTTGTAAAAGCAGCGGCTGGCTGGGCTTGAACTGCAGCGCCAAGCCGAAGTCCTGCGCCGCCAGCTCGGCCGTGTACAGGCCGGAGTCCGCTTGGCGCTGCAAGCGCCAGTGACCCAATTGCAAAGTGGTGTTGCCGGTGGCGGCCAGCGCCAGACCAAAGCCTTCGCGCGCAATGCCTTGGTCATGCCAGAGTTTTTTCCCTTGCACATCGGTCACTGCCGCATGCGCAAAGATCAGTTGTTTGGCCGCAAATTTCGATTGCAGACTTTGCGCCGCATCCACCCGGGTGCGGAAAAATGTCAGCTGAAAACCGAATTCACGCGGCTCAGCAGCCAGGCTGCGCGCATGGCCGGTGATGTACCACCATTCGGTGCGCAGGTCGGGGTGCGCGCCATGGTCGGCAGGGAACACCAGGGTTCGTGCCGGCAAGGCCAGTGTCGCCGGTGTCCACAGGGCCGTGCCCAGGCCCAGCGCGCCGGCACCCATCAAGCTGCGACGGCTCAACATACAAGCCTCAGGTTTGCAGCTGCGTTTTTCACCAGTCTTCCTTCACGGCCAGCACCGCGTCAGCGCTGGCAGCCGCGCGGCCGGCCAGCCAGGCGGCCAGCGTGCCGGCCAGCACAACGGCCACGCACAAGGCCAGAAGACGCAACCAGGGCACTTGCAAATCCATGCTCCAGTGAAAGCTTTGCGGGTTGACCACATGCACCAGCACCACCGACACCGCCAAGCCCAGTGCCAGCCCGGCGATCGATCCCATCACCGTCCAGGCCGCGCCTTCACCGGCCACCACACTGAGAACTTGACGGCGTGTTAAGCCCAGGTGCGCCAGCAGCCCGAACTCTTTGCGCCGCGCCAGCACCTGGGCACTAAAGTTGGCGGCCACGCCAAACAGCCCGATCGCTATGGCCACCGCCTGCAGCCAGTAGGTCACGGCGAAGCTGCGGTCAAAAATTTGCAGTGATCGCACGCGAATCTCGCCTGCAGAAGCCAGCTCGATCAGCTCATGGTTCAGGCCCGGACCCGAGGTTTGCGCTGCCAGTTGCCGGATGGCCGCCTGCACGGCATCTTCACGCGCACCAGGCGCCAGCCACAGGGCCAGGTCGTTGACGCGCCGGTCACCGGTCAAGCGCACAAAATCTTGCTCGTCCATGGCGATAGCGCCAAACTGCCGGGCGTAGTCGCGCCACACCCCGGCCACAAAAAACCGCGGCGCACCGGTCTTGGCAAAACTGTTGGCCATCGGTTCAAAAAATTGACCCACACTGGCCTGGTAGCGCGTCACCATGGGCTCACTGACATAAATACCGATCGCCCCGGCCGGCACGCTGAGCGCCGGGCCGACCAGTGGCAGCACCCGCGCTGGCGTTTGCATATCGCGCGCGATCAAGGCGACCGCCGGCTGGTCAGGGGACAGTAAGAGTTGCGTCACGCGCAAGCTCCCTGCACGCGCCACCCCCGGCAGTGCGGCCACGGCCTGCACAAACTCCGGGCTGAAATAGGCCGTCTCCCCGGCCGCGCTGCTGGCGGCGGTGCGCACATACAAATCAGCCGGCAGCACCACATCCAGCCAGTCTGTCACTGAATGCCTGAAACTCGCCACCATGATGGTCAGCGCCACGGCCAGGCTGAGCGAAGCCACCACGCCGCTGACGGCCACGCCGGCGCTTTCGCGCACTCGCCGCGCACGCTCCACCGCCAGCATGGGCAGTGCCCGCTTGGCCACGAGCGGGCTGAGCCGGCCGTAGAGCAGGCCGATCAAGCCCGGCAGCGCGCCGATACCGCCGACCAGCAAGAGCGCCACCGACAGGTAGGCGCCCAGTGCGATGCCGGCCACCGGTGGCAGCAATGCCAACAGGGCGCCGGCCAGCAGCATGGCCAAACTCAGCCAGGCGCGGCCGTGCCCGACCGGCGCCACGCCCAGGCCCTTGAGGCTTTGCGCGGGCGGCAATTGTTGGGCCGTGCGCGCCGGCCACCAGCCGCCAACCAAGGCCGCCACCACACCCAGGCCGCCGTAGGTCAGTGCGGCCGCCCAGCTCCACTGCAAGGCTGGCGCGATGCCGGCAAAGTAACCGCCACCCAGGTCGCCGCCCAGCAGGCGCAAGGCCAATGCCGCCAGTGCCGTGCCCAGTGCCACGCCAGCGGCACTGCCCAGCAGTCCCAGCAACAGCGATTCGCACAACACCAGTTGCAGCCGTGTAGCACCACCCAGACCCAGCACCCCCAGCAAGGCCAATTGCTGGGCGCGTTTGGCCACGCTCAGCGACAACACGGAGAACACCAAAAACGCACCCGTGAAAAGCGCTACCAGCGCCAAGACCGTGAGGTTGATGCGGTAAGCGCGTGAGAGCTGGCTCACGCGCTGGGCGGCGTCGTCGGGCTCGCTCCATTGCAGCTGAGCAGGCCAGTCAGCGGCGCTGTGCTGGCGGCGTACGAAGTCAGCCCGGTCCACCCCGGCGCGCAGCTGCAAGTCGATGCGCGTGAGTTCGCCGCCGCGGCCGAACAGGTCTTGCGCTGCGCCCAGGTCCATCACCGCCAGTGGGCCGCCGCCGGCGGCCACACTGCCGGCCACGCGCACTGCCAGCAGGTTCAAGCCGCTTTGCAATTGCACAGAGCCTGCGCCAAGCGCGGTCTGGGCAGCGGCATTGAGGAACACCGTGGCCGGTGCAAAAAAAGCAAAGCGATCTTCCGCATCTGCCGGCCGCGGGAGTAATTCGGGTGCCAGACGGGCCAGCAGCAGAGCGTCCACCCCCAGCACGCGCAGGGACTGCCGCGCGCCGCCGGCAGCTTGCGCATAGGTGCTCAGCTCCAGCACGGGGCTGGCGACAGACACCTCCGGCAAGCTGGCGATGCGGGCGTAAAGCGATTCGTCAAACTGACCCTGCGCGGCCCGCAGCGTCAGGTCGGGCTGGCCGTTGACGGATCGCACGGCTTGAGAAAATTCACTGAGCGCCGACGCGTTGATCAGGTGCACCGACAAAGCCAGCGCCACGCCCAGCATCACGGCCACCACTGCCGCTGCATTGCGCCAGGGATGGTGGCGCAGCTCTTGCCATGAGAAAGTCAGCAGCAGGGCGGGCAGCACGCGGCGCTGCTTGCCGGCAGCGGGTTGTAAAAATTTAAACCAAGCCATCGGCATGCAGTTTGAGCACCCGGTCAGCGCGTGCGGCGGCGGCTTCGGAGTGCGTTACCAGCACCAGCGATGAGCCCTGCGCACGCGTTTGCGCCAGCAGCGCATCCATCACGCGGGCGGCGGTGGCCGGGTCCAGGTTGCCGGTGGGCTCGTCGGCCAGCACCAGCGCCGGCCTGTGCACCAGCGCGCGTGCCATGGCCACGCGCTGCAATTGCCCACCCGAGAGCTGCTGCGGCAGCCGCTGGCCCAGGCCGCTCAGCCCGACGGCGTCCAGCATGTGCTGCACGCGTGCGTCGTCGTGCTGGCCCAGCAGCAGCAAGGGCAGGCTGACGTTTTGCGCCACATCCAGATGCGGCAGCACATGAAATGCCTGAAACACAAAACCAACATGCCGGCGCCTGAGCAGGGCGCGCTGCTCGTCATTGAGCTCGCCCAGGTTGTGACCTTGCAGATGGACGCTGCCTTGGTCCCAGCTGTCCAGCCCGGCCATGCAGTTCAGCAGGGTTGATTTACCCACACCGGATTCACCCACGATGGCGACAAACTCGCCAGGCGCCAGACTCAGGCTGACGTTGCGAAACACCGGGCTGTCGCCATAGTGTTTGGCCAGCTGCTGTATGTCAAGGCTCATGGGGTGGCTACGGCGCACTGCGCTGTGAGGGCCAGCACTTGCGCCAGCGCATCAGGGGCGTCACAGGCAACCACGCGCCGTTGCGGCATGCTGCGCAGCCAAGTCAGCTGGCGCTTGGCCAATTGGCGGGTTGCTGCGATGCCTTGCTCGCGAAAATCATGTTGGGCCTGTTGCACTTCTTTGGGGGTTTTCAGGGTATTGAGCTTGTCCAACAGTGACCAGGCTTGGCGGTAACCCACGCAGCGCATGGCCGGCAGATCCGGGTGCAAGTCAGCCCGGGCCCGCAGACGGCGTACTTCATCGAGAAAACCGGCCGCCAGCATGGCGTCAAAACGCTGCGCAATGCGCTGGTGAAGCCAGGCACGGTTTTGCGGTTCCAGGCTGATCAGCAGGCCGGCGGGCGCTGTGTCAGCCGCCATCGCAGCTTGGGTTTGCACGATGCGCCGTTGAAAAAAAGACATAGGCTGGCCAGACGCGCGAAAAACCTCCAGCGCACGCGAAATGCGCTGCGAATCCTGCGGCTGCAAGCGTGCGGCAGTCAGCGGGTCAACTCGTGCTAACTCGGCATGCAGCGCGGGCCAGCCCTGGGCTGCGGCCTGCACGGCCAGCTCGGCCCGCAGTGCTGGGCTGGCCGTCGGCATGTCGTCCAGGCCATCCCACAATGCCTTGAAGTACAGCATGGTGCCGCCTACCAGCAGGGGCAGCTTGCCGCGACTGCGAATATCTGTCATCAAAACCCGGGTGTCGCGTACAAAGTCGGCCGCACTGTAGGCCTTGAGCGGGTCACGGATATTGATCAGGTGGTGCGGCACGGCCGCCAACTCGTCTGCACAGGGTTTGGCCGTACCGATGTCCATGCCGCGGTAAACCAGGGCTGAGTCCACACTGATGATCTCGACGGCCTGCTGCTGCGCAATGGCCAGAGCTGCAGCTGTTTTACCGGCGGCCGTGGGACCGGCCAGGGCCAGGAAAGCCGGCAAGTAAGCGGGCAAGTAAGCGGGCAAGTCGGTACTGTTCATGACACGCAAGCCGGAGCAACCGGGTTGCTGCGGCCATAACGCCGCACCACGGTCCAAGCGGAGAGGGCCAGCACAACGCTCCAGGCGGCCACACCGTAAGTCAGCGGCCGTGCGCTGCCGTCCATGTGCGTGCCCAGCCAGCTGCCCATCGCAAAGGCCACCAGCATCATCAAAAAACCATTGAGTGCAGCGGCGGTGCCGGCGGCTTCCGGGAAGGGCCCGACTGCACCGCTCTGCCCGCAGGGCTGGTGCACGCCGTGCCCCAGCATGTAAAGCGCAAAAGGCAGACACAAGGACCAGACGTTTTGAATGCCGGACCAGGCCAGAGCGGCCATCATCACGCCGGCTGACAGGCTTAAGCAAGCGGCCAAGGCGGCGGCATTTTGCACGCCATAGCGTTTGAGCAAACGTCGACATAAAAAAGTACCGAGTAAATAGGCAAAGCACATTAAAAACAGCACCATGCCGAACTGTGTTTTGGACAAGCCCAGCACCTGGATAAAGACAAAGGGCGAGGTCGCCAGAAACGTGAACAAGCCGCCGTAAGACGCCACAGACAGCGATGAGTAAGCTAAAAAAGTCGGGTTGCGCAGGATCACTGTCCAGGTGCGCACCAGTGTTTTGACTTGCAGCGCCTGCGGGTTGGGCTGCGCCAGGGTTTCTTTAAAACGCCACAGTACCAGCGCCAGTGTGCCTGCCGAAAAGAGGGCTGGCACCAGCAATGTCATGCGCCAGCCTGACAGATCAGACACCAGGCTACCCACAGGCGGAGCCAGGCAGGCCAGCACACCCAGCCCGCTCAGGCCCTTGGACATGATGCGAGCGCCTTCTGTGGGCGCGTACAGATCGCGCACGATGGCGCGTGCGCACACCACCACCGCGCCCATGGCCGCGCCTTGCAGCGCTCGCCAGATAATCAGCCAAAGCATGGAGGGAGCTTGGGTGCTGGCCAGGGCGGCCAAGGTGTAGGCCAGTAAACCGGTCAGCAGCACAGGCCTGCGGCCGAAGCGGTCGGACAAAGGCCCCCAGATCAGTTGGGAGCAACCAAAAGCCAGCAGCAAGGCGCTCAAGGTGTACTGGGCCTGCCACATCGGGGCCGCAAAACTGGCTGACAGCGAGGGGAGAGCCGGTAAATACAAGTCCGTCGTCACCGGCTGAATACCCAGTGTGAGCGCCAGGATCAGCACGATCAGTCCGGCGGGCATGCCTGCCGAGGCGGCGCTGAAAGACAGTGGCAAAGAGGAGGTCTGACTTGAAGGCATCCCAACGAGCGTATCAGGATTTCCAGCAGCAGAGCAGCACGCCGGTCATGCGCTGATGACCTGGTGGCTGCCGATGGGTTGAAATCATTCGGCCCCAATGCCTTAGCCGGTTGCACGCGCAAGCTGAACATCCGACCGCAGGTCCTGAAGGGGTAGGACATCGACTAGAAACTGAATGAATCGGCGATTTCTAAAGCTGCGGTGTAGACCTGCGTGTGGAATGCGCGACTCAGCGCAAATCGCGCTGGCAGAAGGGGTATTTTTTGAGGGGGTTAGAGCGGCCTGCAGGGGAAAAAACGAGGGTTTTTACGCAGTTTGTCGATTGAACAAAGGTGCCACACTGGTTCTAGGGTGATTGGAATTCCTCTCCACCATGCCGCAACCCCTTTGAAAGGCTTGGGATGAACAATATCGATTTGAAAGGCCGCGTTGCGGTTATCACCGGCGGCGCACAAGGTATTGGCTACGCCACCAGCGAACGCATGTTGCGCTCTGGTGCCAGTGTGGTCATGTGGGACATTGATGCTGCTAAGTTGGAAGAAGCCAAAGCGTCGTTGAGCAAACTTGGCAAGGTCAGTGGTTACATAGTCGAACTCACCTCTGATGCTGCGGTGGGTGCCACCACTGCACAAACCATCAAGGACAGCGGCCACATCGACATCCTGGTGAACAACGCTGGCATTACCGGCGGTAACGGCACCACTTGGGATTTAGACCCCGAAGTGTGGAAGCGTGTCATTGATGTGAACTTGATGGGCCCTTATTACACCTGCCGCCACGTCACGCCTCATATGGTCTCCCGTGGATGGGGGCGCATTGTGAACATCGCATCAGTCGCTGGCAAAGAAGGTAACCCCAATGCAAGCCATTACAGCGTATCAAAAGCAGGTGTGATTGCGTTAACCAAATCATTGGCCAAAGAAGTCGCGACAAAAGGTGTATTGGTCAACGCGGTAGCGCCTGCTGCCGCCAAGACTGCCATGTTTGCCACCATGGCGCAAACGCATATTGATTACATGCTTAGCAAAATTCCGATGGGACGTTTTGTAGAAGTTGATGAAATTGCAGCCATGGTCAGCTGGTTATCCAGCGAAGACTGCTCGTTTACGACGGGCTCGGTGTTTGATATAACTGGCGGCCGGTCAACCTATTGACGCCATGATTACCAAGCCCTAAATGCTGTGGCAACTTGTTGTGTATTTGAAATGTCTAGTTCTTAGCTGCGGTGGATTGGGGGAGTAATCCCTTTAATCTGCGGCTTTTCAATCCAATCAGAAGGAATTAATTGTGCTGAATCTTCTCAAAGCATTCTTTCTCGCCATCACATTTGCGGCAGTATCTGCCCATGCCCAACCCTATCCGAACAAGATCATCAAGATCGTCATTCCCTACCCACCCGGGGGTGCAACCGATATCGTGGGTAGATATGTTGGCCAAAAACTTCAGGAAGTTCTAAATACGCCGGTCATCATCGATAACAAGCCAGGTGCCGGAACAAATATTGGCACTGAAGGAGTGGCGAAGGCGAGCCCCGACGGGTACACATTGCTACTTGGCTCTTTTGCCAACGGCGTGAACAAGTCTCTTTTTAAAAACATGTCTTTCGATCCCACCAAGGATCTCGTTGGGGTTTCTCTCATATCGCTCGGGTCCATCATCATGACCGTACCACCGGATTTCCCGGCCAATACGGTTCAAGAGTTCATTGCTATCGCAAAAGCTCAGCCTGGAAAACTTAACTATGGTGTCGGTGGGGCGGGCAGTTCTGCGCACCTGGCGGGTGAGTTGTTCAAGTCGATTACGGGAACTGCCATTGAATCAATTCAGTACAAAGGTGGTGCAGCAGCCTTGCAGGATTTGATGGCCGGCCGCGTACAGTTGATTTTTGACAATCCGCAGATCCTGATTCCGCTGGCAAAGGCCGGGAAATTGAAGCTTCTGGCAGTCACTGGCAAAGACCGCGCAGCCTACCAGCCATCACTGCCCACATTGATTGAATCGGGTGTCAAGGGCTTTGAAATTTATTCTTGGTACGGTCTTCTGGCCCCCGCCAAAACCCCGGTAGAGGTAGTCACCGTGATTGAGAACGCCATGGCAAAAATTATGGCCATGCCCGATGTCAAAGCCAAATTCAGTGACTTAGGAATCGTGCCTATTGGAAGCAATGCAAAGGTGATGAACGAGTTCTTTCTTGAGGAAAATCGGAAATGGGAAAAGATCGTTAGAGAAGGAAAGATTCAGGTGGAGTGACTCTGTATGACTAGTCAGAAGGAATTGAGCGGGTCGTCGCCTGGCTTAGGCTTTGAGTCGATTGCTAGCAAAGCCCGGCATCCATGAAAATCACTGAACTAGATGTAACAGTATTTGCGTGGGACGATATCCCTGCTGCGCGCTATGGCAATGCCAACCCAGTCACCACCTCACGTGGTGAGATGGGACTTTTACGAATCGCGACTGACGAGGGCTTGGAAGGGCACGCATTTCTCGGCTCATCATTTCGCAGCGTCTATCTTGATGTCACATCCCTCGTACGACATTTGAAACCAGAGGTGATTAGCTCAAACCCGCTGGACCGCGAACGCATACATCGAAAACTGATAGCGAAGACTCGTGCGACAACGCTTCGCGCAATAGGTGCCATTGATGTCGCAATCTGGGACTTGTGCGGCAAGATTGCAGGGCTCCCGCTGCATCAAATGATGGGCTCTTATCGCAGCCGCGTACCCGCCTATGCAAGTTCCTCGACGCTTGGCGAAAAATCAGCCTATGTGGACAGTGTGCTGGCTATGAAGGACGCCGGTTTCAAAGCTTACAAGATCCATCCACCTTCCAATCTCGCTGACTGCATTGACGTTTGCCGCAAAGTCCGGGCCGCCGCCGGTGACGATATGGTGCTAATGGTCGACCCGGCAGGCGCTTTTGATTACCCACAGGCTCTGCGGCTTGGGCGTATTTTGGAAGAGCTGAATTTCCACTGGTACGAGGACCCTTTGAGCGAATCGGATATTTACAACTACGTTAAATTACGTCAGAAATTGGACATTCCGATTTTGGCGACTGAGTACTCTCCTGGCGGATTTGAGGCCTACGCGCCTTGGATCATGGCCCAGGCTACAGACTACTTGCGCGCTGATGTGGCCATCAAGGGCGGCCTGACTCCAGTGATGAAAATCGCCCATCTTGCCGAGGCATTCCAGATGAATCTGGAGGTACATCATGGTGGAAACTCACTGAACAACGTGGCTAACTTGCACGCCATCATGGCTATCAAAAACTGCGAGTATTTCGAGGTACTTTTACCTAACGGAGCACAAAAGTATGGTCTGATCGAAGACATCCAACTCGACAGCGATGGGTATATAAATATCGCACCTTTTGACCATCCGGGCTTGGGGGCTCAGATAGATTTCGACCTCATTCGGAATAAAACACTTGAAATTCTTCGCTGATCTAAGCGTCAAAACCAGTGTATGCGCGCACCGTCGCCCAGTTTGCGTTTGCTCGCGCTAACGATTTCCGCTACGCAGATTCAACGCTCCTTAGTACCAAAATGCGCAAGGCCTGTGCAGGCGGACCATGGAGCCACTGTCGCGGAAGAATGGTGGAGTCAGCCACAGTCTTGCCGAGTCAGTTTGACTTGGGAATGATGAGCAGGTCCTTCATCGGCAGCACTAAAGTGCCGGCATGAAATGCATAGCGACTACCCTCAAGGCCTCAAAAATTGCTTCGTGAAAGAGATGTCATGAAAATTATCAAGCTAGAAACCTTTGCGATTCCACAAGTCGGCCTGGTCAAGATCACGTTGGAGGACGTATCCACCGGCTGGGGACAAATCGCCAGCTTCGAGGCAGCCGATATAGTCGCCGAAATTATTCATCGTCAGATAGCGCCATGCCTTCTGGGCGTGGAATTTGAATCCATCCAAGCGGTTTTGCAAAAAATCACTGACAGGACCATGAAGTTTCATGGCTCGCACATCAGTCGTGGGATGTCAGCCGTTGAAACGGCACTGATGGACGCGCTGGCTAAAGCGAACGGCCAACTAGTGACCGAGATGATTGGGGGAAACACAACTCCGATTCCCGTATATGGCTCAAGCATGAGCAGAACCATCACCCCGGCCAAAGAGGGGGAGCGTCTGAAAAGACTGAAGGACGAATTTGGGTACAAGGCGTTCAAGATCCGGGTGGGAAAGGATTGCGGGCACGACCAAGATGAATGGCCAGGCCGAACCGAGGAGCTCATACCCTTGGCTCGACGCATGTTGGGATCAGAAACAGTCATCCATGCCGATGCAAACAGTTGCTATTCCCCGAAAAAGGCTATCGAGGTCGGCTCCATGCTGGAGGCTAACGGCTATGGTCATTTTGAGGAGCCTTGCCCATTTTGGATGTTGGACTGGACCGGGGAAGTGGCTTCAAAACTGAAAATACCTGTGGCGGGTGGAGAGCAGGACCACGCGCAGAGTACCTGGATCACCATGATCAGAAACCGCGTAGTCGATATCGTACAGCCAGATATTTGCTACTGTGGCGGCATCTCTGTCGCGCTAAAAATTGCGCAACTGGCCCATGAAAATGGCCTGCTTTGCGTGCCGCATTGCGCCAATCATTCACTCGTCACAATTTTCACGATGCACCTTTGGAACGCGCTTCCCAACAAAGGCCCTTTCATGGAGTACTCCATAGAAGATCAGAGTATGTACGCGGGGATGTACCTCAACCCACCAAGGCTCGAAGATGGAAAGCTACATTTTGTGTCCGAGGGGTATGGTTGGGGCGTTCAGATCAATCCGCAATGGCTCGACAAGGCCGTTCACCGCGCATCTCTCGCGAGCTAGGGCCGCGGCCAATGATGTGTTGGCAGCGGGCAAGGGTTTTATGGGCGTGCAGGGTACGCAGTTTGTCGATGGATCAAAGATGCCATACTTGCATTGGGCTCGTTGGAACGCCTATCTGTGATTGCATGGCGATCTCCTCGTCAGGATCCTAGTCTTGAAGCCATGTTTTAAGGACAATGAATTCATGAAACCGCTCCTGACCATTCTCTGCACTTTCCTGCTTGCTGGAAACTGCCTCGCACAGGACTACCCAAATAAGCCCGTGCGATTCATAGTTCCTTACGCGCCGGGCGGCAGTTCCGACATTCTTGCGCGCACGCTGGGCCAAAAGTTTGCCGACGCGATGGGACAACCCTTCATCATCGACAACCGGCCCGGCGCAGGCAGCATGGTTGGCACCGATGTCCTAGCCAAGTCCCCGGCTGACGGCTACACCATCATCCTCTCGGACATGCCGCACACCATCAATCCGAGCATCAATCCCAAGGTGCCTTACGACCCGGTGAAAGATTTCTCTCCGGTGAGCGTGATCAGTGTTTCGCCGATGTTCCTGTTTGTGCATCCGTCGTTCGAGGCTAAGAGCGTAAAAGAGCTCATCGCGCTCGCTAAGGCTCAGCCGAACAAGTTCGCCATCGCCTCTGGCGGCAACGGCGCAACAACACACCTCGTCGCCGAGTTGCTGCAGGCGAGCGCCGGTATCAAGCTCACACACGTCCCTTACAAGGGCGCGGGGCCGGCCATCGCCGATGTCGCTGCGGGTCAGGTGCCGATCACTTTCACCTCAATGGCCACCGCCGCGCCCCTGGTCAAGGCTGGGCGCCTGCGTGTTCTTGGCGTGACGAGCAGCAAGCGCCTCGCCGCCTTCCCCGACGTCCCGACCTTCGAGGAAAGCGGCCTCACCGGCCTCACCTTCGAGCACTGGTGGGGCATCATGGCGCCCGCTCGTACGCCTGCGGCGGTCGTCGCAAAGCTGCAAGGCGAGATTGTCAAAGCGCTCGCCGCGCCCGACGTGCGGGATCGTCTCACCGCGTTAGCCGTTGAGCCGCGCACTAACACGCCGGACCAGTTCCGCGCCCTGATCGAATCCGATCTCGCCCGCTGGGCGAAAGTCGTGCGTGATGCCGGCATCAAGCCCGAATAAGGATCGTCTCCAGGAGATACTGGGCGCCCTGCAGCAAGACGCTGGGCTGCTGTCGGATTTCAACGCGCTCTGCGACTTCGGCGGCCGTCGCGCCGGCACCGACAGCGAACGCAGCGCACTAGCTTGGTTGCGCGGAAAACTCTCCGCCATGGGCGGCACCTTTCGCAGTGAACCTGTGACCTACGCTGGCTGGACTCAGGGAGACTGTTCGCTCTCGCTCATCGATGGAACTCCGCTCGTCGTCAACCCGCTACTCGGCGCGCAAGCCACGCCGCCCGAGGGTCTGGTCGCCGAAGTCGTCGATTTGGGCCGCGGCACCGAGGAAGACTTCACGCGCCTCGCGAACAAGCTGCCGGGCCGCATCGCCCTCGTGCGCCACGAGTACATGTTCAGCTCGCAAACTATCCACCGCCGCCGCAAGCTCGGTTGGGCTACGGAGCGCGGTGCGGTTGGCTTCCTCATCGCCAGTCCCGGCCCCGGCATCGGCCCCGTCTCCGGCTCGTCAGGACGCGCCGGCGGCACCGGCATTCCCGCCGCCGCCACCGACTACGAATCTGCCCAATCCATCATCGGACAGACGGTCCGCCTGGTCCTCAACGGCACCGACCACGTTTCCACCACTGAAATACTGGTTCTTGACCTGCCCGGCCGCACTGGCAATGAAACTGGGCAATGTGTCGTCCTCTCAGCCCATGTCGACGGCCACGATCTCGCCGAAAGCGCCCTCGACAATGCCACCGGCGTCGCCGTCGCCCTGGCCGTCACCCGAGCCTTCGCCCCGCACTTGAAGAACTGCGAACAGGGATTGCGCCTGTGCATCTTCAGCGCCGAGGAATGGGCCCTGGCCGGCTCGAAGCTCTACCTCGATCGCATGAGCCAGACCGAGCGTGCCAGGATGCAGATGAACATCAATCTCGACACCGTCGCTGGCGACGACCAACTCACCGCGCTGACCAGCGACTTCCCGGCGCTGGACGCGTGGGTGAAAAAGGTGGCAACGGAGAACGGCCTGGAGCTGGGGACCTACCTGCCGACGATGCAGAACTCGGATCACTTCCACTTCGCTAGGCATGGGATTCCAGCGATGAGGATCGTGGCGGGATTTGATCGGCGGGAGAGTTCCGTGCAGCATGTTCTGACGCCGCTGGACACACGCAACAAGGCAAAGGCGGCACAACTAGCTCGCGCTGGGCGCGTTACCACGATACTTACCTGGAACGCGCTCAACTCGATCGGCGAGCAGTTGGCGCGCTAAGCACTCACCAGAGTCTGGCTCTGCCCCAACTGCGGCACGGGCGCTTGAGTAACTGCAGCGCTGGCGAACCTCGAATTGCGCGGCTTTGGCATGTCTCTTAAACTCAATGCATGAATATGCCTCTTCAAGAACCGCAGTTAAATGCTGCCGCCAGTGAGCAGCTCCTGAAACCTTCCGCCGAAGCCTGGGCGCTCGGCTTGGCCGGCTTGCTTCCCTTTTTGCTGGGGGCAGCCGGAGTTTGGTTTTTTCCCTTTGAGTGGCCTGACCTGGCCGCCACAGCGCTGCTCACTTATGCCGCTGTGATTGTGAGTTTTTTAGGGGGCATTCACTGGGGCCTGGCCATGCGGCAGGCGCGCGCACCGCGCGGTTGGTTGATCTGGGGTGTGCTGCCAAGTTTGCTGGCCTGGGCCGGTTTGCTGCTCAACAGCGCCTGGGGCTTGCTGCTGATGGCGGCCAGCCTGATCCTTTGCTATGTGGTCGATTGCCAGATTTACCGCCCCCTGCAACTGGGCAGCTGGCTGATTTTGCGCGGCATGCTGACCTTTGTGGCTGTCGTGTCCTGCCTGACGGGTGCTGCGGCTTTTTGGGGCTAGCGCCCGCGTAAAAAAAGACTGTCAAGCTCGCGCACGCTCATCTGCCGCCAGGTCGGGCGGCCGTGATTGCATTGGTCAGAGCGCTCGGTCTCTTCCATTTGCCTGAGCAAGGCATTCATTTCATCGATCGTGAGTTTGCGATTAGCGCGCACTGCGCTATGGCAGGCCATGGTGGACAGCAACTCATTGTGGGCGCGCTCAATCACGGTGCTGGCATCGTGCTGTGCCAGCTCGGCCAGTACGCTGCGGGCCAGCGCCACCGCGTCAGATTGCGCCAGCGAGGTCGGCACTGCGCGCACCGCCAGTGTCTTGGGCGAAAAAGCGGTGATCTCCAGGCCCAGCGTTTGCAGCGTGTCGGCAGCGCTGTGAGCGATGGCAATTTCTTGCGCTGTGGCGGCAAAAGTTGCAGGAATCAGCAGCGGCTGGCTGGTGATAGCAGTGTCGATGAGCTGGGTTTTCAGGCGCTCGTAAACAATGCGCTCGTGCGCCGCATGCATGTCGACGATCACCAGGCCGGCGGCGTTCTCGGCGAGGATGTAGATGCCTTGCAGCTGCGCCAGCGCCCGACCCAGCGGCCACTCGCCGGGCGCTAGCGAGGCGGGCTGCGATAAAGCCGGCTGCGACGCCAACGCATTGACCGGCAAGCCCTGGCCGGCTGCGGGCACAGGCCACATGGCTTCGAAATCATTCACACGCGGGTTCTGGCGCTGCGCCAAGTCCATACCGGCCTGCGCCCAGCCCAGGCCGCGCACGGCGAGTTGGGCATCGTTCATCAGCTCGGGTGGCGTGGCGTCCAGGAGGGTCTGACTCGCGGGGTTCAGGCTGGCGCCTTGCGTGCGCGTTGCAGCCAGTGCGTTTTCAGCAGCATGGCGTACTGCCTGGTGGACTTCGCGACTGTCGCGAAAGCGAACTTCGATCTTGGTCGGGTGCACATTCACATCGATGCGCGCCGGGTCCATCTCCACATACAGCACATACACCGGTTGGCGATGACCGTGCAGCACGTCTTCGTAAGCGCTGCGGGCCGCATGCGTCAGCACTTTGTCGCGCACAAAGCGGCCGTTGACATAGGCAAACTGCTGGTCCGGCCGTGAGCGGGCGGCGTCCGGAATTCCGGCGCGGCCCCAAACGCGAACCGCAGGCTGACCGTTGTCGCGGCGCGCGCTGCTCTCGTAGCTCACAGCCACCGACTGCGCCACGAAGTCTTCGCCCAGTACATCGGCCAGGCGCTGATTGAGCGCCGCCAAAGAGTCGTCGCCCTGCATAGACGCCGTAGCGGCGCGCCACTGCTCGACCAGTTTGCCTTCGTGCCAGATGGCAAATCCGACATCAGGCCGCACCAAGGCATGGCGACGCACCGCTTCCAGGCAGTGGGCCAGCTCGGTGGCATCGGTTTTTAAAAACTTGCGGCGGGCTGGTGTGGCGTAAAAAAGCTCGCGCACTTCGACCGTGGTGCCGGGGCTGCGGGCGGCCGGCTTGAGCTCGCCGGTACGCCCGTCGAGTTGCCAGGCATGCGTGTCCGCTGCCGCGCTGTCGCTGCCCGCATGGCGCGAGATCAGACTCATGTCGGCAATCGAGTTGATGGCCGCCAGCGCTTCGCCCCTGAAGCCCATGGTGGCCACGGCCTCGAGGTCTTGCAAGGAGGCAATTTTGCTGGTGGCATGGCGGCGCAAGGCGGTGGCCAGCTCGTTTTGCAGAATGCCGCTGCCGTCATCTTCTACCTGGATCAATCGCACACCGCCGGCCAGCAGCCGAACTGTGATCTGACGGGCGTCTGCGTCCAGCGCGTTGTCAACCAATTCGCGCACCACCGAGGCGGGCCTTTCGACGACTTCACCGGCGGCGATCTGGCTGATCAGCTCGTCAGGCAGTTCGCGTATGGGGCGGCGGGGCAGGTTGGGCGGGACTGTGTTCACGGGGCGATTTTAGGCTGTGCGCGTGTCAAAATCAGTCGCATGGAACTGCTCGCCTTTTTGATCGACTTCATTTTGCATGTGGACCGGCATCTGGAGGTCTTTTTGCAGACCTACGGCGCCTGGGTCTATGCCTTGCTGTTTGCCATCTTGTTTGTCGAAACGGGTCTGGTGGTGATGCCCTTTTTGCCCGGTGATTCGCTGCTGTTTGTGGTGGGCGCGCTGTGCGGTGTCGGGCTGATCAGTCTGCCTGTGGCCATGGGTTTGCTCTTGCTGGCGGCCATTTTGGGCGACCAGTGCAACTACAGCATAGGCCGGTATTTCGGACCCAAGGTGTTTCAGTGGGAAGACTCGCGCTGGTTCAACAAACGCGCTTTTGACCAGGCCCATGATTTTTACGAGCGCTATGGCGGCATCACCATCATATTGGCGCGCTTCATGCCGTTTGTGCGCACTTTTGCCCCCTTTGTAGCGGGGGTAGCCGAAATGAACCGAAGCAAGTTCACGGCCTATAACGTGATCGGGGCCTTCATCTGGGTGTGCGGCCTGGTCGGCGCGGGTTATCTGTTCGGCAATTTGCCCTGGGCCAAGGAGAACCTGAGCAAAATCATCTGGGCCATGATTTTGGTGCCGGGCTTGATCGTTATCTTTGGCGCGCTCAAGGCAAGGCGCGCTGCTGCCGCGCGATAGCGCTCAGATCGCCCGGTTGCGCGCCAGCGGCGGGTTTTTGGCAAAGTAGCGCAAGATCCCGCGCATCAGCGCGTCTGACAGCTGCGCCTGGTAAACAGGGTTGCGCAAGCGCACTTCCTCGTCCGGGTTGCTGATGAATGCCGTTTCCACCAGCACGCTGGGAATGTCCGGTGCCTTCAGCACGGTAAAGCTGGCTTGCTCGACACGCGGCTTGTGCAGTTTGCCGATACTGCCGATCTCCCCCAGCATGGCGCCACCCAGTTTGAGGCTGTCGCTGATCTGCGCTGTGGTGCTCATGTCGAGCATGGCCTTGAGCACCTGCGCATCCTTGGCTTTGACGTTCAGGCCGCCCACTTGATCGGCGGCATTTTCTTTGTTGGCCAGCCAGCGTGCCGAGCTGCTGGAGGCACCCCGGTCACTCAGCGCAAACACGCTGGCGCCTTGCGGTCGGTCAGAGAAAAAAGCATCTGCATGGATGCTGATGAACAAGTCAGCTTGCACGCGCCTGGCTTTTTGCACGCGCACATGCAGGGGCACAAAAAAATCAGCTTCGCGCGTGAGGTAAGCACGCATATTGGGTTGCTGGTTGATGCGCTCGCGCAGTTGCATGGCGATTTGCAGCACCACATCTTTTTCACGCGTGCCGCCCGGGCCGATAGCGCCAGGGTCCTCGCCACCATGCCCCGGGTCCAGGGCAACGATCACCAGTCGGTCTGTTGCCAGGGGCTTGGCCGGCGGGCGCACAGATCCGTTCTGGTCCGACGACAGGGGGGCTTTTTCAGTGCGACGAGCCGCTCCGGCAATCAACTCGCCCAGCGGGTCTGCCGCGGCATTGGAGGTGGCCGGTGGGAAAGCTGCTTGCGCATTGGGCGCCGGTGACGGGGTCTTGGCTTCCTGGTCTTTGAGTCGCTCGGCGATCAGCGCTTCGAGAGGGTCCAGGGGTTTTTGCGGGTACAGGTCAAACACCAGCCGGTGCTGGTAAGGCGCCACCGGCTTGAGCGTGAAGACCTGCGGCAACACCGCTTGCTTGAGGTCAATCACCAGGCGCAGCACGCCCGGTGCGTTTTGCCCGACGCGTATGCCCGCAATGTTCGGATCATCCGGCCTGACCTTGGCAACCAACTCGCGCAGTGCCGGCAAGAGGTCAATGCCCTCGATGTCGATGGCCACGCGCGGCGGGTCCGCAATCAAGAACTGGCGCGCCTTGATTTCGCTGTCTGACTCGATGGTCAAACGCGTGTAGTCCTTGGCGGGCCAGACCCGCACGGCCAGAATTTCAGCTCCCCGGGCAATTTGCCGAACGCCCAGCAGCAAGACCAGGCTGCCGCTTTGCAGCAGTTGGCGACGGGTGGCTTTCGTTGGCGTCATGCTGCCATCAGGGCGGCGCCCGCGGGTGTGAGGGCGTGCAAACTGACGCGGCGCTCTTGCGCATCGCCATCGCCTTGGATTGTTTCCAGGCACAAGCGCAGGTCGGCAGCTGGCAGGTGCCGGCCGGCTTTGTCGGGCCATTCAACGAGTTTGAGGCCGGGGCCGGCAAAGATGTCGCGAAAGCCTGCCTCCTCCCATTCATCCGGGTCGTTGAAGCGGTAAAAGTCAAAGTGCCAGATGGCCAGCGGCTTTGCGCCGGCGCCAGCCACGCTGTAGGGTTCGACCACGGCATAGGTCGGGCTTTTGATGCGACCTGCCACCCCCAGCGCTTGCAGAAGATGGCGTACCAGGGTGGTTTTGCCGGCACCCAAATCGCCTTCGAGCGTGATGCTGGCGCACAGGTCCGGGCCACCGGCTTGAACGCGCAGTGCCAGCGCTCGGGCGAAGTCGCGCGTGTGCAGTTCATCCGGCCAGGCCAGAGTTTTTACAATAGGGCGGTGAAACTCAATAGCCATCAATTCGTGTCTGACATCCAGGTTTGGGCACGTGAGCTTGGATTCTCGCAAATTGGCGTGGCAGGGGTGGACCTGTCAACGGCAGAACCCGGATTATCAGCCTGGTTGACCGCAGGCTTTCATGGGGACATGCATTTCATGGCAGCCCACGGGCTCAAACGGGCCAGACCGGCCGAGCTGGTGCCCGGCACTGTGAGCGTGATCACTGCGCGCATGGACTATTTGCCGGCCCAGACGCCGGAGCTCGATGCCGACTGGCAGTCGCGGGAACTCGCGCGGCTGACGCGGCCGACTGAAGCGGTGGTGTCCGTTTATGCGCGGGGGAGGGATTATCACAAGGTCTTGCGGACTCGACTGCAAAAACTGGCAGAGCGGATTGCGCAGCATGTAGGGCCTTTTGGCCATCGTGCTTTCACCGATTCAGCTCCGGTGCTGGAGGTCGAGCTGGCCGAACGCAGCGGTCAGGGCTGGCGCGGCAAACACACGCTGCTGCTCAACCGTGAAGCCGGCTCCATGTTTTTTCTGGGCGAGATTTATGTAGACCTGGCGCTGCCTCACAGCCAGGCGCTGACGCCCCACTGCGGCGCTTGCAATGCCTGTATCACGGTGTGCCCGACGCAGGCCATCCTGGCTGCGCACCGGCTCGATGCCCGGCGCTGTATTTCTTACCTGACGATTGAGCATGCCGGGCCCATCCCTTTAGAGCTGCGCCCCCTGATGGGCAACCGTATTTACGGCTGCGACGACTGCCAGCTGGTGTGCCCCTGGAACAAGTTCGCCCAGCGCAATGCCTTGCCTGACTTTGACGAGCGCGCCGGCTTGACCGGTCAGCAGCTGTGCACGCTGTGGGGCTGGAGCGAAGCAGAGTTTTTGCGTCACACCGAAGGCAGTCCGATCCGCCGTATCGGCCATGAACGCTGGTTGCGCAACCTGGCCGTGGCCATGGGCAATGCTTTGCGTAGCCTGCGCCAGAGGCAGGCCGATCCGGCTGCGCAGGCAGAGCAACTGGTCTTACATCAGGCTTTGCGAAGCCGGCTGGACGATCCGAGCACTTTGTTGCAAGACCATTTGCAATGGGCCTTGGCGCAAGGCGATTGATCAGGTCCAGGGCCTCAATGTGCTCAGTGCGATGGCAAAGGGCAGGCTGAGCAAACCCAGCAGCGTGGACAAGGTGACCAGGCCCGCCACCAGCGGCCCGTTGTAGCCCATGCGGGCCGCCAGCACGTAGGCCGTCGGGGCGGTGGGCAGGGCCGAAAAGGCCAAGAGCACCAGGGTTTGGGCCTTGCTCAAGTCCAGTGCATGGCTCAGAAACAAGGCCACCAGCGGCAGCAGCATGTGCTTGATCAGCAGCACCGCCACGCTCAGTGCCTTGGCCTCCTTCATCGAGCCCAGACGCATACCGGCGCCGGCCGCCATCAGGCCCAAGGCCAAAGAGCCCGCACCGATGCGGCTGACGCTGGGCTCCAGCCAGTTAGGAATGTGAAAGCCCAGCAAGTTAGACAGCAAGCCGCTGACCGTGGCAATGATGAAGGGATTGCGCAGCAGCTCCCGACCGAAGTTGGTTTGGGAATGCCTGGCCATGGGCCAAATAGCGGCCATATTGAAAATAGGCACGCACACGCCGATCAACACGGCAATCAGCAGCAGGCCTTCAGGGCCGGCCAGGCGCTCGGCCATGGCCAGCGCGATGAAGGAGTTAAAGCGAAACCCGATTTGCGCGCAGGCGGCATGCTCGCGGCGATCGAGTCTGGCGCCCAGCCAGGGCAAATAGGGCAGAACATAGGTCAGCGCAATGCCGCTGGCTGCCAGCGTCAAGCCCCCCATAATCAGCCCGGATGTGGCTGACAGGTCCAGCGGACTTTTCACAATCGAGTGAAACAGCAACACCGGGAAAAATACAAAAAACACCAGTTTTTCTGCCTGCTCCCACACCGCTCGGTTCAGGGCGGTATAGCGGCACAGCAGGAAACCCAGCAAGATGAGGGAAAAGTCGGGGGCAAGGAGTTCAAAGTAATTCACAGTGCAAGGATAACGCCTCCAGCATCGGGAAAGCCCTTATGCGTATTCCACAGGTCTAGAGGGCTTCGCTTGCAGATAACATACCATCTCTTGTCATTTGAAAGGGACTGAAATATGAAAGCTCGTCAATCACTCGCCTTTACAGCGATCGCCGCCCTGGCCTTGATCGCCGGCCACGGTTCTGCGCTGGCGCAGGCTTATCCGAGCAAGGTGATCAAGCTTCAAGTGCCGTTTGCACCCGGCGGCACCACCGACATCGTGGCACGCGTCATCTCCGAGCCACTGGGCAAGGCCCTGGGCCAGACCGTGTTGATCGAGAACAAGGCCGGCGGTGGCGGCGTGGTGGGTGCCAACGAAACGGCCAAGTCCGCTCCGGACGGTTATTCCCTGGGCATGGCCACGGTGTCAACCACGGCAGCCAACCCGGCCATCAACCCCAAGATGCCCTACAACGCGCTGACCGACTTCACCTCGATCATCAACATTGCCGCAACGCCCAACATCATTGCGGTTCACCCCAGCTTTCCGGCGCGCAATTACAAAGAGTTCCTTGCCGAGCTCAAGAAAAGCCCGGGCAAGTACTCTTATTCATCGTCCGGCACGGGCGGCATCGGCCACCTGCAGACTGAGCTGTTTAAAAATCTGACCGGCACTTTCATCACGCACATTCCCTACCGTGGCGCCGGCCCGGCGCTCAACGACACCGTGGCCGGCCAGGTGCAGATCATTTTTGACAACCTGCCCTCTGCGCTGCCCTTCATTCAGCAAAAGCGCCTGATCCCCATCGTGGTGGCTGCACCCCAGCGTCTGACCGTGCTGGCGGATGTGCCGACCTTCAAGGAAGTCGGGCTGGAGCCGGTGAACCGCATGGCTTATTACGGCATCATCGGCCCTAAAAACCTGCCCAAAGAGGTGGTTGACAAGGTGAATGCCGGCGTTCGCAAGGCCCTGGAAGACCCTGCTGTGCGCAAGCGCATCGAAGACACCGGCTCACTGATCGTTGCCAATACACCCGAGCAATTTGCCGCGCAAATGAAAGCCGAGTTCGAGGTCTACAAAAAAGTTGTCGACAGCGCAGGCTTGAAACTGGAGTGATCACGCGCAGTTGGCCGCCGGCTCCGGCGACCGATTGCCAATCTGGCCCCGATGCCCAAGCGCTTCGGGGCTTTTTTTGAGCCCTGCGTTTTTGGTATGGTTGCGCCATGCCAATCAGCCCTGCCAGCCAGCACAGCATTGACGCCTTTATTGACGCGCTCTGGCTGGAAGACGGCCTGTCAAAAAACACGCTGGCCGCTTACCGCCGGGACTTGACGCTCTACGGGGTCTGGCTGAGCAGCCAGGGCCTGGCACAGGGCGAGATGGACCGCACTTGCGAGGCTGATCTGAATGCTTACTTTGCCTTCAAGCACGAGGCGAGCAAAGCGACATCGGCCAACCGCCGATTGACCGTGCTCAAGCGCTATTTTCGCTGGGCACTGCGTGAGCGTCGTTTGACGCAAGACCCGACGCTCAAACTCCAATCAGCGCGCCAGGCCTT
This sequence comes from Polaromonas sp., assembly GCA_044357185.1. GTDB lineage: Bacteria > Pseudomonadota > Gammaproteobacteria > Burkholderiales > Burkholderiaceae_C > Polaromonas. The sequence goes on from JBIKPY010000019.1 coordinate 25,537, forward strand.
GCGCGTACCCAAAACCATGTCTGAGGCCCAGGTTGACGATCTTTTGCGTGCGCCCGATGAATCCCCCCTGGGCTTGCGCGACAGCGCCATGCTCGAGCTCTTGTACGCCAGTGGATTGCGTGTGAGCGAGCTGGTCAGTTTGAAGACTTACCACCTGGGCATGAACGAAGGCGTGCTGCGCGTCATGGGCAAGGGCAACAAGGAGCGGCTGGTGCCCTTTGGTCAAGTGGCGCGTGAAAGCATCAACACCTACCTGACCGAGGGCCGGCCGGCCATCTTGGGCGGGCAGCAGACCGAGGACTTGTTTGTGACCGCGCGCGGTAGCGCCATGAGCCGGGTGATGTTCTGGATGCTGGTCAAAAAATACGCACGGGTGGCCGGTATTCATTCCCCCTTGTCACCCCACACCTTGCGCCACGCTTTTGCCACCCATTTGCTCAACCACGGCGCCGACCTGCGCGCCGTGCAGTTGCTGCTGGGCCACGCTGATATTTCCACCACCACCATTTACACCCATGTGGCGCGCGAGCGACTCAAATCGCTGCATGCGCAGCACCATCCAAGAGGTTGAGCACGGTTCCGTCATCCCGGCGCACGCAGCGCGTTTCAAGGTGAAATTGATTGGCCTTACCGGCCCAGCAAGGCCAGCTCAGCTTCATCAAAGCCGGCAGCGCGGCGCGCTTCTAAGTTAAATGGCCCCTTGAGCGTGGGCGCGCCGTAGCGCATAGCCAGTTCGGCATAGGTGTGGACAGGGTCCAGCGCTTGTTGCCGGCACAGATGGCGGTACCAGCGGTTGCCCACAGCGACATGACCGATCTCGTCGCGCAGGATGATGTCGATGATCTCGCCACCGCGCCGGTCGCCGACCGAAATCAGTTTATTGCGTATGGCCGGCGAGGCGTCGAGCCCGCGCGCCTCCAGGGTACGCGGCACCAGTGCCAGGCGGGCCAGCAGGTCGCCGCTGGTTTTTTCAGCCATGTCCCACAAGCCGGTGTGCGCCGGAAAGTCGCCATAGGCAAAGCCGAGTTCGCGCAGATGCGCATGCAGCAGCTCGAAATGCAAAGCTTCTTCACGCGCAACCTGTAGCCAGTCCAGGTAAAAAGCCTCGGGCATGCCCTCGAAGCGCCAGAGAATGTCCAGCGCCAGGTCAATCGCATTGCTTTCAATGTGCGCCAGTGCATGCAGCAGCGCGGCGCGGCCTTCAATGCTGCCGACTGCGCGGTTTTTCATCTCGCTGGGGTGGCGCAGTTCCGGGCGGGCGGGGCGGCCTGGCACGCCGGCCGGCTCGGCCAGCAGGCGGCATCGCGCTATGTCGTCGATTTGCAGCAAGGGCGGCAAGGCGCGCACGGCTGCGGCCTTGGCATCGGCGTCTTGCATGAGGATGACTTGGAGAGCTTGTTGGCGAAGGCAAAGCATGGCTGCATTATCCGGGGCGCGCCTACTTACAATCTGAGCCTTTGAAGCGCATTGAACAAGGACACCATGGCCATCTATCAAATCGGTGAACTCAGCCCCGACCTGCATCCTTCGGCTTGGGTGGCAGACAGTGCCCAGGTCATGGGTCAGGTGACCATGGCTGAAGACAGCAGCGTCTGGTTTGGCACCGTGGTGCGCGGCGATACGGAGACCATTCACATCGGCCGCGGCACCAACGTGCAGGACGGCTGTGTACTGCATGCCGACCCAGGTAAACCCCTGAGTCTGGGTGATGGCGTTTCAATCGGTCACCAGGTGATGCTGCACGGTTGCACCGTTGGCGATGGCACGCTCATCGGCATTCAGTCGGTGGTGCTCAATGGTGCGCGTATCGGTAAAAACTGTCTGGTGGGCGCCGGCTCGCTGGTCACGGAAGGCAAAGAATTCCCGGATGGCTCTATGATTCTCGGCAGCCCGGCCAAGGTGGTTCGCCAGCTGACACTAGAGCAGATAGAGGGCTTGCAATACATTTCCAAGCACTATGTGGATAACGCCAGGCGCTACCGGTCTGAACTCAAAAAAATCGGCTGATGACCGCTAGCTACTGAATGTCTGAACTTCACAAATTTATTTTCGATGGTTTGCCGGTGCGCGGCATGCTGGTGCGCCTGGACGATGCCTGGCGCGAGATTCTCAAGCGCCGTGAGGCGGCAGGCGGCTATCCACCCGAGGTGATGCAATTGCTGGGCGAAATGACGGCCGCCGCAGCGCTGATGCAAAGCAATATCAAGTTCAATGGCGCACTCGTGCTGCAAATTTTTGGTGATGGCCCGCTCAAGCTGGCGGTGGCAGAAGTCCAACCCGACTTGAGTTTGCGCGCCACCGCCACGCTGGCTGCCGCCGGGCCTGAAGGCGTTCAGGCAGGTGCTTCTTTGAGTGAGTTGGTCAATCAAAATAATTTGGGGCGCTGCGCCATCACGCTGGACCCCAAAGACCGCTTGCCGGGTCAGCAACCCTACCAGGGCGTGGTTCCGCTGTTTGGCGATCAACATGAAAAGCTGGAGAAAATCAGCGAAGTGCTGGAGCACTACATGCTGCAAAGCGAGCAGCTTGACACCCGTCTCGTGCTCGCAGCCAATGGCGAGGTGGCGGCCGGGCTGTTGATTCAGCGCCTGCCCGTCAAAGGTCAGGGCAATCTGGAAGGTCAACTCGACCAGCAGGCCAATGAAGACGAGATCGGCTTGAACGAGCACTACAACCGCATAGCCATCCTGGCCTCCACGCTCAAACCGGAAGAGTTGCTCTCGCTGGACGTGGACACCATCTTGCGCCGTTTGTTCTGGGAAGAAAGCATCACGCGCTTTGAGCCGCTCAAACCCACTTTTGCCTGCAGTTGCTCGCGAGAGCGGGTGGGCAATATGCTGCGTGGCTTGGGTGTGGCGGAGGTCGAAAGTATTTTGGCTGAGCGCGCTGATGTCGAAGTCGCTTGCGAATTTTGCGGTAATCAGTACAGCTTTGACCCGGTCGATGCTGCGCAACTTTTTACCGAGCAGGCGCTGCAGTTACCACCCGCTGACAACTTGCACTGAGCCGACGGCCTCAGGCCTGGCGACTGGCCAGCAGATCACTGAGCAGGCGGTGCTCGCAGACCGGGTCGCTGCATTTGTCGCAGACCCAGACCCAGGGTTTGCGACCGGACCCGGATTCTGCCGCAGGCTTTCCCAGAGCCGCCAGCGCTTGCGCCAGTCTGTGCTCACCCAGCCCGTAAATCACCTGAAAAGGCAGTCCCGCCTGCACCAGGCTGCTGCGCAGCAGGGCGTCCATCTGCTGGCGTTGTTTCCCGCCATCAGCCATGTCAGCGGCCAGTGGTGCCGGTATGTCCAGCGCCAGCAGCAAGTGATGTTCAAAGCTGCGTTGCTGAGTCAGTATGGCCTCAAGCCCGGGGCAGTCAGCTTGTTCGCCCAGAAGGCTTTGCGGCGTTTGTCCGGACAGCCATTCTTGCAGCGGGCTTTGGTCAGTGATGTACCAGCCCGGCGTGTCAGCAGCGCCCGTTGATGCATTTGAATCGGCCAAGGCGGGTGTCAGCGATTGCTTGAGTGCGCGTGTCAGCGCCGTTTTGCCAGTACCCGCTGCGCCTAACACAGCCACTTTCACGTGTTTCATGACGGCAGGGGCGGCCAGCGCTATTTGTTCACCTGTACAAAAATCTCGTTGGGCTTGACCATGCCCAGCTCCGTTCGGGCTTTTTCTTCAACGATTTCCAGGCCTTCCTTGAGGTCGCGCACTTCGGCTTGAAGTTGCTCGTTGCGCGACTTGGACTGCTGGTTGCGCGCCAGTTGCTCGCTGAGATCACGCTCCATTTGTCTGACGTTGGGAATACTTCCCCGACCCAGCCAGAGTTGCAACTGGAAAATTACCAGCAGCGCAATCAGCAGGGGCAAGAGCCGTTTTCCCACGTTAGAGGCCATCAGCGTAGGTTGTAAAAGGCCGAGCGGCCCGGGTAGCTGGCGACATCGCCCAGGTCTTCTTCGATGCGCAGCAACTGGTTGTACTTGGCCATGCGGTCCGAGCGCGAGAGCGAGCCGGTCTTGATCTGGCCGGCGTTGGTGCCCACGGCAATATCGGCAATCGTAGAGTCTTCGGTTTCGCCCGAGCGGTGTGAAATGACAGCGGTGTAACCGGCGCGCTTGGCCATCTCGATGGCGGCAAAGGTTTCGGTCAGCGTGCCGATCTGGTTGATCTTGATGAGAATGGAGTTGGCAATTTTCTTGTCAATGCCTTCCTTCAAGATCTTGGTGTTGGTGACAAACAGGTCGTCGCCGACCAGCTGCACTTTCTGACCCAGACGCTCGGTGAGGATCTTCCAGCCGTCCCAGTCGCCCTCGGCCATGCCGTCTTCGATGCTGATGATCGGGTATTTATCGACCCAGGTGGCCAGCATGTTGGTCCACTCGGTAGAGTCCAGGCTCAGGCCTTCACCGGACAGATCGTACTTGCCGTCCTTGTAAAACTCGGAGGCTGCGCAGTCCAGGCCCAGGGCAATTTGCTCGCCCGCCACATAACCGGCCTTGTCGATGGCTTCCAGAATCATCTGGATGGCAGCCTCATGGTTGGGCAGGTTGGGGGCAAAGCCGCCCTCGTCACCCACGGCCACGCTCATGCCTTTGTCGCGAATGATTTTTTTGAGCGCATGAAAAATTTCGGCGCCGTAACGCAGTGCTTCTCGAAAGCTGGGCGCACCGATCGGGATGATCATCAGCTCTTGCAAATCCAGGTTGTTGTTGGCGTGCGCGCCGCCGTTGACTACGTTCATCATGGGCACAGGCATTTGCATGGCGCCCATGCCGCCGAAGTAGCGGTACAGCGGCAGGCCGGCTTCTTCAGCGGCAGCCCGGGCCACGGCCATGCTGACGGCCAGCATGGCATTGGCGCCCAGTCGGGACTTGTTGTCGGTGCCGTCCAGGTCGATCAGCGTGCGGTCCAGAAAAGCCTGCTCGCTGGCGTCCAGGCCCAGCACGGCCTCGGAGATTTCGGTGTTGATGTGCTCGACCGCCTTGAGCACGCCCTTGCCCAGATAGCGGGACATGTCACCATCGCGCAGTTCGATGGCTTCACGCGAGCCGGTGGACGCACCCGATGGCACGGCCGCACGGCCCATCACGCCGGACTCCAGCAGCACGTCGCACTCAACGGTCGGGTTGCCCCGGCTGTCGAGGATTTCGCGGGCGACGATGTCAACAATTGCACTCATGTGTTTCTTTCAATCCAGGTAATAAACAATAAAAAATCAGACGCCTTCGACCAGCACCATGCGCATCACTGCAGCGCCTTGGCGCGCTGCGCGGGCCTTGCCGTATTCGGGCGAGTCGTTGAAACGCCGTGCCGCATCCAGCGATGCAAACTTGAGAATCACCACCCTGTCGGGTGACCAGTCACCTTCAAGCACCTCGACCTGCCCGCCGCGAACGCAGACTTCTGCGCCGTGCGCCTGCATGGCGGCAGACGACCATTTTTTGTACTCTTCGTACTGCACGGGGTCGGTTACCTTGACGTTGGCAATGATATAGGCGCTGGGCATGTCAGGCAGTGAAGTTGTTTTCGAGGTAGCCGTTTTTCTTGGTCACGCGGTCCAGCTCGAGCAGTGTTTCGAGCAAAGCACGCATGTGTTTGAGTGGAACGGCATTGGGGCCGTCGCTCAAGGCCTTGGCCGGGTCCGGGTGCGTTTCCATGAAGAGGCCGGCAATGCCCACGGCAACAGCGGCACGCGCCAGCACCGGCACCATCTCGCGCTGACCGCCGCTGCTGGTGCCCTGCGCATTTCCAGCGCCGGGCAGCTGCACCGAGTGCGTGGCGTCAAACACCACGGGCGCGCGTGTCTCGCGCATGATCGCCAGGCTGCGCATGTCGCTCACCAGGTTGTTGTAGCCAAAGCTTGCACCGCGCTCACAGGCCATGAAGCGGTCTTCGTCCAGGCCTTTTTCGCGCGCTGCAGCGCGGGCCTTGTCGATCACGTTTTTCATGTCGCCAGGGGCCAGGAACTGGCCCTTCTTGATATTGACTGGCTTGCCCGACTGCGCCACAGCGTGAATGAAGTCGGTCTGGCGGCACAAAAAAGCCGGCGTTTGCAACACGTCGACCACGGCCGCCACCGCAGCAATATCGGCTTCAGAGTGCACGTCGGTGAGCACAGGCACGCCTAGCTCGCGCTTGACCTTGGCCAGAATCTCCAGGCCACGGGCCATGCCGGGGCCGCGAAAGCTGGTGCCGCTCGAGCGGTTGGCCTTGTCGTAGCTCGATTTGAAAATAAAGGGAATACCCAGCGAAGCAGTGATGTCCTTGAGCGTGCCGGCAGTGTCCATTTGGAGCTGCTCGGACTCGATCACGCAAGGGCCGGCGATCAAAAAGAAGGGCTGGTTCAGACCGATGTCGAAGCCGCACAACCTCATGTGGCACCCACGCTTGTCGTTGCGCGCATGCTAGGCCACTACCTTCAGGGTCTTACCGGTGCTTTGCTGGTCGAGCGCCGCCTTGATGTAGGCATTGAACAGTGGATGGCCTTGCCATGGCGTAGATTTGAACTCGGGGTGAAACTGCACGCCGACATACCAGGGGTGAACCGGTTTGGGCAGCTCAATGATCTCGGTGAGTTGCTCCCGCTGGGTGAGCGCAGAAATGACCAAGCCGGCCTTGCGCAGTGCGTCCAGGTAATTGACGTTGGCTTCGTAGCGGTGGCGGTGGCGCTCGGTCACTACGCTGCCGTAAATCTCGTGGGCCAGCGTGCCTTTGGCCACGTCAGAGCTTTGCGCGCCCAGGCGCATGGTGCCGCCCAGGTCGGAATTTTCATTGCGTGTCTTGATGGTGCCGTCCGCGTCTTTCCATTCGTTGATCAGTGCGATCACCGGAAAGGTACAAGCGGGCTCGAATTCGGTGCTGTTGGCGTCTGGCATGCCGGCCACATGGCGGGCAAACTCGATGGTGGCGACCTGCATGCCCAGGCAAATACCCAAGTACGGCACTTTGTTTTCGCGAGCAAAACGCGCTGCACAAATCTTGCCCTCAACGCCGCGCTTGCCAAAGCCGCCGGGCACCAGAATGCCGTCAAACTTGGCCAGTTGCGAGACATTGTCCGGGCTGATGGTTTCGGAGTCGATGTACTCGATGACGACCTTGGCGTGGTTTTTCATGCCTGCATGGCGAATGGCTTCGTTGAGTGACTTGTAGCTGTCACTCAAATCCACATACTTGCCCACCATGGCGATGCGCACTTCTTGTTGCGGATGCTCGGTCTCGTAGACCAGCTCGTCCCAGCGCTCCAGCTTGGCCGGCGGGGTGTTCAGGCGCAGTTTGTCGCAGATCAGGCCGTCCAGGCCTTGCTCGTGCAGCATGCGCGGCACTTTGTAGATGGTGTCCACGTCCCACATGGAGATCACGCCCCACTCGGGTACGTTGGAGAACAGCGAAATTTTTTCGCGCTCTTCGTTGGGAATGCGGCGGTCAGCGCGGCACAGCAGCACGTCGGCCTGGATGCCGATCTCGCGCAACTGTTTGGCCGTGTGTTGGGTCGGCTTGGTTTTAAGCTCGCCTGCGGCGGCGATCCAGGGCACATAGCTCAGGTGCACAAAGGCGGTGTTGTTGGCCCCCATGCGCAGACTCATTTGACGTACGGCCTCGAGAAAAGGCAGGGACTCGATGTCGCCGACGGTGCCGCCGATTTCAACAATCGCCACATCGACTGCTTCGGGCGTGTCATAGCCGGCACCGCGCTTGATGAAGTCCTGGATTTCGTTGGTGATGTGTGGAATCACCTGAACAGTTTTGCCAAGGTAGTCGCCGCGGCGCTCTTTCTCGAGCACGCTTTTGTAGATCTGGCCGGTGGTGAAGTTGTTGGACTTGCGCATGCGCGTTTCAATGAAACGCTCGTAGTGGCCCAGGTCCAGGTCGGTTTCGGCGCCGTCTTCGGTGACAAACACCTCACCGTGTTGAAACGGTGACATGGTGCCCGGGTCCACATTAATGTACGGGTCGAGCTTGATGAGGGTGACTTTGAGGCTGCGCGATTCGAGCAGCGCAGCCAGGGACGCAGAGGCGATTCCCTTGCCCAGGGAGGACACCACACCGCCGGTGACGAAGACAAATTTGGTCATGCCATGAACGAACCAGAAGTTCGCTGAGGTGGAAACGCTGATTATAGGCGGGTCAGGGGCCTGGCCTGCGATCTAGTACATTGCGCATCATGAGTATCCATGTACCCCTTGATCCGCCCCAGACCCTGCCGGGCGATGCCGGCGAACTGGCCGGCAAACACATTGTGTTGGGCCTGTCCGGCGGCATTGCCTGCTACAAGGCCGCCGAGCTTTGCCGAGCCCTGGTCAAAGCAGGGGCGACGGTGCAAGTCGTTATGACCGATTCAGCTGCGCAATTCATCACCCCAGTGACACTGCAGGCCCTGAGCGGGCGGCCGGTTTTCACCAGTCAGTGGGATGCGCGTGAAGACAACAACATGGCGCACATCAATTTGTCCCGCGAGGCCGATGCGATTCTGGTGGCGCCTTGCAGCGCCGACTTCATGGCCAGGCTGCTGCACGGCCGCGCTGATGATCTGCTGGCACTGATGTGCCTGGCCCGCCCCATTGACACCGTGCCTCTGCTGCTGGCGCCGGCCATGAACCGCGAGATGTACGCGCACCCGGCCACCCAGCGCAACCTGGCGCAACTGCAGGCTGACGGCGCTGTGGTGCTGGGCGTGGGCACCGGCTATCAAGCCTGCGGCGAGACCGGTGACGGCCGCATGCTCGAGCCTGAAGAGCTGCTCGAAGACCTGATCGCTTTTTTTGTACCCAAGTCGCTGGCCGGCCAGCGCGTGCTGGTCACCGCCGGGCCGACCTACGAAGCCATTGACCCGGTGCGCGGCATCACCAACTTGTCCAGCGGCAAAATGGGTTTTGCCGTGGCCCGGGCCGCGCACGAGGCCGGCGCCGAGGTCACCCTGGTGGCCGGGCCGGTGAGCCTGCCCACGCCGCGCGGCGTGACCCGCGTGGATGTGCGCTCTGCTGAGCAAATGGCGCAGGCTGTCATGGCCAGTGTCGAGCAGGCCAGCGTGTTCATCGCCACTGCTGCGGTGGCTGACTGGCGCGTGGCCAGTGAAGCGGCGCAAAAAATCAAAAAAGACGGCAGCGGGCAAGCCCCCACGCTCAATTTTGTTGAAAACCCGGACATCCTGGCTCAGGTGGCCGCCTCGGCCCGTGCCCGCAGCGGCATGCTTTTTTGTGTGGGGTTTGCAGCTGAAAGCCATGACCTGCAGGCCCATGCCGAAGCCAAACGCATCAAAAAAGGCGTGCCCTTGCTGGTGGGTAACATCGGTCCGGCAACTTTCGGGCAGGACGACAACAGTCTCTTGCTGGTGGATGCCCATGGCTCGCAGAGCCTGCCCCGCGCATCCAAACTTCATCTGGCCCGCCAGCTTATCGCTCAAGTGGCCAGCCGGCTCCATGTCAACCGTACATCATCATGAAAATTGACGTCAAGATTCTCGACCCGCGCCTTAACGACAACTTGCCCGCCTATGCCACCCCCGGCAGTGCTGGTCTGGATTTACGCGCCTGCCTGAGTGAACCGCTCACCCTGGCTGCTAACGCTTGGCAATTGATTCCCACTGGCATGGCCATGTACTTGCAGGACCCGGCTTATGCCGCCTTGATCCTGCCGCGTTCGGGGCTGGGTCATAAACATGGCATCGTGTTGGGCAACCTGGTGGGACTCATTGACAGCGACTATCAGGGCCAGTTGATGGTCAGCGCCTGGAACCGCAGTGATGTGGCCTTCACCATCGAGCCGATGGAGCGCATCGCGCAACTGGTGATCGTTCCTGTGATGCAGGCTCAGTTCAATGTGGTCAGCGAGTTCGTGGCCAGCGAGCGTGGCGAAGGCGGTTACGGCTCAACCGGCAAGCGTTGAGCGACTCAAGCGCCTGCGCTGTCAGTGCAGCGTGTTGTTGCCTGCTAAGGGCGAAGTGTCAGCTTCGAGCTTGAAAAAACCGGTGCCCAGCGTGCCCTGACCGACTTCTTCTTCAGTGGCCTCGCGCACGGCCTCGACCTTGAGCGACAAACGGATGGCGATGCCCGCTAGCGGGTGGTTGCCGTCCAGCACCACATGCTCGGGGTACAGGTCGGTGACTGTGTAAATAAGGTGGCGCGGGGTGTCCGTGCTGGTGCCTTTGGGCAGGGCCTGGCCGTCAAAGGTCATGCCTTCTTCCAGCTCAGCCGGAAAAAGCTTGCGCGGCTCCAAAAAGACGAAATTCTCGTCATAGTCGCCAAAGGCTTGCTCTGGTTCCAGGTGCAGATCAATCTTGGCGCCAAGTGCATGGCCTTGCAGGGCTTCTTCAATTTTGGCCAGCAAATCCTGACCGCCCAGCAAAAACTCAACCGGCTCGTCCAGCTCGTCAAGAACTTCGCCAAGGGTGTCTTTCATGACCCAGGTCAAGGACACAACGCATTGTGGGGTGATTTTCATCCGACAATTGTCCCATGGATACAACTCAAGCTCTGGCCCTGCTGGGCGGTCTTTCGCCCCAGCAATTCATGCAACGCCATTGGCAAAAAAAGCCCTTGCTGGTGCGCCAGGCCATCGCGGGCTTCAAGCCTATCCTGAACCGGCCCGAGCTGTTTGCACTGGCCGCACAAGAGCGGGTGGAGTCCCGGCTGGTGATGCAGAGCGCCAGCGGCTGGCGCATGAAATCCGGTCCCTTTGCGCCCCGCAGCCTGCCTGCGCTGAGCAAACCGGCGTGGTCTTTGCTCGTGCAGGGTGTTGATCTGCACGATGCAAGAGCCCATGAACTGCTGCAGCAGTTTCGTTTTGTGCCGGACGCGCGCTTGGACGACTTGATGATCTCCTACGCCAGCACCGGCGGCGGGGTTGGGCCGCACTATGACAGCTACGACGTGTTTTTGTTGCAGGCCAGTGGCCGGCGGCGCTGGCGCATCGGCAAGCAGACAGATTTCACGCTGCAAGAAGGTGTACCCCTGAAGATATTGCAAAACTTCGATTACACAGAAGAGTTTGTGCTCGAAGCCGGTGACATGCTCTACCTGCCGCCGCGTTACGCGCATGATGGTGTGGCCCAAGCCTGTACGGGTGCAGACGGCAAACCCGAAGCCTGTATGACGTACTCGATCGGTTTCAGGGCACCGGGCCAGGCTGAAATAGCAGGTGCTTTATTGCAGCGTTTGGCTGAATACTGCTCGGATGACGGCGAAGCGCTGGCCACGCCCAGAATTTACAAAGACCCACTTCAGCCGGCCACCGCAAACCCTGCTGCCTTGCCGCCAGCGCTGACAGACTTTGCCCGTGCCTCAGTGGCCGCGGCCTTGAAGGACCCTTTGGCGCTGGCTTGCGCTTTGGGTGAGTACCTGACCGAGCCCAAATCTTCAGTCTGGTTTGAGGGCGGCGCGTCACAGGCTGCGCCCATCGGTTCACAAGCGCTGGCGCTCGATTCGCGTACCCGCATGATGTATGACGACAAACATATTTTTATCAACGGTGAGAGCTACCGAGCCCAAGGCGCTGATGCCCTGTTGATGCGTCAACTGGCGGACCAGCGTGCACTGAGCGTGGCGCAATTGCGCAAGGTCAGCCGCGGTGCCAAAGACTTGCTGGCCGATTGGTTGGACGCGGGCTGGCTGCATACGGCGAAGCTAAAAGACCAGCCCTGAAGTGCTCGGCTCCTTGAAGTGTCTTTTTTTTGCACTATTTTGGTGAAAACTCAATAAACCCGGCTTTGTAAGCATGGGTTTATACGGATATACTATGAAGTTAGGTTGGAGGCATCAACTTTCCCACCTTATATATGGATTAACTATTTTTTGTTAGCCATTTTGAACTTATTCTCAAACACTCATCAAGGAATTGAAAAATGAACAAGTCACTCGTTTTGGCAGCTATCGTTGCAGCTTTCACTCTGGCAGCTTGCGGCAAGAAAGAAGCCGCTCCAGCACCTGCACCAGCTCCAGTTGCTGCACCAGCTCCAGCACCTGCACCAGCTGCTGACGCTGCCGCTCCTGCTGCTGCTCCAGGCGCCGCACCTGCTG